>NZ_CP092418.1:665000-973055 GCF_023716485.1 Microbulbifer variabilis
TGCGACTGTTTATTAAAAACATAGCACTCTGCAAACTCGTAAGAGGACGTATAGGGTGTGACGCCTGCCCGGTGCCGGAAGGTTAATTGATGGGGTTAGCTTCGGCGAAGCTCTTGATCGAAGCCCCGGTAAACGGCGGCCGTAACTATAACGGTCCTAAGGTAGCGAAATTCCTTGTCGGGTAAGTTCCGACCTGCACGAATGGCGTAACGATGGCCACGCTGTCTCCACCAGAGACTCAGTGAAATTGAAATCGCTGTTAAGATGCAGTGTACCCGCGGCTAGACGGAAAGACCCCGTGAACCTTTACTACAGCTTTGCACTGAACTTTGAGCCTACTTGTGTAGGATAGGTGGGAGGCTTTGAAGCAGTAACGCTAGTTACTGTGGAGCCGTCCTTGAAATACCACCCTGGTATGTTTGAGGTTCTAACTCTGGTCCGTTATCCGGATCGAGGACAGTGTATGGTGGGTAGTTTGACTGGGGCGGTCTCCTCCCAAAGAGTAACGGAGGAGTACGAAGGTGCACTCAGCATGGTCGGAAATCATGCAATGAGCATAATGGTATAAGTGCGCTTGACTGCGAGACAGACATGTCGAGCAGGTACGAAAGTAGGTCATAGTGATCCGGTGGTTCTGTATGGAAGGGCCATCGCTCAACGGATAAAAGGTACTCCGGGGATAACAGGCTGATACCGCCCAAGAGTTCACATCGACGGCGGTGTTTGGCACCTCGATGTCGGCTCATCACATCCTGGGGCTGAAGCCGGTCCCAAGGGTATGGCTGTTCGCCATTTAAAGTGGTACGCGAGCTGGGTTTAGAACGTCGTGAGACAGTTCGGTCCCTATCTGCCGTGGGCGTTGGAAATTTGAGAAGAGTTGCTCCTAGTACGAGAGGACCGGAGTGAACGAACCTCTGGTGTTCGGGTTGTCACGCCAGTGGCATTGCCCGGTAGCTATGTTCGGACGGGATAACCGCTGAAAGCATCTAAGCGGGAAGCCTCCTTCAAGATTAGATTTCCCTGACTCCTTGAGAGTCCTAAAGGGCCGTGGAAGACTACCACGTTGATAGGCTGGGTGTGGAAGCGTTGTGAGGCGTTGAGCTAACCAGTACTAATTGCCCGTGCGGCTTGACCATACAACAGAGATGGTTACTAACGACTAGCTAAGCTAGCGGATTGTGGAATGAAAGACACACAATGATCGCTTGCGGTGTATTACTACAGATTGTTTTACCGACTTATTTGGGGTTATCGCCGGTCAGCAGACCGAGGCAAACAGCGATAACACGGCAGGCCAAGCAGATTGCTTATAAGACCAACGCCAACCCAAGCCAGTTTGCCTGACGACAATAGAGTTGTGGAACCACCTGATCCCTTGCCGAACTCAGAAGTGAAACGCAACATCGCCGATGGTAGTGTGGGGCTTCCCCATGTGAGAGTAGGTCATCGTCAGGCTTCTAATCCGAAAAGGGCCACCCAATAGGGTGGCCCTTTTTTTATGTACAAAAAAATTGAATATATAAAAAATAAAAACAGAGAATAAAAAAATAAATTCAAAATACAGAATAAATAAAAAGCCCAATCGAATTTTTACTCGCAACACTCCCGCCGAAAAATCCAACCCGGTAAAAGCTAATGAAAAAAGCGCAGGCTCTAAAAAGCTCCGAAGAGCCTTCCCTCCTATAAATAAAGCACTTTCTTAAATTTTTTCTGTAAGGAAAAAATGGAAATACAAAAAAATAACGCGCTTTATTTAATCTGTACCTCAGGCACCACCAAAAAAATACCTGAAATTAAAAAGTGCTCTTTAACCTAGAAAAATTATTGCGTTGAAAAAAACGGCGCAGAAATACCAATAAAAATACCGGTGATTTTTTGCACGTTTTAATGAACCTGTGCAACCACGGGGCCTGGCGCGGATATACCGCAGTTATGCACAAGTCTATCCAGACTTTCTGTTAATAACGCCAAGCGGTGGAAAGTGGATAAATGGCTGGTGTTTTTTTACCCGTTGAAAAGGCCCCCGCGGAAACAGGGGCCTGAGCGTGGATATCCCTGAGTTATACACAGCTCTATCCATGGATTCTGTTAGTAACAGCCTGTTAATGGAATGGTCACCAGCAGGAAACAGAAATATGCCTTGCTGTTGTGGGTAACTTGGGGAATGGTACGAATAGGATAGGTGAGGTATAAAGAGCCTCCACTGAGGAGGCTCTTGTCGTGGTTGTGAGGTGCTTAGTTTACTCTTTTATTTTTGAGGGAATTCGGCCGAGGTTATCTTCCATCTCGGTGGCAAGGAAGGACATCACTACCCAGGCTGCGACGTTCTGGCGCAGGTTCTCTGGCTTCACCTTATCGAGGGTATCGTTAGGGGTATGGTGGTAGTCGAAGTAGTCGGTACCATCCTGGTAGAGACCGAAGGCAGGGACTCCTTCGGCGACAAACACGCTACTGTCTGGTCCGCCATAGGATTTGTTATGTCCGCGCTCAATGCCGAGAGGTGCTAGTAATTGCATCATTTGGTCGGCAATATCGAATTTACTCTCAGGCAAACGAGTATCAAATCTCCAGATCTTACCTGCGCCAAAGTCAGACTCAGAGATGGCAATAATATTATCCAGCTCGTGACGATGTGCATCTAAATACTGCTTGGCACCGACCAGGCCAATTTCTTCGGCGCCGAAGAGAACTACGCGCAGGGTACGGCGAGGACGCTTGGGGAGCTCGGCAATCAGGCGAGCGGTCTCCATTACTATGGCGACTCCGGCGCCATCATCCAGCGCTCCGGTACCTTCATCCCAAGAATCCAGATGGGCGCCAATAATCATGACTTCTTCGGGTTTCTCGCGGCCAGTAATTTCTCCAATAACGTTAAATGATGGGCCATCACTGTGACGCTGATTATCTATAACGAGCTTAACTTCTACCGGCTTGCCACGTTTCAACATGGCTTCTAAAAGGTTGGCATCCGGGGCTGACAGTGCCAGTGCGGGAACTGGGTTTTCGACATCATTAATAGACATCATGCCGGTATGGGCAAAGCGGTCAGAGTCTGTGCCCACGGACCTTAGGAGCAGTGCGGCAGCACCTTTCTCAGCGGCTGCACGCATACCTTTACTGCGCCCTTGCACTGCGGGGCCGTAGCCTTCACCCGTACGAGCTTTTTCCATACGCTTGTTGATGAAGGCTATTTTCCCTTTTACCTGTTTAGGGGAGGCTTGCAGTAGGGCTTCAACATCAAGAAACTCGACGATTTCCGCAGTAAGGCCACCTTTGGGGGTTGCTACGCTATAGCCCAGGGAAGACACCACCAGTGGTTGGGGGTAGGGCGAAACCACCTGGGCGTGGGCATGTCCACGTGTCCAGCGGGGTACTTCAATTTGCTCTGTATAAACCCGATCGAACCCCAGGGATTTCATTTTTTCCTGGGCCCAAGCCACTGCACGCCGATCACCTTCCGTACCTGCGCGACGGGGGCCCACTTCTACCGTCAAGGATTCAACGATGCTATAGGCATCAGAAGAAGTCAGGGCGCGATCACGCAATACTTCTGCCACGGACAGATCTTCCTGGGGTAGTGGCTTCGCCTGGGCGATGCTGATCGCTGTGGTTGCAATAAAGGCCCCAGTGAGGGTCAGCAGTTGTTTAAACATATGTTTATCCTTGATTAAAGCTCGTTGACTCAAGATCTAGGTTGTTTGTTAGGTGTGTTGATAAGTAGCCTACTGCGAATATGCCGCAGTTGTTCCAGCCCCTTCTCGGTAAATAAATAGGGCGGGTGATCACTGGACTCGTGCTCTTCTATTTCGAGACACTTGAGTCGCATTGCTTCCAGCTCAGGATCATGGCGCATTGGTATCGCCACTAAGGCACGCCATTCACTCTCGCTAGCCTGGCCCGTGATGGCATCCTCCAGGCCTTTAACAAAGCTGGCTCTGTCCATACGAAATCGCGGAGTGCGCAGATGCATTAATGTCCAGATCACAATGACAAAAGCACAGAAGGACAGCAGCAGAGTGAGGAACAGGGTCACTTTCTAGGGCTCCAGCAGTAATTTTATCGCGATGGTCATAGTAACGAGAATAACTACAGGCTTAATCAGTTTGGCTCCATGGGAAATAACCAGGTTAGATCCTAATCTTGCACCGATAATCTGGGTGCCCGCCATAGTGATACCGACTATCAGTGAAAAGTATCCGCCCAGCATAAATATAACCAATGAGGTGATATTGGTGGCCAATACCAGCGGTTTGCTTGATGCCGTGGCTTTACGCATGTTGTAACCCAGTAGAGCGGCGAATGCCAGGGCATAGAAGGCCCCTATCCCAGGACCAAAAAAACCTCCATAAAAACCAATCCCACCACCAATCAGAATGTTAAATAGCCCAGGGCTTATTCTGGATTTAGAGTCAATATCAGAAATTCGCGGCGAAAATGCGAAGTAGAGGGCGATGACGATAATTAATATCGGCAGTAGTGTATCGAGTATGTCTCCCCCGATTTTAGTGACTGCCCAGGTACCCAGAGCGGAGCCAAAAACGGCCGCTATCAAGCCCGGCCACTGGGGTTTCAGTTGTAAGTGCCCTTTTCGAAAATAGTTGAAGCTGGATGAGAGAGTACCGAAAACGGCCTGGAATTTATTAGTGCCGAGGGCATCTAGGGGGGGAGGCCAGCCCATAAGAGTGCGGGCAGGGTTAGCAGGCCTCCGCCGCCGGAGATGGCGTTGATAAAGCCAGCGGTGAAAGCCACCGCGGCGAGTATCAAATATGTGCTAAGGGTTAAATCGCTACTGAATTCTATCACGGGAGGAATCACTGCCCTCCAAGAGATCGGTTTGCATATTGTGGTGGAACCCTTGGTATTTACTGAAGCGACGTTGGATTTCCGTCATATCCTCTTCCAGGTTTCCAGTGGGATGGTAGAGGGAGTCCAGGCAGAAACGCTTGCGAGAAAAGTCCCAGGCAACCAGTAAAATTGGTACCTCGGCAGCATAAGCAATTCGCAGGAAGCCACTTTTCCACTTAGTGACTTTCTTGCGAGTTCCCTCGGGAGTTATACCGACCCACATTTTTTCGTTATTGCGGTATTGCCTAGCTACCTGTTTGGCGATGCCCCCTGCAGAACCACGATTGGTGGGCACACCACCGAGCCACATAAAGAGATTTTTAAAGGGGAAGAAAAAAGCTTCCTTCTTCATGAGCCAGGAAATTTTCACCCTATAAGCCATGATAAAAGGCATGGCCACGACAAAGTCCCAGTTGGAGGTGTGCGGGGCCAGGGCCACCATCACTTTTTTTTCCGGAGGGAAGGTACCTTCCAGGCGCCATCCCATCAGCCGGATCAGCAGCCTACCAATAGCAGCGGTCAGGCCGTTGCCTAGGCGGGGCATTTCTTCCGGTAATTCTTTCTGCTGACTCATTATTGATCTCTCTGTCTACTGCTCAAACATCCTGGAACTGACAAGCGATTTCAGGAAACGTCCACCCAAGTTAATGCTCGCGGGTGGCGTAGAAGCGAATATCTGGATAACGCTCCTCCGCCAACTGCAAATTCACACGGGTAGGCGCTAGGTAGGTCAGGTGTCCACTGCCATCTATGGCAAGGTTGGTACTTGCTTTGCGTTTAAAGTTTTCCAACTCTTTCACGCTCTCGCTTTCCACCCAGCGAGCAGTATTTACATTTACATTTTCATAAATGGCTTCCACCTTATATTCGTCCTTGAGGCGATAGGCGACCACTTCAAACTGCAGGACACCGACGGCGCCGACAATAATGTCGTTGTTATCCAGTGGGAAAAATACCTGGGTAGAGCCCTCTTCGGAGAGCTGCTGCAAGCCCTTTTGCAGTTGCTTTAGTTTTAAAGGATCTTTCAGGCGAATACGACGGAATAACTCCGGGGCGAAATTGGGAATGCCGGTAAACTTTAGAGACTCACCTTCAGTAAAGGCATCTCCGATCTGGATAGTGCCATGGTTGTGCAGGCCGATAATATCGCCGGCAATAGCCTCTTCCACGTGGGTTCGGTCGCCAGCCATAAATGTTACGGCGTCGGCAATTTTTATATCTTTGCCGATGCGTACATGTTTCATTTTCATGCCACGGCTATAAGTACCGGAACAGACGCGCATAAAGGCAATACGGTCGCGGTGTTTGGGGTCCATATTGGCCTGAATCTTAAACACAAAACCGGAGAACTTTTCTTCGTTTGGCTCTACCTGGCGCTCCTGGGTGGCGCGAGGCTGAGGGCCCGGGGCCCATTCGACAAATCCATCGAGCATTTCACGTACGCCAAAATTACCAAGCGCTGTGCCGAAAAATACCGGAGTCAGTTCGCCAGCTAAATAAGCTTCCAGATTGAATTCGTGGGTAGCGCCGCGTACCAGTTCGATTTCCTCGCGGATGTCCTCGGCATATTCGCCGAGTAGCTCATCGGCCTCAGCGGAGTCGAGCCCTTTGATCTGGATATCGTCGGGAATTGTGTGACCCTGGCCTTGAGTAAATACGTGAATTGTATCGGTGTAGAGGTTGTATACCCCTTTAAAATTTTTACCGGAGCTTAGTGGCCAATTGATGGGGGCGGCTTGGATATTCAAGACTTCTTCAATTTCATCCATCACTTCGATGGGGTCGCGAATATCCCGATCCAGTTTGTTGATAAAGGAGAGAATCGGCGTAGTGCGCAGTCGGCACACATTCATCAATTTGATGGTGCGGTCTTCGACACCCTTGGCGCCATCAATCACCATCAGTGCAGAGTCGACCGCAGTGAGTACCCGGTAGGTGTCTTCGGAGAAGTCTTCGTGCCCGGGGGTGTCGAGCAGGTTAACCGTGCGCTCCTTGTAGGGAAACTGCATCACCGAGGAGGTGACGGAGATACCCCTTTCTTGTTCCATGGTCATCCAGTCGGAGCGCGCGTGGGGACCTTTTTTCCCTTTAACCGAACCTGCCAGCTGAATGGCATTTCCGAATAAAAGTAGCTTTTCGGTCACGGTTGTTTTACCGGCGTCCGGGTGGGAAATGATGGCGAAAGTTCTACGTCTTTGAAATTGTTGAGAAAAATCTTGATTCACTTAGATTTAACCTTATCTGTGTACGCCCCTGTGTACACATATTGAAATATACCCCAAGGCCGAATCTGAAAGGCCGCATTATAACAAATTGGCCTTTGGTTTTGCTCTCGGGGGCTGACTAGTGGGCGCTACTTGGTCAGTTTGATTGGTGCGAATAAGGTACAGGATAAGCTCTTGGCCGCGTACATATGTTGTTGCTGGAGTTGAGTCTGTTCAACAATCCAGGCTTTGCACCAATGGTTAGTTTGTGCACTTCAAGTTTTGTACTCACATGACATTATTGACATTTGATGTCAGCGTGAGTTGAAATGGCTGTGGACTTGCTGAAAGTCTTTACACGTCATTTTCAAGGAGCAATGAAATGGAAGTTAAACGAAAATTTATTCTTACAGCGGGATTACTTGCATCTGTAGCATTCTCTGTACCAACACTGGCAGCTACATTATCAACAAGCATAGAGCTAAAAAATAATACTTCTTCTGATAATGTGCTCATTAATGGAACAAATTCAACCGGTATTATTTCTCCACTATTTCCAAGCCCTGCGGCAGCAAACAGTACGACTTTTCATACCTCAATAACTAATGGTGTGGCGGATGCTGGGGTATTAACCTATCAATCATGTAGGTTCAATTGGTCAGTAATCCAGATGAATGGCTATTATCAATTCTCAATAGGGGCAACCCCCTCATCTAAGTGCAGTTCAGATGTATTGGTTCAAAATGTATTCACAGGTGAATACAAAATAAGATTCAATATCGACGCTTAATCAAGGGGTCAATCCTTAGCGAGGGTGATGATGTGAATACCATCGCTAAGGATGAGGTGAGGAACATCTAGGCAGCTGCTTGATATGAAACTTGATCCTCCCATTGCTCTACATCATCAATCGCCCAAAGGTTATGGCTGCCAGAGGCTTTGATACGTGGTTTTGGGAATGGGTTGGTTTCACGCTCTACCCATCTAAAGATTGTACGGCTTGAGCAGCGGTAGCGTTCGCTTAAGTCTTTGGTTGACCAATATCCTTTAATCATAAGATTTTCCTTTTTGGCAATTTCTCAATGTCTCTGTTTTGAAGGTCTTCTAAGCGGCTGCTTGGTTACAGTCCCCGCTCAGTTGCTTTAAAGCTTGTTTGATTTTTTTCCCTATCCAGCGCACTACCGGCACCGCCTTGCTGTTGCCTATGGCCTTGTATCGGGGGCCATCGCTGGCCAGGTAATCGCACTCCTCGGCGGTGAGTTCTCGGCCCAGTTGGCGGCTGTAATAGGCCACCATTTCTGTTTCCACTTTCTTGCGAGTCTCAAGAGGAATTAAGGTGTGGTTATCGGGGAAGCCCTGCAGGCGTTCGCACTCCACAGGGGTGAGGCGGCGCGCAGCCAAGCCCTGGCGAACTGCGGCAAATCCTTGGCTAGGCTTGCCACCGCCAGAGCTCAACGTACCAACTAGTGGTGACTCGCGGAGCTCATCACGGCTGTTTTGTGCAAAGGCCACTGCTGTTGTGTGTGTTACCGAAAGCGCCGGGCTTAGGTTTTCACTGGCGGCGCACTGGGTTCCACTTAGTTCGGCGGGAAAGGCAATTGCGGGCTGTACCAAAAAGGTTTCGCTCTCGAAGTCCTGGCGCCCGGCATGGGCAGTAACTGCGTGGCTCACATCCACCGGACCAGATTGCCGGTTTTGCCCAAATGCTACAGGCAATAGCCCGCCGGGCATTTCCGCGAGGTCCCGGCCTGACTGCTCGCCATAAGTTGCAGTCAGGGTTCCGGTGGTGAGTTGTTCGGGCTCGATGCCCGCGCCACGACGCCTTCCAGCGCCTGCCGTAATAGTTCCGGCAACTTCTTGCGGCGTTTCTCGGCTCGGCGCAGAATCCCGGCGCAAGCCTTCGCGCTCAAAAAGTATCGCTGCGGGATCGAATCCTTCTCTAGCACTTGCGACAAGGAACACACGGCGGCGTCGTTGGGCCACTCCGAAATATTGGGCATCAAGTACCCGCCACGCGATTGTGCGGCGGGGTCCAATAACGTGACCTGACTTCGACCAGACTGGAAAATGCTGACGGGTTTTCTTGCACCACTGCCAATGGGCGCTGGACCGTCCTGGCTCAGGTTGTGGACCAGGAGTAAGGGTGTTGTCGTCACCTGCGAGCTCCGCGAGGAAGCAGCCAAAGGCGTTATCTTTCGAGCTAAGGACACCGGGGACGTTTTCCCACACGGCGATGGTTTTTTGCTCTCCCCGGCTGGTGCGAACATGGTCAATTGCATCGAGTAACTCCACATATTTGATAGTCAGCTGGCCACGCGGATCGCTCAACCCTTCGCGCATCCCCGATACAGAAAAAGCCTGGCAAGGTGTGCCGCCCACCAATACCTCTGGCGCTTCGACAGTGCCGCGCAGCACCTCCGTGGCAATCTTTGTCATATCTCCCAGGTTGCGTACTTCCGGCCAGTGGTGAGCCAGAACCGCAGAGGGAAATGGTTCAATTTCTGCAAACCAGATTGCATGCCAGCCCAGTTGCTCCCAAGCCACACTTGCCGCTTCGATACCGCTGCAGACGCTTCCAAACTTCATGATTCTTTCCCTCGTCTTTTAGCTCTGCACCAGGGCAAACCGCTGGCCGTTGCGTTTGAGTGCGCCTGCCTGTTGCAGGGCGTCGAAAACGGGTTTAACGATTCTGTATCCGCCGGTGATGCTGTTGCTGATGTTGCGTAACACTGGGCGGTTGCCGAATTCACCGGCGCAGATACGTTGGGCCAGTTGTTGCTGTTCTTTGCTCAGGTGGCTGGTGTGTTCTGGTTGTTGCTCTGCTGTTTCGGGCTGTTGAAACGGTTGTGAAACGCGTTTACCAACCGTTGCAGCGGCGTTAAACGCGAGTAACGCGACCAGTCCCACTATGTCGGTGATGATCGCCAGGGCCAGAAAGCCGATATGCTGAAGCCGCGCGGGGTCTGCGTTTAGGGTGTTGGCGAGGCTGTTAAAGGCGCTGTGTGTGTTGGCGGTTTGGCCGATGGTGGATAACTTCTCTATCAGCTGGGTTCGCTCAGTCTCCAATGTGGATAACTGCGCTGCGGTATTAAGAGCGCGCTGGCGGTAGCCGTTGTTGGCATCGGTGTTGATCAGGCCGTTTAGGGTGTTTATCTGCTGTTGCAGGCTGTTGAGCTGCTGTTGCAATGCTCGGTATTCCTGGCTGTTGCGGGCGCTGCGTTGTTGCTGCTCTTCGCTGTGGGTGGCGAGGAATCCAACGGTGGCGACAATGCTGATCACTACCAGCAGGGGCCAGAGGCAGAGTAGGGCATAGCCGCTCTTTTGCCCTTGGCTGCACAACCACAGGCCCAGCGGGGCGAAGCTGAATTTGCACAGTTCTAGGGCCACCGCAGTGGCACCGGCCACCAGCTGCCCGCCCAAACCTGCGGGCATGGATACCCAAAGCTGTACGGTAAAGGCCAAGCTGGTGCCGCAGAAGATTAGGGCGGCGATGCCGGTGAGGGATTGCCAGAGCTTCACGCGGCGGCCTCCGCCTGATGCTCTACTCTGCGAAACTCAATAACCCATACCCATGGGTTTTGGTCCCAACTGTCTTTGCCGTAGGTAGATTCCCAGAGAGCCCCATATGCATCCCTGGCCGACTCACCGCAAATTGGTGTTGGCCACGGCCCGCAGTGATACATGACAGTTTTAGTTGGCGGCGCTTGTAGGGTTGAATTAAGAACTCCTTCAGCTATAGCGTCTTCTTCGCTGATGTTCTGAATACGTTGAATTCGAATAGCTGTAATTTCTAAGGTGATACGGCTGGCCCAGCGGGGCATGTGGATTGAGGGGCGCCACTTCTCCCCAACCATTGAGCAGTCTTCCCCACATTCGTCCTCATTGAAAGGATTGAAGGGGTAATCGGCTCTATAGGTGACTTTTTTTTGGTGGCTAAGGTGGTGTGTTTCGCGCACCCATAAGCGGTCATCAGGCTTTCCAAGTGGGCAAGGGATATCCGCACACCCACTTCGCCAAGCTTGATTAATTACCTGATGCAAGGAGAGTCTAGGGGGCAAGCCGCCAATTTGTTTTATGGCCTCTTCATCGCTTACGCCATTAAATGGCTGCGGATTTATCAGCCTGCGCGTTTGGGTTTTACGTCCATCCAGAATTGCCCGCACCATATCCCCATTAAGTAAAATAGGTCTTTCTTTCATTATGCTGCTCTCCCTTTCTCCTGCTTACGATTCAGCAGAATCTCCGCCTGCCATCCGTGGTCTTTGTAGTGGTTGGGGTTGGCTTGGTTTTGGATGTTGTCCAGCTCTGGGCGCACCAGTTCCGCCAAATCGTTTAGGCGGACTCCGCGGGCTTCGAACTCGGTGGAGTCGGTATAGCGTTCGCCCTTTGGGGTTTTGCACTCGACAAAAACCGTTACCAGCCAGTGGTGTTGCCAATTGAGTATTTCGTGTTGGAGCTTGGCGCGGGCTATATCGCCAACGGCGCCGCCTTGGCGTCGATGGCTGATATCGAGAATGGGGTCTCCATCGGTATCCAGGCCGGTGCTGCTGCGGGCGGTGAGGACCAAGCCGGGCAGCCAGCGGTTTACCAGGCGGGCGTGTTGGGCCTGCTTGCTCATGGGTTTGCGGGGTTTACGCTTGGCCATTCTCTATTCCTCAATATCCTCTACCCACTTAGCCCGCACTGGGCGGGCTGAGAGAGCTATTTTTTAAGGGTTAAGCGTATTGAGGCTCGGCTGCGGCTATTAATTTTTTTGATGGGCGTTCGCACTCGTCGGGTTCTTGTTCCTTTAGCTCGCCTCTGTAGAATTTAAAATTTCTCGCCTTATCGGTTTTCTTGTCGAATATTTGTATCCAGTCAAGAAATGCTTCTGGTTTGGCGATTTCTTTAACTCGTTCCAATGCTTGTTCTTCAGTGTGTACGGACTCTTTAAAATCTTTTGCTCCGCCCATCATGAGGCTGTTGTAGCTGCCGCAAAAAATTGCAAATCGTTTCATTGGTTTCTCCCATTTTTAAAATGGGCTCCGTACAGGCAGCCCTAGCGGTTACAGCTGACTGATGCGCCTGGGCGCGGTTAAATTTTTAGCTGGCTTTAGGTGCCGTATTTTGTTCAACGATGTCTCGTATCCAGGCCATGCCTTTAGTGGTAACTAGTGCGGTGATGTGCTGCACTTTTACCGGTCCTACGAGATATTCGCCTTCCTTTTGCTTTAAGAGTTTTTGCTCTAGGGCCCACTTTGTGGGTGAATTGCGCATGGGTTCACGGCTATACAAAAAGCCATTGTCACGGAGAAGTTTCAGCAGGTTATTCCTGCCCATTCCTAGCATTCGGGCGGCCTGGGTGACGGTATAGGGTTTTGTCTGGTTCACGCTGCCTCCTGATTTTCCTGTTGTGGGACTTGGCCCTGGGTAGCTTCTGAGAGTGCGGCGATTTGTTCGCGCATACTCTCAATTAGAATTTCTTGCAGCTTTACCTTGTTCAGTAGTTCTACGTACAGATCTAAGATTCGGCTGAACTCACTCATCAGGTGGCTCTGGCTTTTGCGGCGGCTTCGCCGGCTAGGCCGAAATAGGCTGCGCCGTCTTCATAATCGTCTGCTACAAATAGGCCGCTGCTTGCGCGGGCCTGTTTAAGCAGCACCATAAACATCCAGCCTTCTTCCTCAGTGAGGTGGTGTCCGTAAAGCGCATTAAATGCGTTTACGGTTTTGGCCATAGATCGCTCGCCGGTTTCGCTATCGCGCTGCTCGGCGCGGTCGCGCATGTGATGGACACCTTTTTCCAGAAAAGCGTGGGCTCTGTAATCCGGTGGGGAAAATTCTTTGTCGTTCACGCTGCTTCCTTCCTTTGTATTTCCAGGTGGTTCCATTCGCGGTAGAGGGCACTCAATTTTTTATCGCCGTCTGCAATTACGCTTTGCGGTGCTCTGCCGTGGTATCGCAGATTCATCACGTTGAGGGCGTGTTGGTAGTTGTCGCCATCCAGCAGTGAGAGGCTTGCAACGGGGACTGCGAAATCACTGCTATTCCAGGCTGAAAGCAAAACCTGTGCGGCTATTTCACTCGCGCCGGAGTATCCGTTGGCAACGCGGAGCAGGGTTTCCACGCTCTGGGTTGGGCTGAAAGTATTCATGCGGCATCACCTCCAAATGGGGGCCAGTTATTGTTTTGTGTTGGCCGTGCAAAAGTGGTTTTTGGTTGCACTAAACGGATGTGCGCTTTGTGGTCGGCGTTGACGATGTCGATGCGGCGTTTCAACTGATCGATATTGTTTTTGCTCATAGCCGTTGGATGTACAAACACGGTGGCGGTCATGCGATTCCCTCCCGGTTGTTGCGGATGCGTATGGTTCGAACTGTGGGGCGGCGCTGGAAGCGGGTGCGCAATTGGTCTTGTGCATCGGCACCGATGCCGCTGAGTACGCAGGTGAGCAGGGCGAATTGTATTAATCCGTGCTTTACCGCTTTGGCCACTGCGTCTGTGCTGTTGCGGGCGTGGAGTTTGTAAAAGCACTCGGCCAGCAGGTTGCTTACGTTTGTGACTGAGCACTGCATGGCCTGGGCTGTCTCGCGATTGGAGAGGCCGCGGGCGCGATGGGTTAGCGCTTCGGCCTGGCGAGGGGCCAGTGGTCTGAGGTGCTTGGCAGTGTTCATTTGAGTGCCCTGTCCTTGGTTGATAAGCAAAATATAGGGATACCAGTTTATAGAGTCAATAGGTATACCTATGTTTTGTGTGTTTGTTGAAGTTGAATTAGGTATTGATATGCTTGGGGCGCATTTATCCATGGAGGACAAAAATGAAAATGCTTGGGTATGGAGTGCTAGGAGTTTTACTGGCTGCTTGTCTTGGGGGGTGTGTTGGTATGGCCGATATGACCTCTAGAATGGGGGGATTAGGAGTAGTATCAGAAAAGGTTTCGACGTTTGATGGGGCTACTATCGTAGAGGTTTCCCCTCAGTTTGTTCATGATCCAAAGCATACTGGCTGGGGGTTCAATAGTTACAAGCTGGGTGCACGCTGGAACAGTAATTCGCCAGAATACGTGGCGTTGATAATGTCTTATAGTTCCAGTGCGGATAATGTGGGTTCTATTTACACAAGCCTGACCGGAATAGATGTGAACTTAAATGGGCAGAAGTATTCATTTGAGGCTGGCGGTGCTACAAGTCATGGAAATGATGGCTGGAATGATTTATCGAAAACTATTTATACAAATAGCCAGAACACTGTAGTGGTCCCGTTGGAGTTTCTACAGGAAATGACTGTCACTGAGGACTGTACGATTCGCATACATAGTAGTGATGGTTACGAAGATGCTTTGTTTTCCATGGAGAGAAGACCAGGTGGGCAGGGTCTAGCTCTGATGTCCATTCGAGAGTTTTTGTCTAAGGTGAAAAACAAAAGGCAGATATTAGCTGTAGGCGATACAGCTGGCAGTGGCGGCTAGTGAGTTGCTGGAAAGAGCACAAAAAAGCCCGCAATTGCGGGCTTTTTTATAGGCGTTATTCAGGGCTGAAAGAGCCAATGATTACTCCGCAGAATGTTACTTCTTTGTCGGTTACGTCCATTGGGGAGTAGGTTGGGTTGATGGGGCGTAAGTAGATATGGCCCATATCTTCCGCGTAAGTTTTAAATGTGGCCTCACCATTAAGCTTGGCGATTACGCGGCAGCCATTTACCAGCGGTTTATCTGGGTCTACAAAAATGATGGTGCCTTGTGGGTAGGACTTTTGACCAGGGTATGGGCTGGTCATGCTGTCGCCCTGTATGCGCAAGGCGTAGGTACGGTCTGAGTGTTTAACCGGGCAGGGCATCCAGTCTTCCGCATCGCCAGGCTCGAATAGATCAATTGTCTCGCAAAATTCTCCTGCCTGTACCCAGCTGATTAACGGCACGCGTCCTTGAATGCGTGGGCCTGGGCTTACATTGCTGTGATGAATGTTTGCTTCCTGCGTCGTTGCGTCGTAGTCCAATGAGCCTATAGGAAGATCCATGCCGGCTTCGATCTTTCTGGCAGTCCTGCTATTGATAGGGCGATTTTCTGTGAAAATGAAGTGAACATGGCTTTCTAGGCCAGGAAGTTTTTGTTTAAGCCCTTCCAGTCCGTACTTCTCCAGAAAAGGTTCTAAATTCTTGCGGCGAATCTCTTCTATCAAGGGGGGGCGCATTGTGCCCGTCCCAGAGGCTAACCAAACGGGATTTACGCCAAGGAATGTAGCTATCTGAGTGATATAGCGGGTGCCATAAGACCGCCCATTCTCCAGCTCAGAGTAAGAGGGCTGGGTAATGCCTACCGCTTCCGCAACTTGCTTTTGAGTCTTTCCAGCTCCTTTGCGGGCTTCTTTGAGTCTGTCCTTTAGGTCGGTCACTGATGATTTCCGGAGGGTTTTTGGTTGGGTTGTATGTTATAGGGCTCCCTATACCGTGAAAAACTGGAATACCAGTTGACGGTAGTATAGGTATACCGATACTCTGCGGATATGAACAAATCAGACGGGGTCGAAGAGGCCATCAAAAAGCTGATTGAACATTTCGGGGGGCAGCAAGCTGCTGCCAGAGCCCTAAAGGTCAGTCAGCCCACTATCAGTAACTTACTACGTGGAATACATGGTGCGTCAGCCACGCTGGCTCTGCGTGCGGAGCGGGTTGGAGGTGGCCTTGTTCGGGCTGAGGATCTTTGCCCGAAGTTGGCTGAGCTTTTTGAAGTTGCTGATCAGCAAGGAATTCCAGAATTTCGGGAGGCAAGTTAAGCCCATCCGGGTTTGTCGGTGAAGCCAGAATAACGATCATTTTCAAATCCCCCATTTTATTGTCCTGCCATTCTGCGGTGAATGAGGGTTGGGATTAATTCATTGCGGTATATGGGGATTTGTACAGGGTTATCTCAAATAACCACAGGAAGGGCCGGTGAGGGACGCCAACCCGGCCCGCTTTGATGACGGCGGGAAAGACCGCTGACAGCCGGGAAAGACCGGCATTCAATATCTAATCATTGATTTTTGCCAATTCAGGTGGATTTGCTGGAGGGTTAGTTGTGTCTGAAGAAAGGGCTTTTGAGGGGGTTTGGATTTCGGCCAGTTTATGGCTGGATAAATCCTTAACGATGCAAGAAAAGGTGATGTTGGTAGAGATCAAGAGTTTATCCGCTGACCGGGCGAGGGGCTGTTACAAATCTAACAAGGCTTTTGCTGAATTCTTTGGGGTTTCTACATCGAGAGTTTCGCAAATCCTCACCTCGCTAGAGGAGAAGGGGTATATCTATCTTCGCCATAAGCGAGAGGGAAAGCGGGTTGTTGAGCGCAACATTTTCCTGTCTGAAGCTTACTCTAAAAACCAGCCTGACCTATTTAGAAAACCTAAAGGGGGGTATTTAGAAAACCTAAACGACCCCTTTAGGAATCCTAAAGAGGGGTATTTAGGTTTCCTAAAAGAGAGGAATACATTACTGAGTAATACAGTAGAGAATAATACTATTGGAACAAATCCGGATTTTTCGGAAGTTGATCCGATTGAATCTGAATTTGACCAGCTGTGGAAATCCTACCCAAAACGCGCTGGCGGTAATCCAAGGGGTGAGGCCCTGAAGGCGTATCGCAAGCAACGCAAACAGCACCAGCCTGAAGAATTTCAATTAGGGCTGGATCGCTATCGCTCCTTCTGCGAGCAAACCGGAAAGATCGGGACTGAATACGTTATGCAGGCCAAGCGGTTCTTTGGCCGAGGAAAACATTGGCAGGAGGAATTCAAGCCTCCAGTGAGTCACCAACAGGGAGTGGGCAATGAAAACCGTAACTCAGGCGCTGGCAACCGGTTCCAGCAGCAACAGCAGCAGATCAACACGGCCTTCGCTAGAGCCACGGCACGAGAGGCTGCTGTTGGCACTGTGGAAACGCATGGCGCAGCTGTATGGCCACAAGTGGACTTCCCAGCGCGCGTTGTATGACTCGGAGCAGGGGGAGCGCAATGGGGTTTACGGTGAGGATTTTATGCTGTGGGCGCGAAAGACACATGGCTTGTCTGACAAGGATTGGGCGAGGGGGATGGAAAACATCGAGCACCGCAATATCGAAGCTGCGCGGCGTGGGGAGTCTAGCTGGCCGCCGAACTATGCGGAGTTTCTGGGGCTTTGTCAGCCGTCCCCAGGCAGTGCGGCGCACAACAGGTTTAAACCTCTGGCGCTACCTGACGATGGCGCTCAGGAGCGGGCCCGACGCTGCGGGGAGAGCGAACTGGCAAAAATGCGGGGATTATTCCAGTGAGTTCAGAGGGCGCAGAGGAAGAGGTTTTGGAGGGGGAATATATCCCTTGCGAGGAGTCCACCAGTGGGCCAACTACCTGGGCCGAGATGCTGGAAGATTTTAACTGGTAATTACAAATCATCATGGAGCGTGAAGTATGACCGTTGTAACTCTGACAGAAGCCCAAGAGCGAATTATGACTACCGTTGCGAGTAGACCCTTAGCGGTATTTCGCACGGATAACCCGCGCCAAGTGGATCTGGTGTTTGCTCATACGGTGGTGACTCAAAATAAAATCCGAGAGGTGCATGAGGATTATTTGGGGACTTTCCACCGGGATAATTTGCATGTGGCGAGGAAGGTTTTTAGGGAAAATGCCGAAAGTTTACGGGCGGCAGCGTGATTGGGATTGGTTGGTGAGTTAGTTGGTCGAGAAGAGGGTATTCGTAATGTCAGAATTAGGTATTCGTGAACTCCTGTGGGAATGGGCTAGGGCATATCCTGAGAGGGCGGGGGATTCTGTGTCTTGGCCTCGTATGGCGGCATTTCACAAGGGTATGGTTTGTGAGGGGCAAGGGATATCCGCATTAATTGATTGGAATAGGGCTGACAGAATGGATGCGGTGGTGCTGGCCTATTTGAATACAATTACTCGGCGCCGGGACAAGGAGAAGGCGGAATTGGAGGGGCTGGTTTTTTGGTTGAGATATTATTACCGGTGGGAAATGCCTGACGTGTGTAAAAAGCTCGGTCAAAGCAAAAGCTGGGTAATAAACATGTGTCGAGTTATTGAAGGGACCGTTGAGGCATTTTATTTGGCGCGTGATGCTGCATAACTGGTTTTTAATTCAGTAGCTGGCTGTTGACAGTGTACACGTGTACACCCTAATATCTGCAACGCTGCCGAGTTTTGTGATTCGGCGAACAGAATACCTTCCTAAACCGGCCCCTTGAGCCGGTTTTTTTGTGCCCGAAATCCGGGAGCTAATACCTCATGTTTGAATTAACGCGATTCGCCTATGGGCTTGATGCCACATTGGGGCGGCTGAGAGTGCGCGACTTTGTGTTTTATACGGTAGAGCGCCCGTGGTTGGGGAATCGTCCGTTCGAGAGCTGTATTCCTGAAGGGGTTTATTCCTGTAATCCCTATAACTCACCAAGGTTCCCCAATGTGTGGGAGCTAAAGGAAGTCCCTGGCCGTACAAAAATATTAATCCACACCGCTAATTATTCGGCGGATGTGCAGGGCTGTATTGGTATTGGTTCTAACCTGGCTCCCGGTGGTTGGTGGGTAACGCAATCCCGTAAGGCAATGCAGCAGTTGCGAGAGCTGCTGCCGCCTGAATTTGATCTGACAATTTCGCACTTTGTGCCGGAGTATCCGTGATGGGTATTTGGTCTGGAGTTAAGGGTTTATTTGCTGGCCCAGAGTCTGCGGGCAAGGTGCTGGATGCCACTGTAAATACTGTGGATGCAGTGTGGTTTACCAATGAGGAAAAATCCCGTTGGTATCTCAAATACCTGGAAGCCACGCAGCCGCAGAACCGGGCACGACGATTAATTGCCTTTCTGGTGACATTGGTTTGGGCGCTGCTGGTTTTATTTATTGCGGCGGCCATGGCTTTCAAAGCGCCTTTTGTAGCAGATCTTAAGGGCCTGCTAGTTGATGTGGTTGTGCAGCCTTACAGCATCATCATCGGCTTCTATTTCGTGAAGTCGTGGGTGAGTGAGGTCAAGCGGTGAACACTGTAGCTCAAGAGGCAGCGAGGGAAGCCATGGTTCAGAAGATCGCCAGTGCAACCACTACGGTTGCTGCGGGTACAGCGGTAGTCGGTGGATATGCAGCGCAAGAGCTGTTGGCGGTGGGTGGTTTCTTGATTGCTTTGAGTGGGTTCATTGTGAATTGGTATTACAACCATAAGCGCTTGAAGCTGCAGGAAAGGCAGCAGGACGGGGACGATGGACGTTAGTGTAAAGCTGGATACTTCAAAGTTTGATCGAGCATCTGCTGAATTAAAAAAGCAATTACCTTATGCCAGTTCGGTTGCCTTAAATAACGTGGCCTTTCGAATCCGGGGAGAAGAGCGCTCAGTGATGGGGCGGGTATTTACAAACCCGGCAAAGTTAACGCTGAACTCTGTATTGGTAAAGAAAGCCACGAAGCGTTCTGGCATTGCCAAAGTCTTTATACGTGATCAGGTTTCCAACGGAACTGCACCGAGTAAATATCTGGCCCCGTCGGTCATGGATGTTAACCGGAACGACAAGCGCTTTGAGCGCGCCCTTCGACATATGGGTGTCCTACCTGCTGGTATGTATGTGGTACATGGCGAGGCGGCGAGATTAAACAAGCATGGGAATATCTCGGTCGGAACCTATAAAAAAATCCTGGCTGAATTACGGGGCAACTCTGGTGCTGCTGGCAATACGCAGGGTAAGAAGGGTAAATATTTCGTTGGCAAAGTGAATGGTGTCTTAGGAGTTTGGAAGAGGGCAGGCGGCAAACGCCGGCCAACGGTTAAGCCCATCCTGATTTTCCTCAAAGGCAAGCCAGACTACCGCAAGCGTTTCCCATTTATCCGAATTGCCGAAGGCATAGCGCGGCGTCACCTGCCGATTGAACTGGATAAGGCCATGGACCATGCGATTGCGACCGCAAAGAGACGTTGAACGGGTCCTCCTGAGAGGGCCAACACACGGGTGATTCGGACCGTGTTTTTTTAACAGATATCTGAAATTTTCTAGGGGGTTATACCTTGGCTGACAACCTATCACTTGATGATCAGGCCACTCAGTCTGGTTTTGCTCGCCTGGTTGGTGCTACTCAACCTGCTATTGCCAAACACTATAAGGCAGAGATTTTTACCGTAGGCGCCTGTTACAAAGTTTGGCTTCATGAATACTGCGAGCGACTGCGAACCGAGGCCGCAGGCCGCCAGGCGAATGAGGCCCGAAACCGTCGCGATATGGCGCAGGCGGTTGAATCTGAGGCGAATGCCCAATTAAAAATGCGCGAGCTGTACAAGCAGGATCAATTAATTCTGGATATTGAGTCTGTACGCAAAGCGATGGTGGAGTGGTCCACCATTGGCAAGAATGAATTTATAGGAGCGGTAGAGAGCATCATTATTGCTATCGAAAGTCAGTATGCCATTACCGTCAACAGAGAACCCCTACAGCCAAACATTGACGCTGCCCTCAGAACTATTGGCGGTTACGAGATTGAATTTACAGAGGCTGGTGAAGGAGGTACGCAAGACCTGGATACCGCAGCCTAAAATTCCGCTGATTGAGTGGTTGCCAGAAAATATTAAGTTGCCATCCGAAGATAGCGATAACGCGGGCTATTACCGGGTAGATTTTGTGCCCTATTTTTGGGGCGTAATGCACGCACTCGATAGCCAAGTCTCCTGGATGGTTGTAATGCAAAAAGCGGCGCAGATTGGCTGGACGGTATTGCTAGCGGCAGATATCTGTAAGGTGGCGGTGACTGATCCCGCGCGGGTATTGATGCTCTTTCCGAAGGATTCAAAAGGCCAGAACTTCATGGACGAAAAGTTCGTGAAGATTGTTGAGGGCTCGCCGAATGTAGCGCGTGTGATTGATGTCTCTACCAGTCGTAAGCTGGGCAACAGATCTACCAGAAAAGTATTCCCTGGTGGGGAAGTGCGTACTGTCGGTTCAAATTCTGTCTCTAATGTTAAATCCACCACTGCCAAGCGTGGCTATGTGGAGGAGCCGGACGATACCAATAAAGACGTCGGTGATCAGGGCGATTCCATTCGCCATCTGCGTGAACGTCTAAAACGGATGCGCAATAAGAAATTGATTATTGGCGGCACGCCGGCGGTTGCTGATCTTTCCCAAGTGGAGCACTACACCAAGCTCGGCACCATGCGCGTGCTACCGGTTACCTGTCACGACTGTGGTGAGTCCCATGTACTGGACTGGGAAAACGTTAGTTGGTTGGAGAAAGAGGGCGGCACACCGCACCCGGTATTCGGCCTGAATCAGCCAGAAACCGCCGTTTATACCTGTCCTAAATGTGGTAGTGCCTGGGATGACTACCGCCGCCAGGCCAATATTCTGCAGACCTGTAAAACCGCGTGGGAAAATGGCGATGATTTTGCCGGCTGGGTGAAAACTCAATGCGGCGAAGACTTTGCAGAAGATGAAATCGAACCGATAGAAACCTTTATGGAGCTATCAGAGCTTTATGTGTGTATCCCTGGTACTGGCTTGGCGGAGGTCGTCAGGGATTTCTTGGAAGCCGAACACGAAGCCAAAAGCGGCGATGAATCTGCGCGCATCGTATTCCAAAACAACAAGTTAGGCAGGCCCTATAAATATGCGGCCAACCGGTTGCTGGATCATGAAAAACTGCAAGAAACTGCCGAGGATTATCCAGAACTATTTTGTCCGGCTGGTGGGTTGCTGGTTACTGTCGGTATTGATGTTCAACATGACCGCCTCGCCATCACCATCCGCGCCTTTGGCCGCAATGAAGAAAGCTGGCAAATGCACTGGGGCGAAATCGATGGCGACACGGTAGATAAGCGCGATAGCTGCTGGGATGCCTTGGACAAGTTAGTTTTCCAAGGCTTCAAGCATGAGCGCTTTGGTGAGATTTACGCATCTGCAGTCAGTATCGATTCCTCTGATGGTACTACCAGCGGCGCGGTGTATGAATGGGTAAGAACTAGAGAAAAAAAATATCGCCGCGTCCTGGTGATGGCAATTAAGGGCGATAGTAGAGACTTTGGCAGCAAAGAAATATTTTCACATCCAAGGAAAGCTGAGGTTAGTAAGCCAACGCGCACTACTAAAGCAGATCGCCATCAAGTGAAGTTGTACATGGTGGGCACCCACAAGGCTAAGGATCTTATTGCTAGGCGATTGTTAGGCACCAGCGCCTATATGCATAGCAGCAAGCATGTGCGTCAGGATTACTGGGAGCAGGTCACCGCCGAAGTAAAAGCTCCAAGCAAAAAATATTCAGGAAGGGAAGTTTGGCAGAAAAGACCTGGAAAGAGTAATGAAGGGCTAGATACCGAGGTCTATGCCCTACACGCGGCCTATGCCATGGAAGTGCAAAAAAAGACTGAGAAAAAATGGTCAATTCTTGAGGCACGTCTAGGCCAGCGCACGTTGTTTAGTGAACCCGACCAACCCCCAGCATCCAAGCAATCTACTAGAAAACCACCCCGGCCAGCACAGCCTGTTGGCTCCTTACTGGATAGTTAAATGTCTAAAACTGCACAAGAGATGGTCGACCTCTATATCGATGCCGAGATAGACGTGCTCGCCGGTAAAACCACGGTGATCAATGGCCGGCAATTTACTGCGGAGAACCTGCAGGAAATCCGCGCAGGCCGTCAGGAGTGGGAGCGCCGCGCATATCAAGAAAAACTGAAGGCTGCAGGTAAACGCTGCGGGCCCGCTTACGCGAATTTCTACTAATGAACAAACTAGATTCTGTTATCGGGTTTTTTGCCCCCGAGGCTGCCTTGCGCCGTGTGCAGGCTCGCCGGGCATTAGAAGTGGTTGCAGCCTACGAGGCTACGCGGCCCAGTCGTACAAGAAAAAACCCCGGTGATAACCGCAGCGGGGATCTAGTGGTAGAGGGGGATCTGGAGGCCCTAAGAGGTCAAGCCAGGCACCTTGAACAAAACCATGATTTTGCCTGTGGCATTCTCACCACCCTGGTAAACAACATCGTCGGCCCACGCGGTATCGATGTGGAATTCCAACCAAAAACCTGGGATGGCGATATCCATGACGGCCTAGCCAGCCAAATGAATGACGCCCATAAAGAATGGGCGCGGCGCCCGGAATGTACCCGGCAGTTCAGCTGGGGAAAATCTCAACGGCTTTTATGTAATACCTGGCTGAGGGACGGGGAAACCTTACTTAGGCACCTGCAGGGCACAGTACCTGGCTTAAAGCACCGCACCAATGTGCCTTACACCATAGAGTGTCTGGAGCCGGATTTCTTGCCGGTCAGTTACAGCGACCCCAGTAAGCGTATTGTTCAGGGCATACAAAAGTCTGCCTGGGGCGAGCCCGCTGGGTTTTGGTTGTACGACGAGCACCCTGGTGCCTCTTTGAACTGGCGTATGAAGCGCAGGTTCCATAGTGCCAAAAATATTGAGCACCTTAAGTTTGTACGCAGGCTACATCAAACCCGAGGGGTTTCCATCTTTGCTGCGGTAATGAATCGCCTTAACGATATTAAAGACTATGAAGAAAACGAGCGCGTCGCCGCTAAGATCGCCTCGGCTATGGTTGGATTTATTCAAAAAGGTGGCCCTGAAGATTACAAGCCAGATGACAGAGACGATGAAGGAAATCGCACCTTGGCTATCCGCGCTGGTGCTATCTATGACGATCTACGGCCTGGGGAATCTGTCGGCACCATTCAAAGTAATCGCCCCAGTGGTTTACTAACCCCATTTTTGGAAACCATGCACCGCATGGCCGCCGCCGGCACCATGGCCAGTTTTAGCAGTATCAGTAAAAACTACAACGGCACCTACAGCGCACAGCGCCAGGAGCTGGTAGAGCAATGGGTTAATTACGAAACCCTAAGCCTTGAATTCTGCGAAGAAGTTGTGGAGCCGGTCACCCGGCGCTGGGTGCAAATGGGCTTACTGGCAGACGCCTTTCAGGTGCCCGCTGATGTGGACCCATCCACGCTGATGCACGTCGATTTTATCACCCCGGTGATGCCCTGGATTAACCCAGCCCACGAAGCCAGCGCCGATGAAACCCTGCTGGAAAACGTGCTGGTCAGCCCGCAGCAGACCATCCGTCGTCGTGGCAAAAAGCCAGACGATGTGATCAAGCAGACTGCAGCCTGGCAGCAGAAGTTAAAAGCCAGCGGCATTACCACCCCAACCAAACGCGCTGCGGTCCCCGCAGAAAATACTGAGTCCGACTCCGACTCTAAATAGGAAACTGCTATGCCCAAAAATTCTTGGTACAGCATTACCGCTGCCGCAAATAACACTGAAGCCGATATCTATCTGTACGATTACATCGGTTATTGGGGCGTAACTGCAAAAGACTTTGCCCGCGATCTTAAAGCGCTTGGCGATGTCAGCAAGATCAATCTACACATTAACTGTCCCGGTGGTGATGTGTTCGACGGCACCGCTATTTACAACCTGCTCAAAGACCACAAAGCCGAAGTGGAAACCTGGATTGAAGGTATCGCAGCCAGTATGGGCAGTGTGATCGCCTTAGCCGGGGATACCGTTCACATCGCTGAGAATGCCTATTACATGGTGCACAACCCCAGCGCCGGTGTGCGAGGCGATGAGCGCGCCCTGGAAAAAACCAAGAGCCTGCTGGCAAAAGTCAAAACCACCATGATTGGTTTGTATTCCTCACGTACCGGGATGTCCGATGAGGAAGTCAGCCAAGTCATGGATGACGAGACTTGGTATACCGGCGCAGAAGCCGTGGAAGCGGGTTTTGCCACCGACACCACCGCAGCAATGGAAATGGCTGCCAGCTTCAGCGCTGATCACTTAAACCAATTCAAAAATACCCCTCAAGCCATTAGTGCATTGGTTATGCAGGGGCCTGCTGAATTTAGATTCCCGTCTGCGGTTGCAGACAACTCACCCCAAACCAAGGAGGCGCAAGCCATGACTACAACCACCTCCACCACGCCAGCTGCAACCGCTGCGACCGAGGTTACCCCAGAAATGAAAGCGCAGATTGCCGCCGATGCCAGAGCACAATTCGCAGCGGATGAGCAAAAGCGTAAAGACGATATCAAAGCGGTTTTTAAAGGCTTCGAAGCACACAGTGTTGTTATGCAGGAATGTCTCAATGATATGGACTGCACCGCTGAAAAGGCTAAGGATAAACTGCTCACAGCCCTGGGTAACCAAACCCCAACCCCAGTGCAAAGCTACAGCGTAGTGGTGCAGGAAGGTGAGGGCATTAAGCGCATCAAGGCAGACGCTGAGAATGCCATTGCCATGCGTGCCTTTGGTGAGAAACGCACCGAAGGCAATAGTATGGCCGGCTATACCATGCTGGAAATTGCCCGTATGTTGATGCACGCCCACGGAAAGAATTTATCGGGCCTGGACAAAATGGGCGTGGTTGCCGCAGCGTTTACCCATAGCTCTGGTGACTTCGCTACCGTCCTCGGCAATATTGCTAATAAATCGATGCTGAAGGGGTACTCTGAAGCGGCAGAGGTGTTCCCGCAGTTTACCGCCACTGGAAACTTAAGCGATTTCAAGATAGCCACTCGCACGGATCTTGGTACCTTCCCCTCACTACGCCAAGTGGCACCTGGGGCAGAATTTAAATATGTGAGTATTGGCGAGCGCGCCGAGACTGCCGCTCTGGCTACTTACGGGGAACTCTTCTCCATCACTCGCCAGGCGATTATCAATGACGACCTGGGGGCCTTCACCCGAATCCCACAAAAGATGGGTCTCGCTGCTATCAGAACAGTGGGGGACCTGGTGTTCAGTATCCTGATCAATAATCCACAAATGGCCGATGGCAAAGCCCTGTTCCATGCCGACCATGGCAACCTCGCCACTAAGTCTGGTATCAACACCGCCAGCATCGACGCCGCACGAGTATTGATGGGCAAACAAAAGGACGGCACCGCCTTCCTGAATATCCGCCCCAAATTCCTGCTGTGTGATATCGCCGATGAGGGTGCCGCAAAGGTTGCCCTGGAGTCAGAGTTTGAAGTAGGTGCTTCTGAGAAATCCAACACTGTACCCAACAGCGTGCGCAATATTGCCAGCGTGATCTCCGATGGCCGCCTCAGCGGTCATAACGGTTGGTACCTCAATGCCGACCCGGTAGCGCATGACACTATCGAAGTGCTCTATCTGGATGGCCAGCAAGCCCCAGTACTGGAACAGCAAAACGGCTGGAATATCGATGGGGTGGAATTCAAAGTCCGCCTCGATGCCGCTGCGAAAGCCTGGGATGCAAAAGGCATGGTGAAAACGCCCAAGAATTAATACGCAGCTCAAACCGAACCAAACCTTAAAGAATCCGAAAAGGGCCGCACATCGCGGCCTTTTTGCTTTCAGTAATTTACTCAATTGAGAGAAAGAGAATGGCTACTAATTTTGTGCAAGACGGGCGCATGCTGGATTTCACCAACAACACAAGCTCGGTAATTACCTCTGGCCAGGTGCTAGCAGTAGGCGCAGTACTGGGTGTGGCGATGGATGATATCGCCGTGGGTGAGTCCGGTGTGATTGGTATTGATGGTGTATTCACTGTGCCCAAGGTATCCGCCGCAGAGATTGGCCAGGGGGAAACCCTCACCTGGGATATCTCTGCAGCAGCCTTTGACGATAGCGCCGCAACAGCCGCAACCGGTGATATTACCGGCCCCACCGCCTTTGCCGCAGAGGCAGCCGGTAATGGCGTTACCAGCCTAGCGGTCAAGTTTACCGGCGTACCGGGCACGGTGAAGGCCTAGGTGATCCATGGATCTGGACCAAAGAGCCGCAGAGCGCGCGTTTCGCAAATGGGGCAAAGCCGCTACCTATGACAATGGTAGCGGTGCTGGGCCTATAGATTGCAAGGTGATCTTTGAGCAGGAGGTTGACGAGTTCGAGGAAGAGGAACGGCTGCGGGTAGCGCGTATTGAGTTGAGTTTGTTGGTCAGTGAAGTGGGTACTTACAGCTCAGGGGCGGTGGTTACGCTGGGTGGTGTGGCTTATACGGTACGTAAGCGGCTGGCGGATGATGGGGTGGTTTGGCGGGTGTTGGTGGATGGGTAGCCCCAGCGGGTAGTTCAGCACAGGATTTATGATTACCGTAATCTATTGAGTTAGTAGAAAATGATGGCGTGTTGGCGTAAATTTGTATCAGAAATAGTAGTCAAGATAATAGTGGTCATGATGACCACTATATAAATGTTATGCATCAGGAGAAATCATGAACCCCGAAGTTTCTGATTGGATTGCGTTAACTGCATTGGTTACATCCTTTGTAGCTTACTTAGAGGCTAAGAAAGCTAATAAAACCGGTGAGGCTGTCAATGCCTTGCAAAAGGTAATTGAAGCCTCTGAAAAAACTCAGACCTATCTTCTTTACAGAGCAGAAGGCGGTGAGCGCCAACGAGAAAAAGAGTGGGACTTGGCCGAACGCTGGTCGCACGCTTCTTTTTTAATCTCACGAGTAAATATAGACTTATCTGTTCGCTTAACGGCTAAGAGTAAATTCTGGCGTAATCCTGATACTTGGGAAACTGACCTGAGAGCAAGTAAAGATATATCCCTTGAGTCGGTAACTCAGCATGCCAAACGACTCTTAGAGTCATATGCATAACTATACGTTTAAACATGCACGCTAGGTGTGCTGGACTCAGCACTGCGTACTTCGCCGTTTAGCGCGGCGTTAAAAGTCATAAGGAGATATCGTGCAAGAAGTTTATGAAAGGGTATTTGTGACAAATGATATGTCATGCATACGAGGTAACGGAGATGTTGCTGTAGTTCACGCTTGTAAGAGTCCTTGCCATCAAGGACGAGTTGGGTATCGCGGTAAACTTCCAAGTGATCATCCAAACTATCTTGTACTTGAAGATGAATATGACTTGTTCTTAAACATAATTGATCCTCCCGTGCCTTTGTTTAAGCCCCCTTTGTTCTCGCACTTCATGGATTATGCAATTAAGCATTGGAGTGCTGGACGTAAATTGATCATTCATTGCAACCAAGGCGAGTCAAGAGCACCTTCGTTGGCAATGCTATTTTTGGCGAAAGGCGCTTCTGTAATTGATAACACTTCGTTTGACAGTGCAAGGTTAATGTTTGAAGAGTTATACCCAAGGTATAATCCAGGCAAAGGTATAGAAACATATTTTTCTAAAAATTGGTCCGTTCTGGGCAGTGACTTTTAACAAGGCGATAAATTTCGTTACGCCCTTACAGGGTTTCATCGGACATGCTACGCTGCGCTTCACATGCCGATTGTCACGGTGTTATAAGCCAGAAGGAATCAAAAAATGACTGTAAAAATTACTAGAAAAGGGAATGGTCTTAACGATCTATTAAAGAAGGTTAAAGAAAACTCAGGACAGCACCAAGTTAGCTTTTCTGAAATGTTCAACCCTCAATTTATATCTGCGAATTCTGAGTTTTCTGACATAGATTCTTTATTTCAGGCAGGCGGCTTTAAGGTTGAGTCTAAAGAAGACTTTGAGGCCATACCGGATCAAGAGTGGGAAGAATTCATCGTTGCTAATACCTCTTTCAAATCTTGGGTAGATATGCATCAGGCAGCGGAGTCGGCTTACATGAAAAAGAAACTGGGCTTATAACAAGTTGCTCAATTTCGTTTTGAGGTGCCTTAAAGTGATATACTTATAAAGATGAAAATTTTATAGGTCATAATAGCCAAAGACCGTAAAGTCCGATTAAGGGCGTTCGTTACTTTTAGCTTTATTTGTAGAGGCTAGATACAAAAGGATAGGAAGCTGTGAGAATTGATATTGAATATTTAAAGGAACTACTGGGTATTATTCTGGACCATGATAAGCCAGATTTTAATATCGGCCTCGACAAGATAAATCCCCTGTGGAACGATGATGATAAGTTGAATAAGCTTGTTTTTCATCTGGAGATCCTCAACGATCAGGGGCTAATAAAAAGCACAAACGGAAGTAGTAGTCTTGGGTTTAGAAGAGCCTCTGATGGCAGTGTTATGGTCGGTGTTATTCCTCTCAGATTGACAGCCGACGGTCATCAATTTGCTTCTGATTTATCAAAGCCTGGTGTTCTGGAGAAGCTTAAGACATCGTTTCAAGACTCGGGGCCGACAGAAACTGTCAAATTGGTTTTTGCCCTTGGGAAAAAAGCTATAGATAGAAAACTTGCTGAATTGTCGGAGTAGGTAAGATGGAGCAATGATGTGAGCTAAAGCACCTTGGGGATTTAAAAATGTCTATTTAATAAGGCTCTACTCATAATATGTTTTCAAACCCGCACCAGCGGGTTTTTTTATGCCTAAAACTCCTGGAGCACACCCCAATGACCCAACGCATCACTATCCGCGATGCCGTTTTAAACAAGCTGCAAACCCTATCCGGCTACACATTTCCACCACCTGGCACTACAGAAGAAATTGACTCAAGAAAGCTACCAGCCATTGTGGTGGGCTTTGCAACTGAAAACATCGAGCACGAAATGTATGGAGGTTCAGATCGGCAGCTGGATTTAACTGTTGCCGCCGTAGTGAAGAGTCGCGGTGATGTGTATGCCGCTCTGGATCAGGCGGCCGAAGATATTGAGCTCGCACTGCAGGAATCTGCTTTAGACAAAACCTGTGACTTATTTCTGCTTATTCAGACGCAATTTGCACTCGACGAAGATCACCCTTTAGGCGAGGTCCGATTGACCTATAGGGCCCAGTATTCCACTGAACCCTCAGCCCTTTAACCCAACAACTCAATAAGGTCTTAACTATGGCACAAGGTTACAAAACAAAATTTTCCCGCAGTGATGATGGCAGCTCCTATACGCCAGTAGCTGGGATGCTGGATATTGATCCTGGTGAGGAGTCACGCGGTTCTGTTGAAATGACACCGATTGATGGCACCAGTGGCTATATGGACTACGACCCATCAGGGCTACGTGATGCCGGCGAGGTTTCCATTACTTTGATCTGGAAAGAGACAGATAGCGGCCAGCAGGCACTGCGGGCAGATTACGACTCCGATACCAATAAGTATTACCAGATTGAATATCCTGAAGGTACCAAGGTGGAATTCACCGGCCATATTATCGGCTGGGGTAAGGCCGTACCCAAGGATGACAAGATCACCCGCACCGTGAAGTTCAAAATCTCTGGTAAACCCACAGTAACCGCAGGCAGCTAGCAATGAATTTAGTTCCTACCCCTATTTTAGAATCCGAAACCGTTGTATTTGGTCAACAGGAAGTAGAGTTATTTGAGCTGAGTGCCTACCACCGCTGTGAATATCTGCAGAAGACTACCGAAGATATTCCACTGCCGCAGGATGAAGAGTTGCCGGAAACTGAGCTGGAAAACTTTGGCCAGCTTTGGGCGTTTCGTGCAGGGGAGGTGAGCAAAAAATTGCTGCTGGTAGCCTATGCCATCTGGATGAAGCCAGATTGCCAGGCATCACTGGAACAGATCCATCAGGGCTTAATCCGCAGCGTTACCCCTAAGTTGATTGACCAGCTCTATATCCCTGCTGCAAAGCTATCCGGGCTTTTTGTCGATGTTCAAACTGAGAAAGCGGATAGTGAAACAGAAAGCGAGGAAGCCGAAAAAAAAGGCTAGTGCCGGGTTTTCACTTTGCCCGGCAGCTCGCACGGGATTTTAACCGTCCCGACTATTTCAATATGTTGCGCTCCATGAGTTCTACCGAGTTCGACCACTGGTATGAATATCACTCTGAACGCCCTCTAAACACCGAAGTCCAGCAGTGGCAGCTAGCCCACATTGCCGCCGGCACCTTGGGGGGCAAAGTCTCTAACTTCCTACCTCAGCCGCACAAGCCCAAAACCGTGCAGCAGCAAATCGCAATCTGGAATTCCATGAGCTGAGCAATGGCAAAACAAACTTCCATGGCCACCATGGTGGCGAACCTGGAGCTGCGCTCCACTCAATACAAACGTGAGATGGCCCAAGCGGCCGCGCGCAATAAACAACTCACCCGTGAAATAAAATCCACCAGTGCCGCTGGGGATGTATTCGGCCGCTCTATGCGTGGTGCCGCCCAAGGGGTCGCCGCTATCGATGGCCCTTTGGGCGGTGTTTCTGGTCGAGTCGGTGCGCTTAATGGCCTGTTGACCAGCGGTGCCAGTAGCTGGGCATTATTTGGGGCAGGGGTCGCTGGGGTTACCGCTGTTTTCTATCAGAGCATTCGCGCTGGTGAGGAGATGGAGCGGCAGCAACTCAAGATTGAGGCCCTGCTTAAAGCGACCGGCAGTGCTAGCGGCCGCACTGCACAGCAGTTAGATGATCAGGCTCGATCGGTTGCCCGCGCTACCCTGGCCAGTGTCACCGGCATTCGTGAAGCCCAAGGTGTGCTCATAACCTTTAAGGGCGTGCAGGGGCCTGTCTTCGATGACGCTATCCGGCTGAGTCAGGATTTATCGGCCGTTATGGGTGGCGATGCCAAGAGTGCCGCTTTGCAACTCGGTAAGGCATTAGAGGAGCCATCCACTGGATTGACCGCCCTGAAGCGCGCCGGGGTCAGTTTTACCGAGCAAGAAAAAGAGCAGATTAAAACCCTGGAGCAGTCAGGCCGTGTGGCAGAAGCCCAACGCATGATTTTGCTTAAGCTGGAGCAGCAGGTCGGCGGCGCCGGTGCGGCTGAAGCTGGAGGTCTTACCGGTGCTACTGATTCTTTAGGACAGGCCTGGCAGGAGTTTTTGGAAGGCCTCAGTGAAACCAGCGGCTCGACCAGTATTGCCACGGCAGGTATTCAGAAGCTCACCGGAGTAGTGGATACCCTGCGCCGAGGTCTTGCCCCCACTGAGGAAGAAGAGCAGCGCAATCAATTTGCCAAGCTTCATAGTCAGTTAGTGTCGCACCAGCACTTGATGGCCAAGGCGGAAAAAGAAGGCGTTCAAGTTCAGTTCGAAATTCACAAATATAAAGCCGAGAAGATACTCGCACAGCTCGACGAACTGCAGAATGCACAAATAGCCGCACAGAAAAAGCGGCAGGAGGAAGAGCGGATAGCCGAGGAGGCTGCCGCTGCGGCCAGGGAGCAGGCAGAGCGCGATCGTATCGCCCAACAGCGTGCCATGGCGGAAGAGGCCGGTGGTGCTCAGTTAATCCAGCTGGATCAATTCCTGGCTGACCAACAAGGAAAAATCCAACTCGACCACGAACAGAGGCTACAGCAAATCGCCGCGCTTCAGGTTGCCGAGGAGGAACTGACAAAGCGGGGATTCGAATCCATTGAAGCGCTGCGGGCGGAATATTCTGAGCGCGAGAAGGCCCGCTATCAAATGGCGCTGGCAGAAGAGCAGTCACGGTCAGCCAATGATGGCGGGGAAGGCAGTCAAGTCGGGGCTGACGGCCTAACCGATGCGGAGCGCCAGCGAATCACTGCACGTTTGGAAACGCTCCAGCTTTCCTGGCTCACCGAGATGGAGCAACTGCAGGTTCAGCAAGATGAGGAAATGGCCCTGCTGGATCAGGCCTACGCCAAGAAGCTCATCAATCATGATGACTATGAGCGCAAGCTTACTCTGCTGGAAGGTAAGCACGCTAAGCAGAGGGAAAAGCTCGAACAGGTTAGCAGCAAGAACCGTTGGAAGGCGTTCGGCGGTGCGATGGATATGATGCTGGGTATCTCGAATACCGGCAGTAAAAAACTTTTCAAGATTCAGAAAGCGCTCAGTCTGGCCAAAGCTGCCGCAACCCTCCCGAGTGCAATTATCGAGTCTTATAACAACAGTGGGGGGTATCCCTGGGGTATTCCTGCAGCGGTCGCAATGGCTGCAGCTGGCGCGGCTCAAATTGCTCAAATCAAGAGTGCTTCCTTTGATGGTGGCGCTAGCGCTTCCAGTGTGAGTACTGGCGGTGCGGTAGCGAGCACACCATCAGAGAGTTTTGCCGCTTCTAATGATGACGGTTTTGTAGAGGGCGATTCACAACAGCCTGGCACGGTTGTGAACCTGACGATACAAGGCGATTTAATCGGAGATAACGCACAAACCATTGCCGATAAATTAACAACCATGTTTGCGGAGCAGGATTTGGTAGCAATCCCCGAGGATAGTCGCCAAGCACAAATACTCAGGGGATAGAAAATGCTAATTCAATACACACCTACACGGTTATTAGTGGGTGATGGCAGTGATTATCAGATTGAATCAAAACTGAAGCGTTATGACTGTAACGATCGTCCCGAGGGTAAAGAACACACATCGCTCAGCGGTAAAACAGAATACACAATCTACCGTCTCGAAGAGGAATATTCTTGTCAGACAGTACCGCTAAGCCTCACCCATACAGAGTTAGCGCGTTGGCGAGAGTTTAAAAGAAGCTGTGCTTTCGGTGAATTTTTCATCTTCGATGCTTACGGCACTGCAGACACTCCTGATTTCCCCCAAATCGTTCAACTGAAATATAAATCCTTCAAAGAAAAGCGCGAGAAAGACGGCCGCTTTATTTTTTCTTTTACTACCGTTCAAGTCATCGCTTAACTATGCGCAACAACTCAGAAACTTTTGACCTGTACAATCAGGCTGCACAGCGTGAGCTGCGCCTGGTGATTGAGATCGGTTTTGACCTGCCGCTTTATATCACCAGCCACAACGATATTCCCAGTCTTCCTGCCAATGCCGTGCTTGGTGCACTGAAAAAATGCAGTGCCACCAGCCAGAGAATAATTCCCGAGCAGGGCCGCGCAGAGATTGGGGCTATTTCCTTTGAGGTGGTGGATATCAATGGTCTGCTGTCTTATGTGCTGCGCGATGAGCTGGAACAGGGAAACGGTATCAAAGGGCGCTCGGTGCGTTTATACCAAGGCTTTGCCGGGCTCGACTGGGCGGATTTCCGCCTGGAGCAAACCCAGATTGCCGAGGAATCTATTGCCTACGCCGAGGGTGTTTACCGAGTGCGCTGCCGGGATATTCAGCGAGAGATGCGCCGCGATATTTTTGTGCCCAATAGCACGCGCCTGGCTGCCAATTTCTCCAAGACAGCCAGCACCCTGTGGGTATTCGATACCAGTTCCTTTGAACCTAATCCTCATACCGCGGCTTATGGTGATGCTCCTAACCAATCGGTCTACTACCTGAAGATTAAATATCAGGACGGCTTCGAGATTGTGCGAGCCACCGGCAAAACAGGGAATAGTTTCACCGGCTGTACGCGTGGATTGTTCGGCACCTTTGCCCGCGACCATGCGTTGCCAGAAGACAGCGGCGATGAGAGTGGCGTTGAGATAGAGGAGTTTGTTTATTTGGAGGGACCGGGCCCCCAGCTTGCCTATGCACTGCTGACCGGGAAGATTCTCGGCACCAATAACGTACTGCCCTCTAATTGGCACTTGGGCATAGATCCCGCCTTTGTGGTACAGGACGAGTTCGAAAATATCGGGGCAGATTGGTACAAGCCCAGTGACCACCGCAAGGGCAAGATCCTGCGCTTTGATGGCCTGGAAAAAACCGATGGCAAAAAGTTTATCGAGACCGAAATCAATTTATTGCTCGGTGCCTTTATGCCAGTCAATGCCGCCGGCCAGCTGGGCTTTCGCCGTATGGCTGGAGTGCTGGCTGAATCCGGCACAGTGGCAACCATCAGCCCTGATGATGTCAGTAGCCTGGGGGAATTGAAATACAACTTAGCCGGGGTGCATAACGCCTTCTCAGTGCAGTGGAGTTGGTTTGAGCAGCCGGGATTCGACGGCAAGTTCCTGCGTTCGAATAATCTAATTGATGCGGACTCTATTTCCACCCATGGCGAGGCCAAGCCGCTCGCTCTGAAATTTCGGGGGCTGCACAATTCCCGGCATACCTATACCACCCTTAAAAATACCTTTGATGCCCTGCGCGATCGGTTCGCCGGGCCTCCCCTTACTCTGCGCCTGGGGTTACTACCCAGCAAGAACGATTTGGAAGTTGGGGACATAGTACGGGTTAGCCTGCCGCAATTGCGCGACCACTCGCAAAATGTGTCGGGTGGTATTTTAGATCGCGCCATGGAAGTGCAGCGCATCAATGTCGATCAGGTCAGCGGAGCGGTGTCCGTTGATTTGTTTGGCAGCTACCAGCCTGCTTCAGCGGTGCCTGACCAGCCTAGCGGCAGCACTTCTACAGGAGAGCTACCCGACAGCTGGTATAGCGCAGAGGGCACAGAGATGACCGCCGCCGGCCTCGCTATCGATGCCAGTGGCTTCCTCACCGCTAACGGCACTCTATACGGTGCGGATAACAGCCGCACGGTATTTTATTACCTGGGAGACTTAGCCATTCCCGCAGGCCGCACACTGTTTGTCAGCGACAATGTTGAATTACATGTGCGCGGTGTTCTGCAAATAGACGGTACTTTGCGCGGTGTCCCCAGTAATGGGGGGCGTGGTTTTCTGGGCTCTTGTCGCGGTGGTGGTGGGCGCGTATCTGGAATTGGCGCCACCAACCGCACTATGTACAACCGTATTCGCGGCCAAATTGTGGTCGGTCGCAATTCCGTCATGCCACCGCTCAATATTGAGAATAATGGCGGAGAGCTGCAAGGTATCCCCGAGGATATGCGCGGTACCGGCGGCGCCCGTGGGGGAAATAGTTATTACTACCTGCGCGGCGATCAGAGCTATGAAAATAGCGGCTACGGTGGTTCTGGCGGCCAGGGTGGGGCGAGTCTGGTTATCGTCGCACGGGGTATCGCCCTAGGTGTGAGTGGAACTATTAACACCTCTGGGGGCAATGGCAGTGGCGGCAGCCTGGGAACTGGTATCCAGAAGATTCCCGGCGGTAGTGGTGGCGGTGGTGCGCCTGGCGGTATTGTTTTATTAGTGGACGGTACCCAAAACCCCATGCCGGTACTGACCAATAGCCGCATAGTGGCCTGTTATGGCAGTAGCCCGAGCAGTCCCGGTACTGCCGGCCAGGGGGGCACCTGCTTGGGTACAGCAGCCGCGCGCGTATTATTTGTGCCCAAATCCCGCACACCCTATCCAGATCCAGAAGATCCCGCGCTAGACCCCGATTTACAGGCTGCGCTAGAGGCTGCAGAGGAAGCCAAGGCTGATGCACAAAAGGCCCTTGAAGATCTTGGCAATATTTCTGCAGACGGTGTGCTGCACATCAATGAAAAACTGCAGCTGATCCGCGAATACAGCCAGCTAATAAACGATCAAGTGAAGCTGGATGCGCTGGCCAGTAATTTCGGCACTGCGCTCGATCCCAAACGGGCGGCGTTTACGAATGCTTTGACCGCGCTGACAAGCTATCTGCAAGGGTTAATTCCAGCCTGGGATAACCGACAAGAAAATACTCCGGTAAGCCGCACCCTATTTGATAGCAATTGGACCTACGCCTACGACCAAAAAACAGCACTGCATAATGCCGTAGTGGAGGCGACCCGCAGCAAAGCCTTTGACGCTACCCGCAATATCATTGGCTTTGACGAGGCCAGCGGACAATTCACCGATAACGGTATCTTGATCGGCAATATGCAAAGCGTACGCAAGGCACAGTTGCGCGCTCAGCAGGCTTCGGGCTCGGTGTTTTTTGAGGCGTTTACCGATACCACGGCTGCCGATGATTGGGTGGTCTATGCCGGCTCTGACTCAGGATACCTTTACGAAGTGAGGCCGGATACCGACAAGGATGTGGCGGGCGGAAATGTGTTGCGCGTCGGCCAGGATGACAAGGCCTCCAATGCTTGGCTTGAGTATAGGGAAAGGTTTCCTTTCGACCCGGACAAGCTGTACCGGATTAAATTTCGGGTGTGGGTGGGCTCTGGGGGCGATGCAGACCGGTCGCTGTATCTGGGTATTAATTGCTTTGATAAAGATGGCAAGAGGGTCAATGCTAGCGGCAGTGAGACCCATTCGGGCTCCCATTATATCGCTGCGCCTGGTGTAAAGGCGTCTGGTGCGGGCTGGAAAGAATACACCGCATATTTTCAGGGCCGAACGACGGGTAATGCTAGTTACCAATCTACCGTGGGGCACAACACCATAGCCCAGCCGGCTCAGCTGCAGGCGACCGTCAGACAGTTTACGCCGGTGATTATTGCTAACTACGACGCGACCAAGAAAGGGGTGACCCAGATTGATTATGTGCGCATCGATACGGTTGAACCAACTGGCAACGGCCTTTATTTAAAGATCAATAGCAATTCGAGCCTGGGCGATAATGCCAGCCCGGGGGAAGCGCGGTTGTGTGGCTTTGATGCAAATGGCAACCCCGATGGCACTCTGCCGGGCTGGTTTTACTGGGGTGGCAAGCGGATAAAAATTCCACCGGTGGAATTAAATCCAAGTCTTGGAGGCCTGTTTTATATCGTCACCGAGACGGATGGAGTTTGGATTTCAGCGGGTTCGGCCTTGTCGGTATCCATTGAGCGCGGAGCCTATAGATACCACTATTACGATGGCGCTAGCTCAACAACCAAACGCGGCTATTTCTCATCAATAGAGAACAAGCTGATTATCGGAGAGATTTTCCTTTCTGGATCGGAAGTCGTTAAAAGCGGTGGTATTTACCAAAATCCGCGGCCATTGGGTGGGTTCTCTGCCTATCTCAGCGGACTTAATGAAAAAGGCGCTATCAATGAACAGCGTAGCCTTCCGCATATCCAGTCCGGTATCTCTTCCATCACGAGCGGGGGCGCGCCGCTTACCGCGAGAGATGACGGCTCTACTGCGAAAATCACGGTTGCCTCGCATACCGTGCAGTATGGATTTGGGGCGGTCTCCTATAACAGCGGCAGCATTACCGGCCTGTCATTTTCCAGAAAATATTATGTGTATTGCGATGATGAAAACTACGCAGGCGGCGCGGTAACTTACAAAGCCACCACAAGTTTTACCGTCCTGGCTGCAAATACCCACCGACGCTATGTAGGGACAATCACGACCCCGGCGAATGGTGGTGGCGGGACCATACCGACAGATCCCTGGTGCGTAGACTATGACACTTTGCTGCCGGATGGCCGCTATGTGCGAGACCTACAGCCTGGGGATTTGGTGGAATGCATCGATGTCGGCACCGGTGAGCGCGGCGTATTCCCGCTGCGCGCAATGGGTTCCGGTGAGGAAGTGTGTTACAGCCTGCGCACCCCTGAAGGTGCGGAAATCTGGCAATCGGAATCCACACCCATGGACCTGCCGGACGGCTCAATCGTGCGCACCCCGCACATGCTAGGCAAGCCGGTGTATGTGCTGTGCCATGGCGCTTCTCAATTATCGACGGTTACAGAAATCCGCAAACTGGGCCCGCGGCGCGTGCTAAAGCCTGATTTTGGCGATCGTATGTTTTTCGCCGGGCGCCAGGCAGAGCTAACCATGGCAACCCACAACGCAAGACAAAAACCATAGGAGGCACCATGCCCAGCTTTTCCCCGAAAACCGTGCCAGGCCTTGAAGCCTGGCAGTTCACCTACACCATCGACGACGGCCACAGCGCCGGCACTATTGTGCGCGCAACGGTAACGCAAACTACCGAACCGGCATCCACTGAAGCCAAAGCCGCCGCCGTTTTAAAATGCACCATCGCGGTGATTGATGACCAAAACAAAGTACAGATTGACGGCGCTGGGGACGAAATGCGTAGCGTGTATGTAACGACCAAAACCCTGCAGACCGATGCGGGGCAGGCCATCAATGTTGCCGACCATGCTGCCGATCTTGTAGCCGACTGTATTGTTGAAGTGGCGAACCGCCTAGCGGTGCATAGCTCGATTGCGGCTATGGCTATTCCGAGTGGGTGATACTGGCTTCGGTTTTCAGTAGTGGAGAGAGCGTGTCGCCGGTGCGAAGGCCCGAATTATAGAGCCATGGCTTACATCTACAGAAAGGTCCCCCTAACTTATTGATTTAATTATGGGTAAAATGTGTTCAAGAGCGGGAAGTTGAACCAGGCGTCTTGAGCCAGTGGCTCACTATCCCTGGTTACTATTTAGACAGTGGTTTATAACCTGCTGTAAATAAGGACTTTTTTGTGGAGCTTGAAGGCTCCATCCCAGAAATAGTAGCCAAATGGATAGTGAGCCACTGGCTCTTTAATAAACTGTTAAGCACCAGAGAGAAATATGGTCCAGGCTATTGATCTAACAATGTTGCTAACCATCTACGGAGGTTCCGCGTACTTGGCATATCGCTATGCTTTGCGTGGCCTACTCGCTGGCGTCATCTTAGTTTGGTTTGGTGGTATTCTCTCAATGGAGGTCTTGATGCTTCTTGATCCAGACTACAGTCCCGGGGTGTTGGGAGCTGCAAAATTTCTTTTTGGTGGGGTGGTTGGTTTACTTTGGTGTGCCCCTTTTTATGCAATTAACATTGCGGTAAAAAAACTAATTAAGCGCAAGGCAAAAAGGCATGCTTAACAAAGCCAAGCACGGACGCCAGCAAAGCTGGCTGGACCTACATTCCGCAGCTTCGCTGCTTCATTTCGGCCCGTGTTGGCGGCGTTATGCAGAATAGAAGACGATGAACTTTGATGAAGAAAAATTGATTCAATGTGGTGTGAAGTTGGCAGAAATGCATGATTTGCCCGCGCCTCCCAATGAGCTTTTCAGAAGAAAAATTCATGAGCTTCTTATTGAGAGAGAAAATTACGAAGGGGCATTGAAGGGGATTATCACACGAGAGGAGGCTGCATTACTGGTGTTACAGCATTTCCAAACATTAATCTGTCATAGTGCAGGAAAAAACGAAGTGTCGTTGGTAGAAGACTGGAGTAGTTTAGTTGAGCCCGTTACTTCGGCATTATTTGTGAAGTCAACTGGAAAGGCATAACAAGTTGCGTCAGAAGGACGCAGCGAAGCTGCGCCTCTGCGCAAGGCGTTATATTTCACAAGTATCAGAGAAATGATGAAATATCTTAAATATTTTCTAGCAGTAGTAGTCGGTTTTATAGTTATTTATATGGGTTCAGTTGATATTCCCGGTATTTTATTACCATTACTTTATGGTCCTTACCCAACTGATGGAAACGTGCCATTTCTAAGGGTGTTTACCGATTTCTGGTTGTCATTTGCTTTCACAATGTTGGGTGGTTATCTTGCTGCGTTTATATCCCCATCCAGGCCGCTTACTGTAGGCTTTGTCGCAGGGCTTCTGTATTTCAGTTTAAGTGCATATTGGTATAGCGGCTATGGATTAGTTGGTAGTGAGTGGGTTTCCCCGGTATTTATGCTTTTAAAAGTGCCGGTTGCTGCGTACTTAGGTGCGCTGCTATATAAAAAATATAACAAGTCAATCAACTACGCGCCTTCGGCGCCGGACAGCTAAAAGCGTGGCTTCGCCACAACGCTGCCGGTTATTGAGGCGTTAGCTTTCGTTCTGAGCAAGAGAACTATTAAGGTTTGAGAATGTTACATTGGGTGGTTGTAGAGCAAAATAATAAGCAGTATCTGCTAGAAATGCCTCACAGGCTTTACTATGAGTTCTCAGTAAGATCATGTATTAAATCTCAAGAATTGATGGGTGACATAAAGAGAGTTCAGGCGGAGAACAAAGGAAACCATTCGGGTGAGCTTGAGGCGCTACTCTATGAGCAGCGTCTATCAATGATAAACGTTCCTATTTATGCTGCTTTGTCCCTCGAAGCCTACATTAATTATTATGCCTCTAGATACAGCATGCCTTTCCAAAAGGATATTGATCGTTTATCAACTGTAAAAAAATGGAACATCTATTCGAACTGGAAAACGAAAAAAACCATAGACAAAGATGCACTAGATAAAATAAAGGAAATTTTTGATCTTAGAGATCAGTTTGTTCACTCAAAACCTGAACTTGTTGAGCACGGCACTCAAGAGCCACCGAAAGGAAAAAGTGTTCAGGCAAGAATAGAGGTTATCGACAAAAGCAAGTTGATTTTTGATCTTAACTGTATTTATGAGGCTATTTTCAAAATAGATTCAGATGAGGGTGATGACCACAAGAAAGCACCGTGGTTATACGAGCTCCGCAAGAAAAGCTAACAATGCGCTGCAGGCCGACAGCTTACTTTGCGTACCTTTTGCGCGGTCGCTGCGCTCCCATTTTTGCGCAAAATGCGCACAAAGCAAGCTGCGGCTGAGCGTGGCGTTATGCACAAAAGGAGCTTTGTAGTTGATATCTCTATCCAATCAAATAGACGATATTTTACTGGAGCCGATGAAGATTCCAGATGCTTTTGAGAAGCTCTTCAGCTGGATTGAAAAAAACGGCTTCTACGAAGATACGGAAGATGGGAGAGTTGGCTACCTATATCCAATCGGCAAGCTTAGATCTGAATGGAGTAGCAATGAAAGGCCTGGTGGAACGCTGATTGAATTCTATGCAGAGAAAGACTGTGATTTATTCTACTTCATAAATGAAAAAACAAAGGGTCGACTTCGGGTCTTCGCCAGAACCGGTGGTGATGGGTCAATGGCTGCGTTTTGGATTGATGATGAAGGGCAGCAAAAAATTGTACATATAGGATCGGGCTCTGGGTCCATGCTCGCTTGTGTCTTATGTGATGATCCTTTGGACTTTTTAAGGCTTATCGCCATAGGGTACGATGAGATCTGCTGGAATGATGAGTTCGATCTTACACCCAGCGAAAGCTTCAAAAATAGTAACTTTACGGTTCAGCCAAATTTAAAATATCAAGATTGGCTAATTCATGAGTTTCAAACTTCTATTCCAAGTAAAGCCAGTGAAATAGTCAAAAAGCCTGCGGAATATGGAGATGAAGATTCAAAGGATCCATTTTGTAAGTGGTTAATAGAAAATGATGCATAACAAAGCCAGCCAGAAGGGCCAAAAAACCGCCGCTTCGCTCAGGCTTTTCGGCCTCTGCTGGCGGCGTTATTGCCTCCCTTTCCAAAGCTGATAACTACTCTCAATCACTCGGTGAATATGCCGACGAAACTCCTGCGGCAGTTTTGCATAGAGCCGCGCAACTAACGGCGGAAAGGGAATCTGCGCAAAGTGGTGCAGGTTCTCGGCCCCGTACACCTCCGCTAGCGTAATCCCCACCGCCTCACACCAGGCCGGCAGCAGTTCCGCCGCTATCTTCTGCTTGCCTGTTTCCATTTTCGAAACTTGAGATGGTGCCAGCCCCAGCTGCTTGGCCAACTGTGCGATCGTCATCCCCTTCAATTTCCGTGCGTTGCGCAGGCGTTTGCCCAGTGTTCCGGCCTCCAACATCTAGCCGTATCAGGTACTCCCGTAATAACAAACTTTCGATTTTCGAAATAAAACCGCATTTTGCATTGCTAAATTAGAAATAATCCAGAATATCCGTTTATCAACTGAGAAATAGCTAGTAGTGTCCCGGTGTTTGTCGCCAAAAGCCCGGATAATTCACTAACGGGCCTTGGCGGAGGTAAGCCACCGGGGCCAGTGCCTGTGGTGGTTAGGATTTGTCGTTCCTACAAGGAGGTAGACCATGCCTTTGACCGCTCATGTTCAACAACTTCACCACGTCAATAACCTATGTGCCGGCCTGGAATGGGTGGCGAGCTGTCCCAATCAGAACGCGCGCACTGCCTTGCTGCAGCTGATTGGTGAAGAGGTGGGGGAAACCCTGCAGGGCGTTATTTTTGCTGTTGAGGCAAAGGCCGCAGGTAGAAGCCTACCGACAGAGGAGGCGGCCTAGCCTGCTGTTCAGGCTGGTGCTGTGGTTGGTACCGGCCTTATAGTCATCCATTGCCCTTGCCGGTTGCTGCCCTCTGGCAATAAACTGTATGCATATACAGTATTCAGGGTTTCCAGAATGAAGCTTTCCCCACTCTACGGCCACGGCATTGCCTGTGGCTTTCCCTCTCCCGCCGATGACCACAAGGAGGCGGCCCTTAGCCTGGATGAGCATCTGATCAGCAAGCCGGCGGCGACCTTTATGGCGCGGGCGAATGGGGATTCCATGATGGGGTTGGGCATCTTCGACAAGGATCTGCTGATTGTCGATCGCTCGTTAACCCCTGCCCATGGCGATGTGGTTGTGGTGGCCCTGGATGGCCAGCTCACCTGCAAGGTGCTAGACCAGCAGCAGGGGCGGCTGCTCTCTGCCAATGATGACTACGCCCCAATCCCCATCTGGGAGGGGCAGGAATTGATTGTGGAGGGGGTGGTTAAAGCTTCGGTGCGTTACCACCGGCCGCGTTGAATGCTAGTACTGGTGGACTGCAATAGCTGCTATGCCAGCTGCGAGCAGATATTCCGGCCGGACCTGCGTGGACGCCCGGTGGTGGTGCTCTCCAATAACGACGGCTTTGTGGTGGCACGCTCCAAGGAAGCGAAGCTATTGGGTATCGGCGACCTGGAGCCTTTCTTTAAGGTCCAACACCTGCTGCGCGCGCATCGGGTGGCGATTTTCTCCAGCAATTATCCCCTGTATGGCGATATCTCCCACCGGGTGATGACTACTCTGCGCGAGTTCGGCCCCAATGTGGAGGTCTACAGCATCGATGAGATGTTTTTGGACCTGCACGGGCTGCAGGAAGATTGGAGTGATTACGGCCGCAAGATCCGCAACACCCTCTGGCGCAATATCCGTATGCCTGTCGGTGTGGGTATCGCCCCCAGCAAAACCCTGGCTAAGCTCGCCAACCGCGCGGCCAAGAAAATCCCCAAATGCGATGGCGTCTGTGCGTTGGATACGCCAGAGAAGTGGCAGTGGATGCAGCGCCGCACCGCCGTCAATGATGTGTGGGGCATAGGCCGGCGCCTCACCAAGCGCCTGGCGGATTTCGGCATAGAGACCGCCTATGACCTGGCGCAGGCCAACCCGAAAATCTTGCGTCGCCGTATCAATGTGAATATTGAGCGCACTATTGAAGAGTTGAACGGAATCCCCTGCCTGGGACTGGAGGAAGAGCCCCCAGCGAAGAAGCAGATCTACTGCACCCGCTCCTTCGGCGAAAAGCTCACCGGCTTACCCCCGATACTGCAGGCCGCCACCCTCTACGCCAGCAGGGCCGCAGAGAAACTGCGCGCACAGAAGTCGCTGGTAAAGTCGATTCATGTGTTTCTACACACCTCACCCCATGAGCCCAACTACTACAGCTGCAGCGTCGTAGTGCAGACCCCATACCCGACCGATGACACACGGGTAATTGTGCGGCTGGTGAGAGAGGCCATTGCCGATTTATACCGCCCCGGCTGCCGCTTTATGAAAGCAGGCGTCGGGCTAATCGAGATTATCCCCCGCGCGCTGGGGCAGAGAGATTTATTCACTCCAGGGCAATCGCTCAGGGCAGGGCAGACCATGCAGGCGATGGACCGGATCAATAAAAAGTTTGGTCGCGGGACGCTGTTTCTAGGGGCTGAAGGCATCCAGAAGAAATGGAAGATGCGGCAGGCGTTTACATCGCCTGCCTATACCACTCGGTGGGGGGATTTACCTAGGGTGGTGACTTGAAATTGGTAACAATAGTCGAGCCAACTTTACAGCCAATTTTATACCGTGCTGCTAGGTTGTTTTTTATTGTTATGGTTTTCTTTGCGAATTTTCCCTTGATCAAAATGAAAAGCCCACGTATATGCAAAATCCCATTCGGATGAATCTAGGATTACTTTTATTGTTGACATGTACCAAAAATTGACTAAACACATAAGTGAAGTGAAAGTAATCGAGACTACCACGTAGTAAAACATCTGAAGGTGTAAAAATATCTGTAAAAAAATAATACCAGTCAGTAAGGTAATGGCTAATTCTGCATAGACTATGAGAACCTTATGGCGGAGTATGTCTAGTAGATGTTGGATGGAATTGCCGGCATAACTTCTTTCTGTGGGGGTTTCAGCATTCTTAAGCATCGAAACAAGCCCATCTCTGGTGTGAATGGCATTTTTTTTGAGACGCGCTCGGTATGCACTGTATTTTTTATATGCATTCCACGCTCCCCCAAATATCACTAGAATTAGCGCAATGATTGATGCAATAGAGCCGATATATTCAAGTTCCATTTATTTTTCTCCTTCAATTTTTTTAAAAGTTGTGTTGTGTCTATAAAAAGCAATTTAAACTTTTTAAGAATAACCAACTAGTTATTTTTCCGTGTTTAATAAGCTGGCTGGGCTGCTTAGTAAGAGTTTATGCCTCTACAATTTTCCACATTTCTGTAAATGTGATGTAGCTTAAGCTTCCTGATTTGTGGCAACTTGCTTAAAGCAATTACTATTATTCGAGCGAAGAGCTATTGATATCTATTAGTTTTTCCCACCACCTTGTATAAGCTTCCGTCTGCTCTTTCAAGTAGTCATAGTGGTCATAGACTTGCCACTGGCCTGGTAATTTATGCCCCAGCATAATTTCAGCAATATGGGGCTCTGTCAGTTCGGAAAAGTTTGTCCTTGCGGTTTTTCTCAGGTCATGGACCGACCAGTGTTTCATCTCATAGTCTCTGTGCCGGCGCAGCCACTGCATCAGGTTGTAGGGCAGTGCCAGCGGTGCGCCCTGGCCCATAGGCTTATCGCTGCCGCTATTGTTGAACAGGTGTTTGCTTTCACCGCTCAGCAGAAAAGCTTCTTTTAGTAGGGGCTCAATCTCGGGGGTGATGGGGCGCAGCAGGGGTTTCTTGGTTGACTTGCCCATCTTGTGGTTGGCGGGTGGCACTGTCCAAATGCGCTTCTCGAAATCGAAGTGCTCTTTCTCGCTTACGCGCAACTCACCATTGCGGCAGCCATAGAACAGACAGAGCTTGAGGAAGATCTTATTCTTTGGCGCCATGCGTGAGTGCTCCAGGGCCTGCCACATCATGCCGATTTCGTCCGGGCTCAGGGAGCGGGTGCCGGTGCCTTTCTTGATGCGCAGATCTTCCGTTGCGTTGATATTGGCAATCGGGTTGCTAGTGATGAGCCTGCGTCGCACGCCCCACTTCAGCATTTGCTTGGCATTGGTCAGGATGCGGTCGGCAATACCGGGAGTGGCCTGTGCCCGTTTCTCCAGTAGGGCCAGCCACTCATGCAAAGTGACTTCTTCGGCGGGGAGGTGGCCAACGGCCGGGAACACATACAACTGAAAAGAACGCAGGATTTCATGGTGGCCCTTTTTGTTCTCCTTGCAGTAGGAGTGATACCACTGCAGGAAAAGCTCCTCCAAAGAATCCGCGTTTAGGATCGCCTGCTTTTCAAGTTGCTTAACTACCCTGGGGTCATAGCCCTGTTCCAGCTTTCCTTTTAGGCGCTGGCCTTCACTTCGGGCGCTCTTCAGTGTCATTAAAGGGTAGGAGCCGAGATCCACACGGGCCGCCTTGCCGTCGTAGCGGTAGCGGAGCTGGAAAGTGATTTTCCCCTGGGGCGTAACGCGCACACTGAGACCATCCCGGTCGGCCTTTTCAAAACGCTTCTCTATCTTCTTTCCTGAATTAGCCTTCAGCCAGGCATCCGACAACGCCATAACAACCTCCATGTGTACATATTTTTTAAGGCTAACAAAAAGGTGATTTGTGTACACGCCTATGTACACATTTTTTGCGGCTGGGGTTGGTTTTGAGTGACTTAGGCTGTCGCGGGTCTAATGCTTGAAAAGTAGTGTTTTGTACGGGTTTTACTGGTTTTCTGTCGTAGGTTGTCAGGCTGTGACGGCGGGGGATTTATAGGGGTGGGAAATGATAGCGAAGGTGCGGCGGCCGGCGTAGCCCGCCAGGGAAGAACTCTGGCCCATATTTTAAGATTCGATCACTCGATATTCGGAATAAAAACAGGTCTGCATTATACACGCCGGCGCTGATACAAGGGTGGGGTATACTGCGAAATTGGTCTCTGAAATTGGGGCATAAAAACCATTTCGGCAGTGTCAATAGGCGGAGCTGCCAGCACTGCTGGCACTCCAGAACATCTTTTTGAATAAATTCGACTTTTCAGTCGAGTCAAGGTCATCACAAAGAACAGTGACTAAGCATGGGGCTGCAGAAGTGGCTCGGGTGCTGGAAAACCATGGGGGAAGTATGAGTCAGGAAAGATTACAGCGAGTGCGGGAGGAGTTGCGGCGACAGGGCGTGGAGGCTTTCCTGGTTCCCCGCGCCGATGAGTATCAGAATGAATATGTGCCCGCAGCAGATGAGCGTTTGGCCTGGATTACTGGCTTTACTGGATCTGCGGGCATGGCGGTGATTGGCCTGGATAAAGCTGCTCTTTTTGTAGATGGTCGCTATACCCTGCAAGGCCAGCAGCAATTGGGAGACCTGCCCATAGCCCTGGAGGATCTAAATAGCGAGGTTATTGCCCGTTGGGTGGGTGATCAGCTGCGCTCGGGTCAGTCTCTGGGCTTTGATCCTCGCCTGCATACGGACCCGGGGTTAGCGCTGTTGAAAGAGTATTTGGGTGAACGAGATATTGCCCTAAAGCCCTTGGAACAGAATCCCATTGATACGATTTGGCTCGACCGGCCAGCATCTCCCTGTGGCCAAGCCTGCCCCCACCCCTATGTGTTTACTGGTGAGCACTCCAGTGAAAAGCGCCAGCGCATCGCCACTCTTCTCGCCGAAAAGCGTGTAGATGCTCTGTGGCTGGCAAATCCCGAGAGCTGTGCCTGGCTGTTCAATATTCGTGGAGACGACATTCCCCATTTACCTGTAGCACTATCCAGTGGAGTGCTCTTCAGAGATGGCAGCGCAATTTTGTATCTGGCCGAACCGGCAGTTGGTGAGGGGCTTTTGGAGCACCTTAATCGGGAAGTGATGGTGGTAACCGAGAAGGGCCAGTTGTTTGAAGGTCTGCGCCGCCGCCACGTGAACAGGATTTGGGTAGACCCCACAATTAGTAACTGTTGGACTCTGCAGCAGCTACGCGCTCTGGATTTGCAATTGCTATTGGAGCGTGACCCTGTGACCCAGGCCAAGGCGTGTAAAAATTCCGTAGAGCTGGCGGGCTCCAGGGCAGCGCATGAGCGCGATGGTGCAGCGCTGTGTGAATTCCTAGCCGAACTGCCCACTGCAGTGGCAGAAGGTTTGGATGAGCTGGCTGCGGTGAAGCTGCTTTACAGCAAGCGTCAGCAGCGCGAAGGCTTTCGCGGCAATAGCTTTGAAACTATTTCGGGCTATGGTCCCAATGGTGCCATAGTGCACTACCGGGTGAGCGAGGAGTCGAGCTTGCCGATGGCTCCTGAGGGAATTTTCCTGTGCGACTCGGGCGCTCAATATCCCGATGGCACCACGGATGTGACTCGTACAGTGGCCCTGGGAGAAATTCCTGCACTTGCACGAGAGCACTTTACCCGTGTGCTCAAAGGACATATTGCCATCGCGACCCTACGCTTTCCGCAGGGCACCTGTGGAGAGCAGATCGATGCGATTGCACGTAGATCTCTTTGGGATGCCGGCTTGGATTACGCCCACGGAACAGGTCATGGTGTTGGTAGTTTCCTAAGTGTGCACGAAGGGCCACAGCGTATCGGCAAAGCGGTTACCAATACCCCGTTACAGCCCGGTATGATTCTCTCCAATGAACCGGGTTTTTATCTCACCGGTCAATACGGTATTCGTATTGAAAATCTGGTGTTTGTAAAAGAGAGTGTGGATTACCAAGGCTTTTTGCAGTTTGAGGAATTAACGCTGGCGCCGATCGATCGGAGTCTGATTGATACTACACTTCTCACCGCGCAAGAGCTGCAATGGTTGAACTGTTACCACCAGCGTGTGCGGAAGATCATCACGCCTCTGGTGAATGAAAAAACGGCTTCCTGGTTACAGAAAGCCACCGAGGCTTTGTAATTTGATCGCTGGGAGCCCAGCTCCCAGCATCTCTTTTGCGGCTCTATCAAAATACAGAATACTACGCGTTTACACCGTAATAATTACTGCACCTCAAATTTGTATCCCGCACCGTAAACTGAATGGATTAATTCTTTATCCGGCAGCAAGGCCGCAATTTTCTTGCGCACTTTTTTTATGTGGCTATCGATAGTTCGATCGCTGATTACCCGGTAGTCGGAATAAATACGATCCATGATTTGTTCTCGGGAAAAAATACGGCCCGGCTCACTGTAGAGAAGCTCGAAGAGATGGAACTCCAGGGCCGTTAAGCCCACGTCTTGGCCCCCGATCAACAGTTGACCGGTGTTGCGCTGCAGCTGGATTTCCCCGAGTTTTTGTTGCTCGGAGCTGTGTGTACGACGCAGAACGGCTTTGACCCGCGCCACGATTTCCCTGGGGCTATAGGGTTTACACACATAGTCGTCCGCTCCAATTTCCAAGCCTCGCAAGCGGTCAGCCTCTTCAATTCTGGCGGTCAGCATAATAATCGGTACGCTGCTGTAGCGGCGGATTGCCGTGCAGATCTCCAATCCGCCTTTCCCCGGTAACATCAGATCGAGCAAAATCAGGTCCGGGGGATGGGCCTCAACATGGGGGATGACCTCATTGCCATTAGTGAGTATATCGGCCTGGTAGCCAGCTGCTTCAAGGTAATCCAGCAGCAAGTTGGCCAGTTCTATTTCATCTTCGACAATTAAAATCCTTGCGCCCATTATTCCTACCATTTGATCCTCTCGCTGAGAGGGAGATAAATACTAATTTCCAGGCCGCCCAGGCGAGACGGGCCAGCGGAAATACTGCCCTCGTGGGCTTGGACAATATTCTGGCAAATCGACAGCCCCAGGCCCGCCCCCCCGGTTTCTCGGCTGCGCGAGACTTCGGTGCGATAGAGACGATCGAAAAGGTGAGGCATATCTGCACTGGTGACTCCCGGAGAGGAATCAGCAAAGGTGATAATAGCCGTTTGCGCTTCCGCGCGGGCATGTATTTTAAGTTGGCCACCGCTATCGGTATAACGCAAGCTATTGGTGAGGAGGTTGCCAAACAATTGTTGTAGACGTGCCTCATCAGCGTAAATGAGTTTGTTTTCGGCCAACTCACACTGCAATTGCAAATCGATATTTTTCTCGGCAAAGGCACTGTGAAAATCCTCAACTACCTTGATCAGCAATGGGCCCAATGAGAGGTCGGATTTGCAATAGTTCAAGGCCCCTGCATCGGATAGCGAAAGCTCATAGAGGTCGTTTATCAAGCGGCTGAGCTGGCGAATTTTATCGTGCAAAATATTGAGATTTTCCGGTGTGGCTGTGCGTACACCATCCTGCAGGGCTTCAATTTGCCCTTTGAGTACTGCCAGTGGAGTGCGCAGCTCATGGGAGATATCGGCCATCCAGCGATTGCGTGCGTGCTCGTTGGCCTCCAGGGTTGCCGCCAAGCGGTTGAAGTCTGCACTCAGCTGGCCAAGTTCGTCGCGCCGCTCGATATCAATTCGGGTTTTATAATCTCCCGAAGTGAGGCGGTGGGTGGCTTCGGCCAGGCGTTGGATAGGGCGTACCAGCTGCCAGGCCAGGGGCAGGGCAATGGCTAGGGCAACGAGAAAAGTGGCGATGGAAATCAGCGCAAAAGTGCGGGATAACTCCCGGATAAAACCCTGTTCATAATTATTGGAGAGCTCGGGCGGTGGATTGATAGTGAGGTAGCCAACAGTTTTATCTGCTACTTTAATTGGCTGATAGAGCAATTCTTTTTCCGGTGCTGGTCGACCAATCACGAGTCGCTTTTCACTGTCAAAAAGGCTTAGGCGCGGCCCCAAGCGGTTACCCATAGGCGGGCGATGGCCTGGCCCGAACATGCCTCGCGGTGGCCTGCCATCAGGTGGTGGGGGTGGCGGTAAGCGGTCGAAGCGACGAAAGATTGTTTGTCTGTGCAGGTCAATCCACTCGGAGCCATTCGCTTCTAGTGATTTCCAGCTGCCCTTACGACGGTAAAAGCGTTCCAGTGCCTGGACCAGTCCTTCCACATCGCGCAACTCTTGTGCACGCATATAAGCCTGAAAACCGTGGCTGAAACTCCACTGGAAAAAAACAAACATACCACCGACAGTAATCGCCGTGGTGAGTAAAAAAGCCAGGCTGAGTTTGTTGCGAATATTTAACGACATCTTTTTTGCAGTCCTTCCTACGGACAGTGGGTATAGCGGACTCTCCCGTTCCACCATTTTGGGCTTTGCCCGTTCGGATGATTCTCCAAGCGTACACTTACAGCAAAAGGGGAGGCAATCTCAGTGACCAATTACTTACTGTTTATGACCAAGAATACAAAGCAATTCAGGTACTTTGCGAAAAATCGTGCTGAATAAATACAGCGGGAAAACCTCCAGCGGCTTACTGACTAATGTGCGCTAAATCTTGTGGCTTCTTACTCTCTTCCCTCCTTTCACCCTGAGATAAAGGCGATGTGGAAAAATGGTGCAGGACAAAGTTATCGCTGTCGCGCTGAATAAACAGTGTTGCCAAAACCCGCTTGCCTCCGCGACTCCAGGTACTATGGTCGTGCGCATTGAGAGTCACTGTGATTTGGTTGAAGCCAGGTTTCAGCAGTTTTTCTGACAGATGCACGTCGGCGGCGTAGAGGCGCTGTATTTTTTCCCCATTGATGTAGAGGTGTGCGTGCCCTTCGAGGAAACGCTGTGGCTTATTGCTGGCGTAGCGGGGGGATTCCAGTTCGAAGCGGTCGTAGCCGATATGTAAATTGAAACCGGACAGGCTATCTCTTTTGATGTCCAGTTCAATTCTCGGTACGGCTATATGCACGGGTATCTCTATGACCGGATGTTGATCGCCGTTGTGGCCGGCGTGGGGGTTGGCTTGGGCGGTCAGTGCGGGGCTGCCCGATACCATCAGACCGAAGAGGGAGCCAATAAGAAAATACCCGATTATTTTCATAGAAAGTTCGCCTTTAATGATGCTCGATGTCAGCGCCCAATGGTTGAAGAACACCGGTTTACAATGGTTTGCTCATCCAGTTTTCCGTAAAAGCGTGGTCCAAAAGTGAAGGGGAATGCGGGCACCAATTGGGCGTCATCGCTAAGTGTGACAGTCAAGTGATAATGGTAGCCGCGTTCTTCATCTGTATGGCCGTTGTACTGGTCCAGGTATGCATCACCCTGGGCTGACAGTTCAGGATCCCAGTAATAGTCTTCGTAAAAAAAGCCGGCCGTAGTATCGAATTCGTTACCGGATAGGGAGGTATAACTGCCGTTGGTGGATGGGCCGGTATTGTTGGTATTTGCAACGCCCTTGCTAGTGTCGTATTCGTCAACCAATAGGCATGAGCGCTCGCCGGCGACGCCACAACCGGTTTCTGAGCTGGGATCGTCGTAGTCGCGTATTGCCCAGCTGCTTATTGCCAATTGTCCGTCGCCTTCCCAGGGCCCATAAATCGGGTAGCCGTCGGCGGTATAACCATAAATTGGTGAGTGGGCATCACCTACATCCCCCACCAGATTTGCCAGGCAGTCGCTGTAGAAATGATGATGGTAATCACCGTTGGCGGCATGACCACCACAGACATCCACATCATAGACTTCGGCCAGAGGGGCTAGGGTGTGCCAGGTGTTGTTGACAGACTGGCCGTCGCTCCACTGATAGATAGAGGTGCCATTTACCCAGTAGCCCTGCACGCCGAGGCTAGTTTCACAGTCCTCTGTTGCAGCTTCCGGGGATTTGGGGATGTAGCCCTGATGCGAGACATTCTCCGGGCAGACAGGGCCGGGGGGCCAGAAGCCATAGCCTGCTTCGGCACCACAGGAGGCGTTGCTGCGATAACCGATATCCTGACCAAAACTGATGAAGTCACCCAGTTGAACATTGGGGCTGCCGTTTAGGAAATCACTGTTAACCTTGGGGCGGGTGAGCAGGGCACTGAGGATATTTTCGGTGATCAGAATTTCGTAGTCGGGAATTCCGCTTGCGGATACCCGGGTGTATTCCTTGCCGCTTACAGTAACAGATTCAACACTCTGCACATTGACCAGAACTTGCTCATTACTGTTGTTCTCGTAGATATAGGGCGCGCGCTCTCCGGTGGTATTGACGACCCAGACCCCAGTGTCTTCCGTACTGCTGTCGCCTCCTCCAGTGTCTTCGTCCCCATTGCTGTCATCACCGCTGTTGCTGCCGGTTGAGGAATCACTGCCCTCGCTGCTGATTTCTGTATCAGAGGAAGAACTCCCTCCGCCACCGCATCCCTGTAAGGCACCGGTGATCAGTGTAAGGGCGATGGCGCAGGATAAAAGCGAGCGCTGGTCCGGGAGGAGCATTTCTATTCTTTTCATGGGTAACCCTGACATCTAGGGAGAAGCCACCTGAAAGTACTGAAGAAAAGAGGACAAAATATGGACAATATGGGGGCTTGCACAGCTGGTTTTCCCGATGAGAAATGCCTTTCACTATTGCACTAAAACAGACCATTGCGTGAAAGCGGCTATGTCTGCAAAAACCTTTCTCCCCAATGGATATGGGGAAGTCATTCATTCCCCCTTTGCCGATTTTTTAACGCGATGAAAAAATATGATGCCGCTCTCTGGCAGAGATCGATACTGTTAAATTTTGCAAAGTTTGCCTTGGGGAATAGTCTTCAAGCGTAGTGACAGTTGTGGGGGTGAGATTGCCAACCACGCTGGGGGGAATCCCGCAGCGCGGTTTAATTGCAGCAGCGCATAAAATTAAATGCAAAACCTTAAGGTGTTTCGGCTTACCTTGGTGGGGGCCCCGGCGGAGTACCGCCCCCGACCTCATCGGAACAGACACTGACGATCGTCTGGCTATCCAGCTTGCCGTAGAAGCGCGGCCCGAAGGTATAGGGAAAGGCTGGAATAAGCTGCCCGTCTTCGGCCTGGGTCACGGTGAGGTGATAGTGGTAACCGCGTTCACTATCGCTGTGACCGTTGTATTGATCCAGATAGGCACCGCCGAGCGCAGTAAGGACGCTGTCCCAATAATAATCCTCATAGAAAAAACCAGACCTGGTAATAAACGTATTGCCCGATAGAGAAGTGAAAATATCACTGGTACTGGGGCCTCTATTGTTTAGTACTTCAGTGCCTTTAGTGAAATCGTACTCATCGATCAACAAGCAGCTGCGCTCCCCGGCTATGCCGCAACCACTCGGTGCGCTGGGGTCGTCGTAATTGCGAATGGCCCAGCTGCTTATGGCCAGTTCTCCATCGGCTTCCCAGGGGCCGTAGATGGGATAGCCATCGGCGGTAAAGCCGTAAATCGGGGAGTGAGTACCGCCTGAGTCCCCAACCAGATCCGCCAGGCAGCGGCTGTAAAAATGGTGATGGTAATCCCCCCTAGCCGCATGGCCTCCGCAGATATCTACATCGTACTTTTCTGCCACCGGTGCCAAGGTGTGCCAAGTGCCATCCACTACCTGGCCATCGCTCCACTGATAGATGGAAGTGCCGTTGACCCAGTAGCCCTGTGCTCCAAGCCCGCTTTCACAGTTTTCATCGGACATTTCTGGTGCCAGTGGGAAGTAGCCTTGGTGAGAGACGTTCTCAGGGCACACGGGACCGGGAGGCCAGTAGCCGTATCCCGCACTCGTAGCACAACTCTGCGTGTTACTGCGGTAGCCGATATCCTGGCCAAAGCTGACGACATCGCCAACCTGCACAATGGGGCTACCGCTGACGAAATCAGTGGCGGCCTTGGGGCGATTGATCAGCCAACCGTATAGGTTGTCGGTGATTTCGGTTTCGTAATCGGGGATACCTGTCGCCGTTACCAGAGTGTAATCTTTGCCGTCCACCATGACTGACTCCACACTCTGGATGTTCACCAATACCTGTTCGTTGCTATCGCTTTCGTAGATATAGGGTGCGCGGACGCCAGTGGTGTTCAGAATCCAGGGCTCGTGGTTCCCGTTGTTACCGCCGCCATTATCTCCGGAATCATCTTTTGGAGGGGTATCGGGGTCGTCCTGATCGCAGCCCATTAGGCTTGTTGAAACCAGGGTCGAGAGTAGAGCTGACAGGACTGTGTTGCGCCACAGTTGCCAGCGAAGCGATGCACTTTCCTTTTCTTGCATAAATCACCGTCCTTGCTGCGGAGTAAGTAGGCGTGACCGGACTCTGGGTTCGGCCACGGCTGAAACTAACGTGCAAAGTGGGAAGTAATATGCAAGCTCACTAGTGTGGCGGATAATTCATTATGAAGTGCGGCAGAGCCAAATACAGCGCTGTAAAGTTGAACAAGAGGCAGCCTCATGGACGGGAGAGTTGCGCAATGAGGCTGTCGCTTGCGTTTTCCTGAACTGAAATTAACTGGCCGATAGGGGTTCTGTTGTGTCGACTTCCGCACTGCGCTTGCTGGTATCGTGGCGCAGCCACCACCAGGATAGGGCGCCAAGCAACAGGTTGGATGCGGCGGTAGCGGCAAACAATCCGGTCATGCCCCAGAAATAGTTGCCGACCCACGCTAGGGGGAGATAGATACCGAGTACCCGCAAGAAAGAGATCATGGTTGCAGGCAATGGCCGACCCAGGCCGTTGAAGGCGGCATTGGCCGACATTACAAAACCGTAACCGGCATAGCTAAACGGCACCAGGCTCAGGTAGGCGACAGCCACGGCGATAACTTCTGGGGAGTCGCTGAACAGGCGCACTACTGGCTCGCCGATCAAATAAAGCAGCACCGCCAACCCCGTCCCCAGTATCAGGCAGAAACGTGCCAATACACTGACGGTTTCCCGCAGCCGGTCGGTGTTGCCGGCCCCGGCGTTTTGTCCCATAAAGGGGCCGACGACTGCAGAAAGTGCATAAAAAATAATCAGGGCGACTGGCTCGATACGCAGTGCCACGCCGAGTCCGGCCACAGCCTCGTCGCCGTGTACGGCCACCAGTGCTACTACAACACCGCCGGCCATGGGGATAATGACATTGGTGAGTACCGCCGGCAGCCCCACGGCGAGGACTTTGCGCCAGGATTCGACTAGGGTACCGAAGTGCCATTGGGGCGCGGCCACAAGATTTTCCCGGCGGATCAAATAATAGAAGGCGAAGAAGAAACTGATGGCGCGCACGATGACAGTGGCGATCGCTGCGCCCTGTAATTCCAGCCGGGGAAACCCTAGCAGGCCGAAAATCAGAATAGGATCGAGGATCACATTGAACAGGGCCACCCCCACCATGATTCGACCGGTCAGCGCGCTGTTGCCGATAGCGCGCAGAGCCGAAAGGGCAATGGTGGGGACTATCACGAAGATGGTGCCGATGTACCAGGGCACCATGTAGTCCTCAATCAGTGGCATCAGCTCTTCGCTGGCACCGAGCAGGGAAAACAGAGGGCGAATGCTCAACAAGCCGGCGACAGTAATCAGCAGAGAAATGAGGAGCGCCAATACTGAGGCGTCTGTTACTAATCTGCGCACATTCCCTACATCTCCGGCACCGTAGGCACGGGCTACCGCGGAGGAGGTGCCGGCGCCGAGACCAATGGAGAAACTGTTGATGACCATTACAACCGGGAAGGTGAAGCTCATAGCCGCTAGAGGGGCACTGCCCAGCTGTGAGACAAAATAGGTATCCACGATATTGAAGGACATTACCGCGAGGATACCCCACACCATGGGCAGAGCCAGTCTCTGCAGGTGGCCGGAAACCGAGCCTTCTAGGAGTGAGGGACTGCTTTTAGATAGCGACATTCGATAACTCTTTCCAACAAATCGGTTGTTTGGGCAGATTTTCTGATACTGCTCAGGCAATGAAGATATGGTTCGGCAGCATCCCCTGCGGAAAACTGCGTGGGATGGCACGGCGAGAAATTTGGGCCAAAAACGCCCGCTGACTGTTTTAAGCTACGGTTGCGGCTCTGCCAGGGCGAGGCTCATGAGTACAGCATTCTCGCGTTTGCCGTTTTCCGCGGGATAGTAATTCTTGCGCAAGCCATCCTCAGAAAAACCCAGTTTGCGATAGAGTGACTGCGCGGCGAGATTGGAGGCCCGCACCTCCAGCAATAGCCGCCGGATATCTTTGTGTCGCTCGTCGATAAGGCGGCGCAACAGCGTTTCCGCCAAGCCATGCCGGCGCCACTGGGGTACCACGGCCACATCGAGAATTTCCGCTTCGTCAAACAGCTGGCTGATTACACAGCAGGCGACAGTCTCATTGCCACTGCTGAGAAGCCAGCACTGGTGCCCGTCTTTTAGGCTTTGCAGATATTGTGTCTCACTCCAGGGGTGGCTGTGGGCACTGAGCGCCAGATTGGCCAGAGCGGCACAGTCAGTCTCCTCGGCGAGACGTAAATCCAATTTGGTGTTGGACAACATCATTGAGCGCGGGTCTCTGCGGGATAGGCTTTGCGCAGCAGCTGCCAGAGTTCGCGCTTGCGTTGCGGCTGTTGTAGCAGTTGCGACAGACTGGGGATGGAAAGGATGCGTATACCATCCCAGTGGTTGATATCGCTTTCCAGGGGCTGAGGTGTACAGAATTCCTGTGCTTCTTGCCCCATCAACCAGATCGACCGCACTGGATAGCGCGAGCAGGAGGCCTCCAGCCAACTGGAAAAGGTATCGCGGGCCTCCGAGGCGTCTGCCGCCGGGCCGAAGCGGTTTTCTGCCATTGGCCAATGCAGACGCTCTTGCTGGCGCGGTAGCTCGTGCCAGTTAAGCGCTCGAACGATATTGCCGAACAGAGACTCCAGTGGCAGTGCGGCACCGGGCTCGTGGCTGTCTACTGCCAGCAGGGTTTCGCCGAGACGCCAGCAGTTGAGCACAAAGGGTTTCACTTGCTGGCTCGGCGCTGCCACCGGTATGGCAATAGTAGGTTTTACCGGAGCCTGTACATTTGTCGAGCTAGTTAGTGCGTTGATCTCCGCCGCGACAGTATCACGCTCTTTGGTTGCCGGTGCGTCAATAATCTGTGCCGCAGACTGCGGCAGGGGGTTGCTAGCTAATGGCAGCGGCTGGTCAGTAGCGGTATCAGGCTCCGCCGGCGGCAGCTTGGCCTGGCGGGGCTCGGGAGCGAGCGGTAATACAAAGCGCGGCACATAGCTGGCTATACCCAGTACCGATAGATATTCCGCTCGCTGCAGCTCGTTCACTTACACGCCCTGTTTCTTACTCTCACTGATGGCGAGCAAGTTTAACGCATCCATGTAGGCTTGTGCCGAGGCAATCAAAATATCGGTATCGGCGCCAACACCATTGACCAGACGGCCATCTCTCTCCAATCGCACGGTGACAGAGCCCTGGGAATCTGTTCCCTGAGTGACGGCGTTGACGGAATACAGTTTTAAGTCTGCGCCACTATCCACGATATGCTCGATAGCTTTGAAAGTGGCATCTACCGGTCCGCCGCCTTGAGCCTCAGTCTGGTGGGGCACACCATCGATGGATAGTTCGATAAAGGCTTGTGGCGCACTGCCGATTTTAGTGCGTACGTCCAGGTCGAGCAGCTTGAAGCGCTCGGCGGGTTCCTCGCGCAGGGCCACCAGAGAGTGCAGGTCCTCGTCGAAAATTTCGTGCTTCTTATCGGCCAGTTCCTTAAAGCGCTGGAATACCAGTTGGAACTCTTCGCCATCACTAAAGGCGATGCCCAGCTCCTCATAGCGGGCACGAACCGCGGCTCTGCCGGAATGTTTACCGAGCACCAGGCGGTTTTGCCCCCAACCCACATCTTCGGCACGCATGATTTCGTAGGTTTCGCGATGTTTGAGTACCCCGTCCTGATGGATGCCGGACTCATGGGCGAAGGCGTTGGCACCGACAATGGCCTTGTTGGGTTGTACCGGGAAGCCGGTTACCGACGAGACCATGCGTGAGGTGGGCACAATATGGCTGGTGTCGATGCCGGTGTGTACGGGGTAGAGATCCTGGCGGGTCTGTACCGCCATCACGATTTCTTCCAGAGAGGCGTTGCCGGCGCGCTCACCCAAGCCGTTGATGGTGCACTCTACCTGGCGTACGCCGTTCATAACGGCGGACAGGGAGTTGGCCACCGCCAGACCCAGGTCGTTGTGACAGTGGGTAGAAAAGATGGCTTTGTCGGAGTTGGGGACACTCTCGATAACCCGGCGGAACATGGCACCGTACTCGCCCGGTTCACCATAACCGACAGTATCGGGGATATTGATAGTGCCGGCACCAGCGGCGATCACCGCCTCGATAATACGATACATAAACTCCGGTTCAGAGCGACTGCCATCCTCCAGAGAGAATTCAACATCGTCGGTAAACTGGCGCGCGGTCTTTACGGCTTTCACCGCTTGCTGCAGCACATCCTCCGGATCCATCTGCAGCTTGTATTGCATATGAATTGGGGAGGTGGCGATAAATGTGTGAATACGCGAGGCGTTGGCTTTTTTCAGGGCCTCTCCGGCGCGCACTATATCGGCGTTGACGGCGCGCGCGAGGCTGCAGATACGAGACTCGGTCACGGCTTCGGCAACCGCCTGAACAGCTTCAAAATCTCCGGGGCTGGCAATGGCGAAGCCAGCTTCAATCACATCTACACGCATGCGTTCCAGCATACGGGCTATGCGCACCTTCTCCTCTTTGGTCATAGAGGCGCCGGGACTCTGCTCTCCATCGCGCAGAGTGGTATCAAAAATGACTAACTTATCTTTTTTGGTGCTCATTTCTGTTTTTTCTCCTTATTTGTTTCGAGGCTAAACAAGGGGCTTCGCCGCTGTCTACGCAACGTCCAAATAAAGTTGGGAATTCTGTTGAGGGTGGGGGGGAGAAAAATTATATGCCGCGCAAGGGCAGTCGTAGCGAGGAAGCTAGGGCGAAATGGCGAGGCTGAAAAGTACAGTTGTCAGTCTTCATGTGTGGCGATACCGGCAGCGGACTGGATTTCGCATATTATGGAGGTTTTTTAAGCTTGAGGTCAATGCTTATCCTAAATATTCATTCAAATCGTTTTTTACGGGTAATTGCGTCCTAATAATTGTGCTATTTGTTGGCTTGTTTTCTCTCTTAGGGTGTTTGCCCCAAGGATGAAGGTTCCCGGGGGCGATGAGGAAAATAATGTTTCTACTTTGCAGTCCCTATGGGATTGCTACCTTCCAGCTTGTTTAGAAATTGCCAGAGGTCACCGTGAAGCTGTTTCACCTCAGTACGAGTAATGGCTGAGTTTTGGATGTTTTGCTGCACCCACTGCTTGGCCCGGGGCTTTAATGCCAGACCAGCACTAGTGGCAGCCACTAGAGTGACCCGTTCATCCCATGGAGCGCGTTTTCTCTCTACCAGTCCATGTTCCTGCATGCGCTTCAAGAGGGGGGTGAGAGTGCCTGAATCGAGCATCAAGCGCTGCCCGAGAGCGCCGAGGCTTCTCTCATTATCCTTTCCGTCCTTTTCGACTTCGCAGTTTTCATCTTCACGTGCCCACTCCCAGAGCACCATCAACACAAGGTACTGGGGGTAGGTGATGCCCAGGTCTTGCAGCATGGGCTGATAGGCTTTCGTCATAGCCCTGGAGGCAGCGTAGAGGGCAAAACAGAGCTGGCGGTTGAGAGCCAGCTCGGAATCTTCGTCGCAAATCACAGTTACAACATCCGCTCGATTTCTTCCTGCAGGGACTCAGGGGTGTCTTTTGGGGCGTAGCGTTTAATTTCCTTGCCATCCTTACTGATCAGGAATTTGGTGAAGTTCCACTTGATGCCTTCGGTGCCAAGGAGGCCCGGTGCTCTTTTCTTCAGCTCCACAAACAGTGGGTGAGCCGTGGGGCCATTGACATCGAGTTTGGCGTAAACGGGAAAGCTGACGCCAAAATTCAGTTCACAGAACTCTTGGATTTCATCGTCACTGCCGGGTTCCTGTTTGCCGAACTGGTTACAGGGGAAGCCAAGCACGGTTAGGCCGCGGTCTTTATATTGATCGTAGAGGGCTTCGAGTCCTTTGTACTGCTTGGTGAATCCACACTTGCTGGCAGTGTTTACCACAAGGATCAGTTTGCCCTTGTAGTTCTCAAGGGAAGTGGTTTCGCCGCTGGCGGTCTTTACGGGGATTGAGTAAAGGTCTGTCATGGTGTGCTCCGCTTTTTAAGTTGTGCACAATTTAATTGTGGGCAATATAAAAAGCAAGGCTTTTTCAACTCAATGAATATAGGTGAGTTTAAGCATGGGGTTTATTATGAGAATGATTATCAATAATATTGTGCGCTCCATAACGAATATTGTTTGTAGCAACTGAAAAGGACACTCCATGCGCCTTTCCCACTATCTGGCTCGCTTGTTTTTAGCGTTGCTGGCCATTTCGATTATCCCCGCCCAGGCCCAGCAGGGGGGGGGCTCAGAGCAGGAACTGCGCCAGTTGATGCAAATGGCGGAGTATATTGGCGTTGATTACCCGGAGGCTGTGGCCGGAGGCAAGATCATCAATGCCGACGAATATGCTGAAATGGAGGAGTTCGCCGGTCTGCTGATCGACCGTGGGCAGCAGCTAAAAGATTCCACCGAGGCCAGTGTTATTCGCGCAGAGGCCCAGGCTTTACAGGCGGCGATCCAGCGCAAAGCGGATATTGATGAAGTGCAGGTACACACAGCCAGTTTGCGCCAGGGGTTGCTAGCTATTGCTCCGGCATTATCACTGCCAAGTGGATTAGTCAGTACTGAAGAGACTCTCGCGCTCTATCAGGCCCAGTGTATTGCGTGTCACGGTGTGGAGGGCCACGGCGACGGCCTCTTGGCGGCGAATCTGGAGCCTGCGCCGACCAATTTCCATGAGCGCGAGCGCGCTGATAATCGTTCTCTGTTGGGGCTTTACGATGCGATCAGCAATGGTATTGATGGCACCGCCATGACTGCATTTGCTAACCTCACCGAGCAGCAGCGCTGGTCTCTCGCTTTTTACGTGGGTGGCTTGGCATTTGCCGGTGAAAGCGACCCGGCTGCGGAAATGAAACCTAGCTTGCAAGATATGGTGATGTATAGCCCACAGGTGCTGCGCAATGATCGTCCGGAAATCTCCTCGCAGACGGTGGCGGCACTACGCGCTGATCCGAGTGTGCTGTTTACCGCAGAGGCTTCGGTAGGCGGCTCTCCCATTGATGTGGCGCGCACACAGTTACAGGCGTCGCTGCTGGCTTATCAACAGGGCGACTTCGCCAAAGCTCGCACACTGGCTATCAGCGCCTATCTCGATGGTTTTGAGATGGCGGAAAATTCCCTGAATTCTCTGGATGCAGACCTACGCTTGGCCACTGAGCGTGAGTTGCTGGGATTGCGCGCGCAACTCCATGCCGATAGCGATCCCCAACAGGTTCGGGCGCAGATTGAGACAATCCTGCAGCAACTAGCTCAAGCGGAGTCGCTAATGCAGGAGGGCAACCTGTCTGGTGCTGCTCTATTTATTGCCAGTCTGGTGATTCTTCTGCGTGAAGGGTTGGAGGCGCTGTTGGTGGTGATTGCTCTGACTACCATCCTGGTAAAAACTGGCCGTCGCGATGCCCTCAAATTTGTGCATGTGGGCTGGGTCGGTGCCTTTGCCGCCGGCTTTGCCACCTGGATTGCGGCGCAAACACTGATCACCATTAGTGGCGCCGGTCGTGAGGTGATGGAGGGCGTGGCCGCCTTGCTGGCCGCGGTAGTGCTCTTCTATGTGGGCTTCTGGATGCATAGCAAAACACAAGCGGACGAGTGGCAGAAATATATCCGTGAAAGCATCAACCGTAGCCTGAATACCGGTGCCCTTTGGGGTATTACAGGGCTGGCATTTATCGCAGTTTACCGTGAGATCTTCGAGACCATCCTGTTCTATCAATCTCTACTGGCGCAGACTTCTGCAGGTCATTATGGCACTTTGTGGACAGGGATTGGCACTGGTGTAGTTTTACTGGCGGTGATTGGTTTTGCCCTAGTGCGTTACTCGGTGAGCCTGCCGATCGGTAAATTCTTCAGCGTGACCACTTATGTATTGCTGGCACTGTCATTCGTACTGGCAGGCAAGGCAATTGCCGCGTTGCAGGAGGCAGCCTGGATTGGTATTTCACCGCTGCCGGTGCAGTTTAGCTTCGACTGGCTGGGTATTTACCCAACTTGGCAGGGGATTGGCTTGCAAGCCTTGGTGCTTATCGGAGCGCTTTGGCTGATGAGAAAGGGGAGTGCTTCTACTAAGGCTCCAGCTAAGGTTGCTTAATAAAACACAGCCTGAAAGTATTGAAAATACCCGCTCCTAGAAGCGGGTATTTTTTGCTAAAGAAGCTCCACTTAGAATCTGAATATGCCAATTACCCTATTTGGGTGTGGAGTTCGCAGCTGTTGCTGGACTTGAGCGCGATTAAACTCTGAATTTGGGGTTTGAATAAGGCACATTTTTTACTGGTGGTTAGTGGCTGCTGGTTAAATCGATGAATTAAGTAACACTTTTTCTGAGTTACTCAGCTAAGGCTGATTTGTTTATATCCTTCGCTGCAATAGGCTGCCCTACGCTGATATGTACTTTGGGGAAAAAGCGCATTTTTTTATGATTGGGGCTGCCTGAAACCTCATCGTGCAATCCCTTCAGAGTAAGGGGGAATATGGGGGTGGCCGTATGCGTTAAGACCTCCTTTAGTTGTCTTTCAATATCAGTAAATTCACTGTCACAGTAATCTTTAACGGGAAAGAAGCAGATTAATTCACCATTCCCTACAGCTCGACGTATTTCCGCTGTGAACTTCTCTTTCTCTCTTGTTGCGTCGTAAAAAATGGGCGCAAGACTGTAATTGTTAAAAATAAATCGCAGCAAAGGAAATTGATTAAACCCCTGGGGCAGAATAAAGCGAATCGGCCTCAGCAGAGTATCCATAAGCAGTTGGGGCGCCAGCCGGGCTGCTGGGCTGCAGACTAGCAATGCAGCTCCTGTGGCGGGAATGTGCTTGAGTTCTCCGTAGGAGGTACGGGCGAATAGATGCGAGGAAAGCCACACGAGTAAGTGCACAATAAATTCTGGTTGTTTGAAAAACAATAAAGCCATTACTGTACAGTTCACCAGAGCCATCAGGATAAATAGCTGCGGAATTGTAATTTTCAGTACATCGAGGAAAAAAATACTAAGCAGCGAGATCAGTACAATAAATAGGGCGTTTAAAACATTGTTTAGGGATAGGACTTGCGCACGCACAGCGTAGTCGGTCCTGTCCTGCATGATTGTATAAAGCGGTACGATGAAAATACCGCCAAATATGCCCAGTAAAGCGGTATATATGAGTACGGCATAAGCGCCATCACTTTGCAGGTATTCGCTGATAGATGCCCCGGACAAGGTGTCAAACTGTGCAGTGGTTATACCGAGGCCCAGCCCACCTAGAGTGATCCCCAAGGCGCCGATAGGTACTATGCCAAATGTGATGCGCCCTCTGGAGAGTGCTTCGCACATCAGGGAGCCCGCCGCCACACCAATGGATAGGCAGCACAGAATAATGGTGATAACTGGCTCGCTCGCGCCTAGTACATTCTTGGTGAGGCTGGGCACCTGTGCCAGATAGGCTGAACTGACCAGCCAGAACCAGGAACAGGCGAGAATAGCGTAAAAAACTGATCGATTCTTAACCGTTAGCCGCATTATACGCCAAGCTTGGGATACGGGGTTCCAGTCGATGCGCAAGTCTGGGGTCGGGGGAGGTGCTTGTGGGATCATTCGGCTGGCAAGATAGCCTAAGACGGCTATCACAACCATGATGGCTCCCAATTCCTCCAGTCCCGGTTGGCCTGGTTTTGTGTAACCGGCGAGTAGGGTACCGGCAATAGTCCCGACTAACACCCCGGCAAAGGAAGCCATCTGTGCCAATCCATTGCCTCCCATCAACTCGCTGCGCTTGAGGTGTTGGGGTAGTAGGGCATACTGCACAGGGCTGAATATAGCGGTGTGTGTTGCCATTAAAAACAACACAATAAAGTTCAGGATCTGGTTGTTATAAATAAGGCTATAGGCTCCCAGCAAGACAAAAAATATTTCCGCTAACTTCAATATCCTGATAATTCGGCTCTTGTCATATTTATCCGCTAGCTGGCCGGCCGTTACCGAAAAGAGAAAATACGGCAGTATATAAAAGCCCGTTGCGAGATTGATTAAGGCATTAGCCTCGGACTCCGCCAGACGAAATGCCAGCATCACCAGGAGTGCATTTTTGAAAATATTGTCGTTGAAGGCAGCGCTGATCAGTGAGAGAAACAGTGGCAGGAAGCGGCGCTTGGTAAAAAGGGTGAATTGGTTTTGCTGGGCCATTGGCGCCTTTCTTTAGTTAGGTTGCTTCCCTTGAACAAATCCAGTGACTAAACCATTGTATCAGTGCAAAAGTGAGTAACTAATAGCATAGGGTAAAGCTGAATCAGTGGATGCTTGGAGAGTAGAAGGAACTGCTGCCAACTAGTAGATGGAATCTGGTTTTATAGTGTTGATTGTTATTGTAAAAGAGTAGTTGTGGTTTTTGAGGTCTTTATCCTTAAATGGTGAGGCTGTCTTTGTAGGTTTTCTTTTTAAATATCGTCGTCTTTGTAAATGTTTTTTAAGGTTAATAATGTTCTTCTGCTTAACTGGCTTTTTGTCTTCTTGATCTGCAATAGAGTTTGAATAATGGGAACTTTATGATTCTTAAATATGCCCCATAACTGTTTTCTTCTTTTCATGATTGAACTTGAATGATCTTGCTTGTCTATAAATAGACACAAAAGTTCCTCTTTTTTTGTTGCGTTTTCTATTTCGTTGAGAAGGTTGATATTCTTTTCTGTTTTTTCTGAGTTGTAAATTATAGGTTGTGTACCCCCATTGCTAAGGGAAAAGCGTATTAATTTATGATTGAATAATGACTGCGGTAATATAAAACGAACGGGGCGCGGTATTATCTCATATAGGATTAGAGGTGCCCGGTAATTCATGGACGTGCAGATGATGAGAGTGGCTCCTTGTTCTGGTATCAGTTTCAAGTTTTCTCCTTGCACTCGAGCTACGATATTTGTATAGGCCCAGGTGGTTAGGTGTACTAACAGCTCGGGTAATTTGAAACAGATAAAAATCAATGCAAGGAGGTTTAAAATTGCAAGGAATATTATAAGTTGGGTGATAGATATCTTTGCCGCATCTAGCAATATAATATTGACTATTGAGATTATGACAACGAATAAGGCGTAGGACATATTGTTCAGTGCAAGAATTTGTCCACGTATTTGCTTTTCTGCCCGGTCTTGAATGATGGTGTAGAGTGGCACGATAAAGATCCCCCCGGAGAAACCCACCAATACTGTATAGAGCAAAATTGAAACTGCGTTGTCGCTCATTATAAATTCAGATATGGATGCTCCAGATATAGTATGAAAACCTAGTGCGCTAAAACCCAGACCAAGCCCGCCCAGAGTTATTCCAAGGCCACCGATGGGTACTATGCCAAGTGTAATGCGGCCTCGAGATAAGGTATTGCACATAAGGGATCCAAGCGAAATACCAATTGTTAAGCAGCAAATCATCAGGGTAACCACGGGTTCGCTGGCGCCCAGTGTGTTTTTGGTGAAACTGGGAATTTGCGCAATAAAAGTTGTGCTGATTAGCCAAAACCAAGAGCAGGCGATGATGGAATAAAAAACCGAAGGGTTCTTCATTGTTTGCTGTAAAATTTTCAGAGTTTGATTTACTGGGTTCCAATTCACTTTTAAGCGGGGTGACAATGGTGGTGCTGGAGGTATTGCGCGGCTGCTTAAATAACCGAAAACTGCGATACCAGACATGACAAGGCTAAGATATAAAACCCCATGTTGTCCCGGCTTGATAAAATCTGCGAGTAGAGCGCCTACGATTGCACCGCTAAGGCTGCCAGCAAAAATTGCCATTTGTGCCAACCCATTAGCACCCATCAGTTCTTTTCGTTTCAGGTGTTGGGGCATAACTGCATAGCGGGCAGGGCCGTAGAAAGTCTCGTGGGTTGCTAATAGGAATAAAACTAAGAAGCTTAGCATCTTACTGTTGGCATACAGCGCAACAGCCCCCAGAAGTACAATGGGGATTTCTAGCAGCTTAATCAGCCTAATAAATTTGCTTTTATCGAACCTATCTGCCAATTGTCCCGCTGTGATAGAAAACAGGAAAAAAGGTAAAAGATAAAGTGCGGTTGCCAGATTGATCAGAGTATTGGCTTCGTTTTTTGCCAGCTGGAAAGCGAGAATAACTAAGAGAGCATTTCTGAAGATATTGTTGTTGAAATAGACAGTGATCAGAGTAAGGAATAGGGGGAGGAAGCGGCGTTTTCCCAATAGCTGAAACTGATTCTGTCGAGCCATTGCCACTTCCTTACATGAGACAGCCTATATCTGATTGGTTATCAGTCGGGGATTCATATTTGTTGAGTGATGCTGCGAATATTCCTTGTTAGACCCGTATTCGGTCATCGTGCTTTATAAGGTTCTGAAGATGGGGTTACATTGAAGGAAGTTTGGTTAAGCATAGGACAGCAGTAAGACTACAGTAGCCTTGGTCTGGTCAAATATCCTGGCGCGTAAGGGTTTTGATGACAGGGCTGGTGTTATCCCAGCCCCAAAATATGTGTTGATCTATTTTAATTCCCCGCGCAACTCCAGTACCTCATCGTGTAATGCCTCTACCTTGGCTTCAGGCGCTTCAATCGGAGCGCCTGCCACGACACTGACTTTGGACCAGAAGCGCTTTGGCAGGGTGGTGAAGGCGTGTCCACCTTTATGACTGAAGAAGCTGCCCCAAAGTCCGCGCAGGGCCATGGGGATTACTGGCACAGGGGTGCGCGCAAGGATTTTTTCAATGCCGGCTTTAAACGGTTGCATCTCTCCGTCTTTAGTGAGTTGCCCCTCTGGGAAAATACATAGCAGGTCACCATCTTGCAAACCCTGCTCAATGTCCTTGAATGCCTGATCATAGCCTGCAGGATCCCGTGACTTGGAGCAGATGGGAATGGCGCGCCCAGTGCGGAAGATAAAGTGCAGTACCGGGATTTCGTAAATCGGCTTATACATGATAAAGCGTATTGGGCGGCGTACGGCGCCGGCTAACAGTAGGGCATCCACATAACTTACATGGTTACACACGATCAGGGCTGGTCCCTCTGCGGGAATCTGCTCTAACCCTTGATGCTTAACCCGATACATTGTGTGGGAGAGCATCCAGATAAGTAGACGCATCGCGAATTCGGGAACCTTGGTGAATACAAAGATAGCCACGGCGGCGTTCATCAGGGCGATGACCAGGAAAAACTGTGGAATCGTGGCTCCTAGGATATTCAGGAACAAAATACCCAGCAGCGCTGAAACAACCATAAACAGCGCGTTAAGAATATTGTTGACCGAGATAATCTGTGCGCGAATTTCTCGAGGCGATCGGTCTTGCATCATAGCGTAGAGAGGCACAATGTAGAGGCCACCAAAAATACCTAACAATACGATGCAGGTAAGAATAGTGAGGGCGCCATTGCTGTTGAAGAAAGCGCTTAAGGTGGGCTCTTGCAGTTCCTGAAAGCTCCCCCCAGCACTGGAAAGGGCGATTCCGGCAATGGTGAGACCGGCGGCACCCAGTGGCACTAGGCCCAATTCGATATGGCCGTTGGATAAGCGCTCGCACAGCATGGAGCCCAGGGCAATACCGACGGTAAAGGCACACAACAATAGGGTGACAAGGGATTCATCTCCCCCCAGTACATTATTCGTAAAACTGGGTATCTGCGTCAGATAAGCCGCGCCCAATAGCCAAAACCAGGAGATGCCGATAATGGCATAGAAAATTGATGGGGTTTTGGCAGTAGTGCGCAGGATTTTGTTGGTTTGGGTGATGGGGTTTGGGTTGATATGCAAATTTGGCGAGGGCGCTGGACTTTGAGGAATCCAGCGGCTTGCCGAGTAGCCGAATATCGCGGCCCCCATAATAATCAGGCTGAGGTAGAAGAGACCGTGTTCCCCTTGCCCGGTCAGTCCGGCGAGTAGGCCGCCCACAATGGTGCCGGCGAGGATACCAACAAAAGTACCCATCTCTACCAGGGCGTTACCACCGACCAGTTCAGAGCGTTTCAAGGATTGTGGCAGGATGGCGTACTTCACCGGGCCAAAGAAGGCGGACTGCACTCCGAGCAGGAACAAAACGGCAAGGCAGAGCAGATTACTGCCACTATAAAGCGCACCTATACCGAGGGAGCCAATAACGATCTCTCCCAGCTTGATCAGTCTAATTAAGCGGCTCTTATCAAATTTGTCCGCCAACTGACCTGCAGAGGCGGAAAATAGGAAAAACGGCAGAATAAACAGGCCGGCGGCGATATTAATTAGAGCATTGGCTTCGCTTTCCACCAAGCGAAAGGCGATCATCACGATCAACGCATTTTTATATACGTTATCGTTAAAGGCACCTAAAAACTGGGTGATAAAGAAGGGCAGAAAGCGGCGGCTGGCAAGCAGTTGGAACTGGGTGCGATGGGCCATTGGTGGTATCTCTTATGAAAGCACGCCATCCATCTTAAGCTATTGCGGCAAAGATTTGTCCATCCTGTAGTGTTGATGAAATGGATGGTACAAGAATGAGGAAATATTAGGAGAGAGGGAAACTTCGAGGAAAATATTGAGAGAAACCGGCCGCGGGGGCGGCCGGTAGAGCGGAAAGCCGGTAACAGATGGCAGGATTATTGCCAGCGATTACCAGATCTTCACGCGCTCCTCTTTCGGCAGGTACATACCGTCACCTTCTTTAATATCAAAAGCTTCGTAGAAAGCTTCGATATTGGGGAGGACCCCTTTCACTCGGTACTCCGCAGGAGAATGGGTATCCACCTTCATACGGCCGCTCAGAGCTTCATCGCGGATCTTGCTACGCCAAACCTGTGCCCAGCCCATAAATACGCGCTGATCACCGGTGAAACCGTCGATGACCGGTGCTTTTTTACCGTTCAGGGACATTTTGTAGGCTTTATAGGCGATGCCGAGGCCGGACAAGTCGCCGATGTTTTCACCCAGAGTCAGCTTGCCGTTGATGTGTTCATCTTCTAAGGGTTCGTAGGCGTCGTATTGGGAGACCAGCTTACTGGTTAGGCTCTCAAAGTTATTGCGGTCAGAGTCAGTCCACCAGTTATTTAGGTAGCCTTTGCCATCGAATTTACTGCCCTTGTCATCGAAGCCGTGACCGATTTCATGGCCGATCACACCACCGATACCGCCGTAGTTCACTGCATCGTCGGCATTCATATTAAAGAATGGCGGTTGCAGAATTGCTGCGGGGAACACGATCTCGTTCATTGCCGGGTTGTAGTAGGCATTCACGGTCTGTGGGCTCATGCCCCACTCACCGCGGTCGATGGGCTTGCCCAGTTTGTTGCGATCATAACTGGCCTCAAACATATTGGCTGCCAGCACATTGCCCACCAGGTTATCGGCATCTACCTTGAGGGCGGAGTAGTCACGCCACTTGTCCGGGTAGCCAATCTTGGTGGTGAAGTTTTCCAGCTTAAACAATGCCTGTTTGCGGGTGTCCTCACCCATCCACTCCAAGGACTCGATGGATTCACGGTAGGCGGCTTTCAGGTTGTCCACCAGCACAGTCATACGCGCTTTAGCTTCCGGTGGGAAGTACTTTTCAACGTAGCGCTTGCCGACCAGCTCACCCACTGCGCCATTCACAAACTGGGTGCCGCGCTTCCAGCGGGGTTCCATCTGCTCTACGCCGTGGAGTTTGGTGTTGTAAAAATCGAAATGTGCCTGGGCAATCTCACTGTGCATGTAAGGCGCCATGGCGGAAAGTACCTTGACCTTCAGGTAGCGCTTCCAGGTGGCCATATCGGTGTCGACAATGATCTGATTAGCGGCTTCCAGGTACTCGGGCTGGCCCACAATAAAGCTGTCAGCCTTGGCCAGTTTGGCTGTGCTTAGGTAGCTGTTCCAGTCAACTGCGGGCATCAGCTTTTTCAGCTCCGCAGCGGATTTCTTGTTGTAATACTTTTCGGGGTCGCGGTTGTCAAGGCGTGTACGGTGATACTTGGCGAGGCTCTCTTCCAGCTTGAAGATTTTCTTGGAGAACGCTTCGGCATTATCCAGCTGGCCTAACTTTTGGATTTCTACCAGATACTCTTTATAGGCCTTGCGCAGCCCCTTGCTCTTCTCGGTATCTTCGAAATAGTAGTCGCGGTCGGGCATACCCAGGCCGGCCTGCCACAGGTAGAAAATATAGTTCTCGACCTCTTTCAGGTCTTGGTAGATGCCGCCACCGAAGGGTACGTCGTAGCCGGCGATATCAGCGTAGGCGAAATAGTTGGTCAGATCCTTGCGGGTCTTAATTGCGTCGATTTTGGCGAGTTCGGAGGAGACAGCGGTAATGCCTTTCTTTTCAATCAGCTTTTCATTCATAAAGCTGTTGTAGAGGTCACCGATCTGCTTGGCATCTTTGCTGTTGGCGCCTTTACTGGCCTCCATGATCAGTGTTTTAACTTGTTCTGTGCTTTTGTCTCTCAGGGTTGTAAAGCCGCCCCAGAGGGATTTATCTGCTGGAATTTCGGTGTTCTTTAGCCAGGTGCCGTTTACATAGGCGAAGAAGTCATCCTGTGGGCGAACACTAGTATCCATCGCGGTGAGGTCGATACCGGAAGTGAGCTGCTGCTGTTCAGCAGTGGCCTTATGGTGGCTGGAGCCACTGTGATCGTGGGCGTGGGCTGTTAGTGACAGCTGGGTGCCGGCGAGAATGCCTGCAATAGCGAAAGGTAGTAATAGTTTTTTCATTTCGGCTCTTTTGGCTAAATTTTGTACAGTTGTATCAAACGTACATGGTAAAAGGGGATAGTAAGGTTGGGCAAGAGGGCTGCGTTTAGCGGCGGATGGATTGCGGCAGATGGTGGCTTGGCTAATTTGGTTAGGAGTTACAAATTTAGCGAAATTTCTTAGTAAAAAGCCCCACAGAGTGGGGCTTTTGCGAAAGAGTGGGTCAGTCGGGTAGATTGAAGGTAATCGGCAGTGAGAAGCTGAAAGTCTCCTCGCCCAGCTGGGAGGGTACTGCGGGGTATGGCGCCGCTCTCTCTACCGCAGCGCGAGCTTCACGGTTGAGAGTTCCAAAGCGGGATTCTTGCACTGCCTGAATCTCCTCTACTTCGCCGCGGGTGTTAATAACCACATTCAGGCGCACACTACCTTCCTGGCCCCGCTCCTGGGCGCGTTTCGGATAGCGAATATGACGGTAGGTGTGGCGCAGTAGGTTGGAAGTGTAAATTTGGCGAGCCAAGATCATACCGGCGGTTAGGGGGGCCTCTTCTTCCTCCTCAAACTCCTCATCCATTTCTGCCAGCGCTATATCCTCGGGGCCGTTTGCGGCTAGTTGGATAGGCTCGCCGCTACTTTCGTTTTCCTGCTGCAGGGGGGCTTCCTCTGTCTGTGAGAGCCCATCGGTGGCTTCAGTCTGAGCTACCTGCTCTGTGATTTGCTCGGCCACCTCCAACACTTCGGAGCTTGCCGGAGTCAGAGTCATGGTGGGCGGGGCGAGATCCACCTCAACCAGTGTGGGCTTGGATAGCTCCTCCTCTTTCTGTGGTGCCTGCGCCGCCGCCAGGGCTTCCTCTTGGCTAATCAACTTCAACTGCAGCTCGGCGATCCGCTCGCTGCTGGGCTCTAGGCTCTCAAAAGTGGAGCGCAGGGAGTCGGGAATATTTCCGGCAGAGAGCAGTCCGTCACGAAAATCTGTCGAGGGGGGGACAGGGCCAATCCAGGCGCGCAGCAGGGTATTGAAGAAATCCGGATTGGCTATCTCACCGAGGGTAATGCCATTTAGGGAAACCGAGGTGATACCGCTGTCGGCAGCAAAATCGATGGCTAACTGGTCCCCGCGGTGTAGGCGGCCTTTAAACAGGTTGGCGAAGGTCACCATATCCTCCGCCTGACTGCTCAGGGTGTCACCGCGGTTATTGATGGCGATACTTTCCATCCACTGGTTGCGGAAACGGCGCGCGGGCAGGCTTTTGGCGAGCACCCGTACTTCCAGGCGCCGCGGTGTCTCTGGGGTGAAAAGGCCGGCTGAATCACTGGAAAGACTCTCCGAGTAGACAGCGGCTATATAGAGTTCTTTGTTAAATTGTTGTTCGAGTGCAAGGCCATTTAGGAGCGGTGCAGCTGAGGTAGTTACAGCAAATGTTAACACCCAAAGTGAGAAGACAATTTTTATCGATTTCATTGTTCTATGGTGTCTGCATATCCGGACACACGGGTCCCGGTAATTAAGATTGAGGTGTCCCTCCCCGGTGCACACAAATCAGATGAAATAGTGCGCATTCAAAGTGTGAGTGAGCACACTGTACTCAACACTTCGCCTAACTCTACTGCAACTGGAATGGAGTTCAAGCCTGGAGAGGTTAGAATGCCCCCCTTCGCAGGATCGCGGGTGCCGAGTGGGAAACGATTGTCATAGCCAACGATGTGTGTGGCAGATCGATATCGTTTAGAATCCGGCATCGCCAAGTGGCATCGGCCACACTTTTAGAAAAAATGGAAAAGTTTTCACTAATTTTGCGGTATCTATGGAAACCAAGCCCCTTATTGACTATCCGCGGGAAGCTGTCGATAAGCTTCTTAACGTCATTCATCTGTTTCGAGATATTCGTGCGGCCAGTGAGTGGCAGTACGATGTGTTGTTAAAGCGCTCCCGACTTTTGAGTTTGGAACCTGGCGAACAGCTGCTGCGCGCCGGCGATGTGGATCAGTGGGTTTTTTTCCTTTTGCGGGGAGAACTGCAGGTTCAAGTGGAGGGCAATGGGCTTAATGGCGAGCGTCCCCTGGCGGTTATTCGCCCAGGGGAATTATTTGGCGATCTCTCTATGTTGTTGGCAGAGCCTCGTAGCGCGAATATTTTTGCTGCGCACAATAGCCGCGAGACCCAGGTGCTCGGGCTCGATTGCTCCCTGTTTGGGGATCTTGAAGATTTCACTCTGCTGCAGTTGCCAACAAAATTGACGTTTTATCGCAATATGGTGCATTCGCTGCGCTGGAAGTTGGAAGTGTATCGCTCTAAGTACCCCAGCCATCAACTGGCCGACAGCCATCGCAAATTAAAGCTTTACACAGGGCCGAAGAATAGCCGCGAAGAGTTAGTTGCCCTGGCCGAACAGGCAAGGGCTCTGGCCAGAATACTTCTCGATTGGAATGCGGAATTTGGTTCCGGTGAACTGATTGATGATGAGTCAGATATGCTGGGCTTTTTGGAATCGATGCTGTCTTAATTCTCACTAAATGATGCGGTCGGAGTGCCCTGTGAAGACAGTCTGACCGATTTCCCCTCTTTGCCCCACGCGAAGCACCTGCCCCTTCTTATACTCAATTTACTCAGACATCGACTGATGTTACCGGCCCCGCAGCCTTGTCAGCTGGTCTATTTCTCTGAAAATTCAATTTAGGAATACGACTGGGCTGTGTAAAATTTGGCCTACTCAAAACACTGCGCCAGCGTTGCTGCCGGCCGCTTTATTTGTGCCTGACAGGTTTCTATTTATGAGTGCATTGGTATCTATCTGGTCTAACCGAAATTATCGAATCGCATTACTCGTTACCCTACTGGCCCTTGCCTGGCTATTCAGTGGAGTTTTGCTGCCTGAAGAGGATAGTGAGAGTGCGAATTCCGCCGATAAAGCGGGGGTTGTTCCCGAGGCGGCGATGCGGGTTCAGGCCCGGCGGATTGAGGCTCAGTCCTACGCGACACGGGTGTTGGTCAATGGGCATACCGAAGCAAATCGCAGCGTGCGCCTGAGAGCGGAACTGGATGGTGTGATAGCCCGGCTGCCAGTGCCAGAGGGAAGCCAAGTACAACAGGGTGAGGTGATCTGTGAAATAGAAGCGGAGGACCGTCTGGAAAAGCTGGCCCTGGCCGAAGCTGCGCTCAATAAAGCGCGTCTGGATTATGCTGGCGCTGAGCGGCTAAAAAAGAAAGGCTTGCAATCCGATACGGCCATGGCTCAGCAGAATGTTGCTCTGGCGCAAGCGCAGGCGGATTTCACCTCGGCCAAGGTGATGGTGGATAACTTGAAAATCCGCGCGCCTTTTGCCGGCGTGGTCAATAAGCGCGCGGTAGAGCTGGGTGATTTTATTCGCCGGGGAGAAGAATGTGCGACCCTGCTGGATTTGGATCCAATTCTGGTAGTTGGTGAGGTCTCCGAGAATCAAGTGGGCAATTTAGTGCCCGCGGGGCCGGCCAGTGCAGAATTACAACGTGGTATTCCGGTTCAGGGTAACTTGCGTTACATCAGCCAGCAGGCTCAAGAGATCACCCGCGCTTACCGGGTCGAGGTGGCAGTGAATAATCCCGGCAACTTGCTGCGCGGCGGTTTAAGTGGTCGCTTGGCTCTGCCCACCGGTGAAATACTGGCACACCATATTAACTCCTCACTACTGACTCTGGATGACAGCGGCACACTGGGTGTGCGGGTGCTCAATGAAAACAATCAGGTCGATTTTATCAATGTCACTTTGGTGGGTGATGGAGACGGGGGTGTTTGGGTCAGTGGCCTGCCGGACCCGGTTACTCTGATCACCGTCGGTCAGGAATATGTGAGCCAGGGCGATATTGTCAAGGTGGAAATGTCTCCACCAGAACCTGCACTCAGTGTGCAACCCCAGCCTGTGGATATTACCCCTGAGCCGGTTTCAGTGCCCAGTGCACAGGATGATCAGGAAGGTAACTAGCGATGAAATTATTGGAGAATGCGATTGCGCGCAATCGCAGTGCCATTTGCCTGATGTTGCTGATTGTCTTAGTGGGGCTTGTGGCCCGCGGTGCTATGACAATTGAATCTAGCCCTGAAGTGAATCCGCCATTTGTCATGGTGCAGGTTACTCATGAGGGAATTTCTCCCGAGGATGGCGTGCGCCTTTTGGTGCGCCCCTTGGAGCAGGAAATCCGTGCGGTTGAGGGAGTTGTCGAGGTGATTGCGGTCGCCCGTGAGTCCCTGGCCTATATCGTGGTGGAATTTGACTCCGCAATTGATGTGGATGATGCGGTGGATGATATACGCAACGCGGTGGAGAGGGCCCGTGCAGAGCTGCCAAGGGATGCGGAAGAACCCACCGTTGAGGAGGCATCGGCGCAACCTTTTCCCACCATTGTGGTTACCCTCTCTGGGGAAAAAGTTAGTGAGCGGGTACTGCTCAGTAGTGCCCAGTTACTTAAGCGCAAAATAGAAAATATCAGCGATGTATTGAGCGCAGATCTACACGGTAATCGCGAAGAGGTAGTCGAGGCAACTATTGATCCGGTGCGCCTGGAGCACTATCAGGTGACCAGTGCAGAGCTGATTAACGCGGTGCTGGGTAATAACTTGCTGATTCCCGCAGGAGAATTGGATACGGATCGCGGGCGCTTTTCTGTCAAAGTTCCCGGCCTGATTGAGAGTGCACAGGATGTTTATGAGATCCCGTTAAAGAATTCGGCAGATGGCGTTGTTACCCTGGGTGATGTGACCGATATTCGCCGCACCTTCAAGGATGCTGTGAGTTTTACCAGCATCAACGGTCGCCCCGGTCTCGCTATTAATGTCGAGAAACGCAATGACGCCAGCTCCGTAAATGTGGCAGATCGGGTCAGATCGGTTGTGCAAGAGGAGCTGGGAGCTTTACCCCAAGGCGTAAAAGTGGAGTTTGTTTTTGACCAGTCCAACTTTGCGCGGGATATGGTCAGTGAAATGCAGGGCAATATTCTTACCGCAATGCTGCTGGTAATGATTATTGTGGTGGCTGCCCTGGGTTTCCGCTCAGGCATTCTGGTTGGATTGGGGGTGCCATTCTCGCTGCTGTTCGGTTCTATCGTCACCTGGTATCTGGGGTACTCCTTTAATTTTATGGTGATGTTCGGCATGTTACTGGCCCTCGGTATGCTGATTGATGGCTCCATCGTGATTACCGAATTTGCCGATCGAAAAATGGCAGAGGGTTTGAGTGCTCGTAACGCTTATATCGCATCGGTCAGTCGTATGTTTTGGCCGGTTGTCGCCTCAACGGCAACTACGCTCGCCGCTTTTCTTCCGATAATGCTGTGGCCGGGAGTGGTCGGCGAGTTTATGCGCTACCTGCCGGTGACTGTCTTTGCGGTATTAGCGGGATCACTGCTCTATGCACTGTTTTTTGCTCCGGTGCTGGGCGCTTTATTTGGCAAAAGTAATTTAACAGCTTCAACGCGTAGTTACTTAAAGCAGTTAGAGGAGGGGCAGCCCACGCTCCTACCGGGAATTACCGGTTACTATGCCCGCCTCTTGGCTTTTGTCTTGCGTCGCCCAGGGATGGCCTTTACTACCACAATTGTTCTATTGGTCTGCATATTTATTGCTTTTGGCCGCTTTGGTGCCGGGGTTGAATTTTTCACCGAGACCGAAGAGCAGTACGGCAATGTTGAGATTAGAGCGCAGGGCAATCTCTCCATGGCGGAGAAGAAAGTGCTGGTCGCCCAAGTGGAAAAAGCGGTCCTGAGTATTCCAGAAGTACGTATAGCGCACACGACAATCGGTTCCGGTGGAATTTCCGGTAACTCCGATCGTGCCCCGGACCAGATTGCCAATATGTTGGTGGAGCTGCTGCCGGCTGAAGAGCGCGAGCGGCGCAGCCGGGAAGTTTTCGAAGATATTCGTACACGCACAGCAAATTTTGCAGGGATCAAGGTTACGGCTAACGTAATGGAAGGCGGCCCGCCAGTTGGCAAAGATATTGTGTTAGAGCTACGCGGGCAGAACTATGAAAAATTATTGGCCGAGACTTGGCGACTACACCGGGCAATGGAAGATGATTTCGGTGGTTTACGAGATATTGTCAATACTGCACCACTGCCAGGGATTCAGTGGGAGGTGCGGGTGGATCGTGCCAAGGCCTCCTTGTATGGAGCTGATCTGACTGAAGTAGGACGAGCGGTTCAGCTGGTAACCAACGGTGTGCGAGTGGCTGAATACCGTCCCGATGATACTGATGAAGAGGTGGATATTCGTATTCGTTACCCGCAAAGTGCTCGCGGTATAGCCGCTCTTGATCAACTCAAGGTCAACACTCCGCGCGGTACAGTGCCTATCAGCAGCTTTGTACATACAGTGGCCATGCCGAAAGTAGACAAAATTGAAAGGATCGACGGCATTACCCGCATGCAAGTAAAAGCTGACGCCCAGGAGGGTGTGTTGCCAGACGATAAGGTCAAAGAAATCCGGGCTTGGCTTGAGCAGAATCCGGTAGATCCAAGCGTGGAGTTATTATTTCGCGGTGCGGATGAAGAGCAGAGTGAGTCCTTTCAGTTTCTAGGGGTGGCTTTTCTACTTTCACTGTTTTTGATGTTTATCCTGTTAGTAACCCAATTCAACAGTTTTTATCAGTCATTGCTGATCTTGTCTTCGGTGATTATGTCGACGATTGGTGTGATGTTGGGTTTATTGCTTAGCCAGAGCACCTTCAGTGTCATCATGACTGGAGTAGGGATTGTTGCCCTCGCGGGGATTGTGGTTAACAACAATATTGTTTTGATCGATACCTATAACTTTGTACGTAAAAGTGAGCCTGACCTTAGCCCCGCAGAGGCTGCCCTCAAAGCTTCCACGCAGAGGTTACGCCCGGTATTTCTCACTACTGCGACGACGATTTTAGGTTTGTTGCCGCTAGCCCTAGGTGTGAGTGTCGACATGGTAGGACGAAATGTTGTGGTCGACGGTGTAATCGCATCATTCTGGGTCAAACTGGCCAGTGCTATCGTCTATGGATTGTCCTTCTCCACACTCCTGACGTTACTGGTGACCCCGGTTCTTTTGGTTTTGCCTGGGCATTTGCGCAGCAAACTCTCTTGGAGAAAGTTAGCAGGTCCTCGATTGAGCTAGCATATTCAGTATTAAATTATTCTTGTGATCACTTTTTGCGGGGGCCATGGCCCCCGTTTCTTTATGGTGAATAAGAGGCTTGATTAAAAATTGGAGCAGAATCTGGAGGGAAGATTGGGAAACAAGTTAGAGACTGGAATATGTCGCTGGCCGGAGGAAGTTATCAAACTTAGCCGTGAATTAGCAGGGACAAGACTACGGCAAGTGATTGGTAGTTTTATTCAGAAGCACCAACTGCCAGCAGATTTTTCTCATGAGATAGAGGCCTATTACTTGCCATTGGCTTTATGGCTCATGAAAAGACACAAGGAAGGGCAGACCCTGGTTGTGGGGATTAGTGGTGGGCAGGGCACTGGCAAGTCAACGTTATCAGACTTTATTTGCCTGATCCTGGCGAAACAGGGGTTCAACTGCTGTACTTTTTCTTTGGATGACATTTACCTGACTCATTCCCAGCGGCTGCAGCTCTCCCAAGAGGTTCACCCGCTCTTGCGCACCCGCGGAGTACCGGGCACTCACGATGTTCAATTGGGGTTAGATACTCTGGATGCTCTTTGCAGTGCTGGAGATCAGTCACAAGTTTCTCTGCCGCGTTTTGATAAATCCAAAGATGACAGGGTGCCCAGTAACCTTTGGCCTGTGCATAGTGGCAAGGTGGATATTGTATTACTTGAGGGATGGTGTCTCGGCGCCAAGGCATCGATAACACCAATTCGGCCTATTAATTCATTGGAGAGGTTAGAGGACACTTCCGGCAGCTGGAGACGTTTTATTAATCAGCAATTGGAAGGGATCTATCGCGAACTATTTCAGCGCGTGGATATCATGGTGATGCTGTGTGCTCCTGGAATGGAGTCAATTTTTGAGTGGCGCAAACTACAGGAACAAAAGTTACGTAAACGCACAGGGGCGGGGATGGAGGAGTCTGAGCTGGACCGCTTTATTGAGCACTATGAACGGATAACACGAAATCTGTTAATTGATATGCCTAACTGGGCCGATTGCATTTTGTATTTGGGGGAGGATCACCACATACGCGCGGTCAGTATTGGTGTTCAAATCGGTGAGTGCAAAGGATAGCCCCCGGGCTTGCCGGGGGCGGTTCAGCGAACGCTGTTGTTCCCGCTGAACAAGCTAAGTGAGTTACTTATTACTTAGCCTTGGGCGGACGGCCACGGCCGCGCTTTACAGGAGCAGTTTCAGTTGCAGCTGGGGCTGCGGCTTCGACTTTTTTGGGGCGCCCTGGCTTTTTCTTGGCTGCTTCGCTTTTGGCCGGGCGACCGGGCTTCTTTTTCGCAGTTTCTGCCTTTGGCGGGCGGCCGCGACCGCGTTTTACAGGAGCAGCTTCAGTTGCTGCGGCTTCTGTTTCTGCTTTCTTTGGACGGCCAGGCTTTTTCTTGGCTGCTTCGGTTTTGGCTGGACGACCGGGCTTTTTAGCTTCTTCGGTTTTCTTTGGGCGACCCGGCTTTTTCTTGGGCTCTTCAGTAGTGGCTGCAGCCTTAGGAGGACGGCCTGGCTTCTTCTTAGCTGAGTCAGCTTTGGCTGGGCGACCGGGCTTTTTCTTTACCGCAGCAGCTTTTTTCTTCTCTGCAGTGGCAGCTTTCTTGGCAGCAGCTGCAGCTTTTTTGGCTTCTGCTGTAGCTTGCTTCTTCTCTTCGGTTGCCAGCTTCTTGGCGATAGCGGCTTCTTCTTTAGCGACGACTTTGGCTACTTTAGCCGCAAGCTTGTTTGCAGCTTTAATGCCGGCCAGCTCTTCTTTTGCATCTGCAGCGGCAGTTTTGGCCTCTGCAGCGGCAGTTTTGGCTGCAGCAGCAGCATCACGCGCTTTTTTCAGCTGGTTTTGCTGGGCCGGGGTTTTCTTCTTAGCGCGAACAGCGGCAACTTTTTCTTGAGTCGCTTTAGCTTTTTCTGCGGTTTTCTTGGCACTGTTTGCCAACTTTTCTACTTTAGCGGTCAGGTCCTTCTCTTGTTTGAGACGGGCACTTTCCAGTTTTGCGGTAAGGGAGCGCAGCTCCGCTTCCAGCTGTGCAACATCGCTAGTGGCGACTGCGGATACTTTTTTTGTAGCCATTTAAATTTCCCTGCAAATGTATTGTTTTGTTAAATGGGGGCATTCCTATCAATTATTCTCAGCCATCTTCCCAGTGAAATGCACTGTCGAAGACGTCTGTTTTCGGCAGAAAACAATTGATAGTGAGTCCCCCCAAGTGAGCGGCGCTAATTGCAGCTTATTTGTATACCTAAATGCAAGTGTTTTATATGGAATTTTGCTATTTCATGTAAAAAAAATCGTTTTTTTTTATATATTTTCAATTTGAGGACCTAAAAAGAGAGTCGTAGTAGGTATTTGCGCAGTAAAGAAGACTTTTGTTTTACTCTCGTTGCATAAACTGAAAGGTGTAATTGCAAGTGAATAGTTGAGTAATTTCCTATGGTTTATTGATGACTCTCGTTTTTGTATAAGAGATTAAACTGGAGAGCACTTACAGTTCCGATTTAGCGCAAACCCAGGTAGTGGGGTTAGTGTGTTGAGCAAGTAAAGAGTTAACAAAACTTAACGGACTGTTATCGACAAATGCTTAAGCTCGGAGCCTGCGACTATGAATCATTGCAGTCTTTATCAGATGTAACCCTACCGCGCTGAGTTAATGTGGCTGGATACTGATTTCACTATAGTGAAAGTGACTCTAACCATGCCTTAAAAGCTCTGGCTTCTTAAGTGGAGTAAAAGTAGTGGCTGGCTCTGGAGAAATGCCCACTCTTTTCATGGGCTTCTAGTCTGGATGCACTGTCTAACAGAAGAACTTCGAAAGCCTTGGATATTACTATCCTGCACCTGCGAGAGGTTAGGGATGTTCAACGCCTTCAAAGTTCAGCTGAGCCGTCGCGGATCAGTAAGGCACTTCTTATACGTGTACATGTAGGCTTTGATTAATTAGATAGCCTCTTTATTTATGGGGATATTACTCTCTTTAGGTGAGTTAAGAGAAAAGCTCGGTGGTTAAGCTGGATATTGGCCAAGAATTTTCCCATTGATGCCAACAGCCGATCTGAATTCTGGTTGAGTTTTGAGTGTTTGTGGCTATCTTGAAATAGTCGTAGGAACTAATCGCTTTGTTGCAGACTAACTCAACTGGTCTGTTAACTAAGTATCAAAAAGTTAGTGGGTATTTGCTGAGTGTTAAAACGCTCAAGAACATTCACTTGGGTAACTGGGATAATGAAGGCTTTAAAGTAAATTCTTTGTTATCTAGTGACAGGTTGAGTCTTTTGTAGAGTCATCACTTCCTGGAGCTAAAAGTATGCTTCCTAAGTAGGCATTGCTATGAATAGCCTTAGGGGGCTCAGTTTAATGCTGGGCAGAGAATTCTAGGTTAACAAGATATTCCCGTGCAGTGGTTTCTGGTAGTGATGGCGATTGCGGTGAATTAGCTGAAAGTTTTCAAGGTATCTTAATAGCGCTTGGAGATGGATTCTTCTTTATAAAGAGTTGATAACTTAAGCAGAGACTTTGGTGATAGAGGAAGGGATTGCGGCTCTATCACCGTGTCTTGGTATCTAAAGGTTACAGTGGCCCGTAGGGAAGGTAGCGGTTATTGGAGTGTTGACGAATCCAGAGAAGTTGTTCTTTTTGTAATGGTGCTTTGCGTTGGCGCAGCTCTTTGGCTAGGGGAATGACAGCAGACTCTGCCCCGGCATCCCAGCCGGTCAGTTCCATTTCTGCAAGGGTGAAGAAGCGTATGAGTTGCCATAACTGCTCGTTGTCCCAGTGTTGGCTCTCTTCTAACCATTGCTGAGCCGGCAGGCGAATCAGCTTTGAGGCCTTTAAGTCATCTTTATTTAGATTTGCGCTTAGGCTGTTATCAGAGGCGGCGACACTGATAAGCCTCTGCAATTGATCCCGGTCGAATTCCCACTGGTTTTCTTCTTGCCGGCCACTCACCTGTGGCTCCCAGGCTCCTACACTCATATTCTCTCCTTACTTAGGTACGAGGTTTTCACCATTATACCGAGGTGAACCTACTTCTGTGGGGAGCAATTACTTAATACTTCGTGGGGTGGAGTAGAGGGAACAACTTCCGTGTGATTGGGATAATATAGAAGAGTTACTTTTTATTGAGGTCCTTATGGAATTTATCTCTAAGGCGTTACCCGCGAGTAAACGGATCGCCCTGGTCGCCCACGACAACCGCAAGGGGACCTTGATACAGTGGTGTCTTCGTCACCGTTATCTTCTGGAGAAGCACAGTCTTCTGGCTACGGGCACAACTGGCGGTAAGATAGAGGACGCTACCGGTCTCACAGTAGAGAAGCTATTGAGCGGTCCCCTAGGGGGGATCAGCAGCTTGGAGCCCGAATCAGTGAAGGCAAGGTAGACTTGCTAGTCTTTTTCTGGGACCCCTTTGAGCCTATGCCTCACGATCCAGATGTCAAAGCACTGTTACGTATTGCTGCCGCATGGAATATACCCGTGGCCTGCAATTCGAGTAGTGCAGACATGATTGTTCAATCGACCCTAATGGAGCGTGAGTTTGACCGGGAGGTACCGGATTACCAGCGTTATCTGCAGCAGCGATAGTCGGATCTTTCGATCAAAAAATGATCTGATTATTCAGTTTGCTTTCTTAACGTATTGATTTTAAAGGGTTATTTCTATTGGTTATAGGTTGTACTTGCAATGCCTGGCGATTCGCGGCAATCTTGCCCACCAGATGAGACCGGTTAAACCGGCACCCTTGGTATTTGATAACAGCACGGTGTTTTATGAGTAGACGACGCGGAAAGGCCGTAGAAGAAGAGAAGGCGGATATCGACCTAACGCCCATGCTGGACGTAGTGTTCATCATGTTGATCTTCTTTATCGTAACGGCGTCCTTTGTAAAAGAGAAAGCGTTGGACGTAAATGTGCCTGATCCGAACCAGACCCAGGACAACCCGCCTGATTCAGATAAGCAAAACATCCTGCTGGTTGTGAACGCCAACGATGAGATCAGTCTTGCTGGTAGCCGTATTGATAGTCGCGCTGTTCGTGCCCGTATCGCGCAGCTGTATGCCGAGAACCCTCAAGCTATTGTGATTGTACGTGCGCATAACAAGTCGAGTGCGGATACTTATGTACAGATCGCGGATGCTGCTAAGGAAGTGAATCCGGCTATTCAAGTTTCCCTGGTGCCTTTCGAGAAGTAAACCAGAGAGAAGCGAGCGAGCCTTCGCATTGCATAAAAAAAGCCAGCAATATGCTGGCTTTTTTTATGCCTGCTGCTAATTACTGAGACCCCGCAACGGGAGCCTTCAATAGCGCAGGAAAGGCGAACGGTAAAAATTGCTTTTTGCCCGCTCATGGCCGATCCGCCAGTGCCTGCTTTGCTTCCATCCTTCGCTCTACCATTATTGTTGTAAAGAACAGTCGATATCGAGCAGCCCTCACAGATCTCATTCAGCAGGGGATCATTATGATAGATACCAATCAGAACCTTTATCTCGCAGAACTGAAATGACTGAAAGCCGCTGGCGGTTGAGAGCCGGTTCCTGAAGGATAAGAATTCCAGTAGTGTCAGCGTTTCAAGAATATCCACTTATTGAATCAGCGTACGGTAAATTTTATCCACTCGCTTAAGGGGATGTAAGGCGCGGTCAACTGAAGAGCCATACCAGGAAGCTCTGTTCATGTAACATTTGCTTAAACCAGAGCTCGAAGCTCTGGTGTTTCACAATAAACAGAGGTTCATCGTGCTTAGAGCCATCTGATAGGGGCTTCTGGCACCCTAGCAGCTCGTCTATTTTCAAGTATGAGCTATCAGTGAGAGTCATTTGGTAAATTCTGGTCGAGTTTTGATCAACGGCGAAATAATTCTCTCTTTAATCTGTAAGGATCAAAACATAACTTTTGCCAAAGTGATTAATATGATCCTCAATATCAGGCCCGGAGCTTTTTGAATGGAAAACCCCGCACAACAATTGCGTATTGATGGCACACGTCTCTGGCAAAGTCTTATGCAAATGGCTGAAATTGGTGCAACCCCTGCTGGGGGTTGTAACCGGCAGGCTCTGACTGATGAGGATCGTAAAGGGCGCGACCTGTTTGTACGCTGGTGCCGGGAAATCGGTTGTGAAATTCGCGTGGATCGCATGGGGAATATCTTTGCTCGCCGTTCCGGTACCGACAATGACCTCCCCGCAGTGATTACAGGATCGCATCTGGATACCCAGCCCACTGGCGGCAAGTTTGATGGAGTTTACGGTGTGCTGGCCGGCCTCGAAGTATTGCGCACCCTTGAGGAGGGTGGGGTTCGAACCAAGGCACCCCTGGAAGTGGTGGTGTGGACTAACGAAGAAGGGGCTCGCTTTTCACCAGCCATGGTCGGATCCGGTGTTTGGGCGGGGGAGTTTAGCCTCGATTATGGCCACAGCCGCATGGATAAATCTGGCATAACCATTGGCCAGGAGCTGGAGCGTATTGGGTATTTAGGTCCTGAACCGGTCCAGCCGGCACCTATCAAAGCGGCCTTTGAGGCGCATATTGAGCAGGGACCTATTCTGGAAAAACAGGATCAAGTGATTGGAGTCGTTACCGGGGTGCAGGGAATCCGCTGGTACGATGTAACCTTCTTTGGTACCCCCTGTCATGCAGGGCCCACCCCAATGGAGGATCGTCGCGACCCTGTCCAGGCCATGGCGTGGCTGTGCGAGAAACTTTATGGGGAAGTGAAGGCTTACTCCGAGGATGCCCGGATTACCTGTGGCGACTTGCGTGCAGAACCGGGTAGCCGCAATACCGTACCGGAAAAAGTAGTGCTCGCATTGGATTTACGCCACCCAACACCGGAGGGGTTGGAGCATTTACACCGCACTCTCTACCGGGTAGCCGAGCAGGCGCAAGAGGCCAGCGGTGTTGTTATCGATGTGCGCGAAGAATGGTTCTCACCACCGGTGGCTTTTGATAAAGACTGTATTGAGGCGGTTGACAGTGCGGTACAAAACCTGGGTTATAGCAATCGTAAGATGGTTTCTGGAGCTGGGCACGACTCGGTCTATATCTCGCGCGTTGCACCCGTGTCTATGATTTTTGTTCCCTGTGCCGGGGGGCTTTCACACAATGAAGCGGAGTCGGCTGAGCCAGGCCACCTGGAAGCGGGCTGTAATGTTTTATTGCACGCCATGCTAAATAGCGCCGAAGCGGGCTGATTATCCTTACTAGCCAATATGCAATAAGAACGCCTGGTAAGCCTAAAAGGTTGGCTGGGCTCCTATCAATAGATTTAGGTTGATCATGAGTGAATTTACCTTGAAGTACCGCAAGGATAACGGTGGTACAGCTCCACTGACTAACTGGGGAATGGACTCGGAGTACGGCGTATTGCGCGATGTACTCATCGGGCCGGTGGATAACTTCAGCTGGCGAACGGGAAATGCCAGTGCACGCCGAGCTGAACGCTTAGGCATGCAGTTCGATCACAAAGTGGCTGAGATGCAGCATAAAGAAATGCTGGATGCCTATCGCCATGCGGGAGTGACTACCCATTTGATTCCGGCAGACAGCAGCTTGCCCTATCAGATCTACGGACGTGATTCTTCGGTAATGACGCCCTGGGGACCTATTGTTACGCAAATGTTTAGCCCTTGGCGCCGGGGGGAGTGGGCCCCTATCGTTAAGAAGTATGCGGAACTGGATATCCCCATTTATGATGTCATTACCGCCGGCTCTCTGGAAGGTGGTGACTTTATGGTGCTTGAGCCGGGAGTGATTCTGTGCGGTTATTCTGGTGAGCGCACCAGTCCTCAGGGCTTTGCGCAGATGAAGAGCTGGGTAGAGAAGGAGGGTTGGGAGGTAAAGGGCTACCAGTTTGACCCCTTCTTCCTGCATATCGATGTTATGGTGGCAATGCTGGCGGAAAAGCTTGCGGCCATCTGTGTTGATGCCGTCGAGCCGGAGCTGGTGCAGTGGTTTAAGAGTCGCAATATAGAGATTATCGATATTCCTTTCCCGCAAGTACTGGAACTGGGAGTTAATGTGGTGGCCCTGGGGAATGATCGAGTGATGCTACCCAAAGCCAATACTGGCCTCGCGGAGAAGTGTCGGGCTCATGGTCTTGAGGTAATTGATCCGGATATCTCCATGATTACTCCCGGAGGTGGTGGTGTTCACTGTATGTGCCAGCCTCTGCGTAGAGAGTCCGCGCTAAAGCCCTAACAAGTGCCCTGAAAGAATAGCTCGGTGATCTATGAGCCACCGGGTTATTCCCGTCAACGAATGTGGTTGGTTATGAACTCGCCTCTGGGCTTATAGTCGTTAATATGAATCGCCTGTCAAAGGCGGCTCGCGGCTATACACCCGGTTATCAAGCCTTTTGTGCTAACTAATAAGATAAAAGTGGTTTCCCTTGGGAAAGGCATAGAAATTTCGCGCTAATCAACGGAAATCTGTTTATTTGTGGTTGCACACTTAGGCCAAGATCCTATTAGTATTCCGGAAGCACTATCAGAAGCTCTGCGTTTACTCACAGCTCTGTTTTTTGGCCGCTGCGGCTGTCTATCAGTCTTAAATGATTCGAACCCGGAGAACATTATGCAAAGCGCATGTGCGGAAATTCAGGCCCAGGTAAACGAGCGTATCCTGGAAATAACCATCAATCGCCCTGAGCGCAAAAATGCACTGACTATGGCTATGTATACCGCCATGGCAGAGTTGCTCAATAGTGCAGTCAACAATAGTGAAATCCGCGTAGTTATTCTCACTGGTGCCGAGGGCATTTTTACCAGTGGCAACGATTTAACAGATTTTCTCGGTGGCTCTGCAGAGGGTGAGGAGTCTCCGGTATTCCAGTTTATGAGCGCACTTTACAACTTTCCCAAGCCAGTGGTTGCAGCAGTGAATGGCCCTGCAGTGGGTATCGGTACCACTATGCTGTTGCACTGTGATCTGTCATTTGCCGGACACGATGCCCTGTTCCAAATGCCGTTTGTCAACCTGGGGTTATGCCCTGAGTATGGTTCCAGTTACTTATTGCCTCGTATTGCCGGCCACGCAAAAGCATCGGAATTATTGCTATTGGGCAAAAAGTTTAGTGCTCAGGAAGCTGTGGAGATCGGTATCTGTAATGCGGCGGTGGAGCCGGAGCAGGCGATTGTTCGGGCCCGAGAGGTGGCCGCTGAGCTAGCGGCGAAGGCACCGGCTGCCGTGCGGCTTTCCAAGCAGTTATTGCGTCGCGCAACCCAGGAAAAGGGTTTGGAGATTATTCAGGAGGAGGGTCGCCATTTCCAGGACCGCCTCACTTCTGAGGAGTTTAAAGAGGCGGCTACTGCCTTTATGGAGAAGCGCCCTGCAGATTTCTCAAAGTTTGATTAAAAAAGTGGCCGCTGATGCGGCCACTTTTTTGTTTGCTTAATATCTGCGTTTTCTATGGTGAGGGCGGGAAAGGTAATTGACAGCTTGATCGGGCTGGTCAGTAAAAATTCCATCGACGCGCAGTTGGTAGGCGGCAAAGTGGAGGAATTGGTTAAAACTATCGAATTCCTCTGGAAGCTTCTCCGGGTCGGCGCGAAAAGTATAGGGGTGAACTTGGAGATCCCTGCGATGGGCACGGCGGACGATATTATTGGCCCTTGGCTTACCATCCTCAACTTCTATTAACATGGGGTACCAAGGGCCGATGCCATCGGCATAGCTGGTGATTTTGCGCATGCCGCCAGGCTCCAGCATCCAATCGTAATCATAATTTTGAATTATGCCATCAATCTCAATCAGTTTTTCCCCCCAGCTGGTTGCAGCAATAAGCTGAACGAGGGAAAGATCCATCCCCATGGCGGGCATTAGTTCAAACTTGATACGTTGTAACTCTTCTGCATCGAAGCACTGTAAAAAAACTTTTTGTTGTTTGTCGCTATAGCCGTATTCCTTAAGTTTTTGCAAAGCGATTGTGGCGATATCTTTTCCTTCCCAGTGGTGGAAGTATGGTTTTTTTATTTCTGGATAAATACCAATTTCATATCCAAGGGATTTATTTAAACCCTGGATGAGTTCTATTTCTTCTTCGAAAGTGGATAGTTGAAAACTGGATTTCCATAGGGGGAAGCGATGCGGATATTTTGCCTGAGGCCCATCCTCGCCTATTGAGAAAGCTTCGCTAACACGGAGCTTTTTTAATTCTTCCAGCGTGAAATCGATAGTGTAGTAATGCCCATCTTCACGAGCTCGTCCAGGAAATATCTCTGCAACATTGGTGGTGCTATCGAGGTAGATATCATGCATCACGATCAGGTGATTATCTTTGCTAAGAACCAGATCCTGCTCAATATAATCTGGTCGCATAGCATAAGCCATGGCCTTTGCTTCGAGAGTGTGCTCTGGTAAGTAAGCAGAGGCACCACGATGAGCGATAACCAAGGGGGATTCGGCTCCAGCGGTACTGTTTTCAGCACAGGTGATATTTGCACTGGCAGAGCCAATGAGTAATAAGGTAGACAGAATTCTTTTGAACATTTGCAAGAGATCCCAAATAAGTGTGGGAAGCTTTCTAGCAAAAGAATATGACAGAGATATATCAATGCTAAAGTGGTTAAATATAGTGTGAACCATAGGGCATTTAGATTTGCTCAACGGTTTCAAGTGGCAAACCGGGCTTATTGCCCGGTTGAACTGGTTGCTAAGATGCTTGCCTTTCTGATGGCAATTTATACTGATACTTCTTGAGGCCAGAGGTGTTGTGCAAATTGCTGCCGCAAGTCTTTCTTGCTAATTTTTCCCGTAGCGGTATGGGGGATTTCTGAGGTGATAATACAGTCATCAGGAATCCACCATTTTGCGAAGCGCCCGTGAAAAGCGGCGAGAATCTGCTTGGCTTCGAGCTTTCCGTCGGTCTCTGGCACCACGATCAATAGTGGCCGTTCGGCCCATTTTTCATGAGCGACACCTATAACTGCTGCCTCGGCAACACCATCAAGGGTTATAGCGAAATTTTCAAGCTCAATGGAAGATATCCATTCTCCCCCAGATTTAATCACATCCTTGGTTCGGTCGGTGATGGTCAGATAGCCTAAAGAGTCTATAGTGGCCACATCGCCGGTATCAAACCATCCGTCCACCGTGAGCGCAGACTCTTCGGCTTTATAGTAGCGTTCGCAAACCCAAGGGCCTCTTACCTGTAGTGTGCCAAAAGCAATACCATCGTGAGGAAGGGGGCTGCCGAGAGGGTCTACAATTCGCATTTCTACTCCAAACCCCGCACGGCCCTGCTTCAGGCGTAGGGCCTTGGCTTCATTCTTAGGTAAATATTCATCTATGCGGGCATTGTAGGTACCAAGTGGGCTCATCTCTGTCATACCCCAGGCATGATGGGTATAGACACCATGCTTTTCTTCAAACTCTTCCATGATACTCCAAGGGCAGGCAGAGCCGCCGACGACCACACGGTTCAAGCTAGAGACCTTTTCTCCACTTTCACGCAAGTATTTGAGAAGTGCTAGCCAAACGGTGGGCACGCCAGCGGCGATGGTGACTGACTCTTGTTGTATAAGTCTACTAAGCGTTTCACCACAACCCATTTTAGGGCCTGGTAAAACTAACTTAGCGCCAACAGCAGGTGCCGCGTAGGGAATGGACCAAGCATTAACATGAAACATGGGCACTACGGGAAGGATGGCTTCATCGCGGCGTATGGCGAAGACATCGGGCATTAGTACCCCGTAGGTGTGCAGTGTCATTGCTCGGTGAGAGTAGAGGACTCCCTTAGGGTTCCCTGTAGTGCCGGAGGTATAACAGAGAGCGGCGGCACTTTGCTCATTCAATTCCGGCCAGTGGAAATCGCCAGAATGATTATCGAGAAGCTCTTCATAGCAATAGTAATTATGTAGAGTGCTTTGGGGCATATGAGCCCTGTCGGTTAAAACGATGAAACCCTCTACGCTGTTGAGTCTATCAACCATTTTTTCAATAAGCGGAACAAACATTGGGTCGATAAACAGCCAGCGATCTTCGGCATGCTCGACAATATAATGAATTTGTTCCGGAAATAAGCGTGGATTGATGGTATGGCAAACAAATCCACTACAGGAAGTCGCATAGTAGAGTTCAAAATGACGATGGTCATTCCAGGCCAGAGTGCCGATACGATCTCCATTGTTAGCTCCAAGTCTGGCTAGGGCCTGGGCAAGTTGGGCAGAGCGTTTAAAGGCCTCTTTGTAGGTGTAGCGAAACTGAGAATTATCCGTAGTAATGGAGACAATTTCACTATTGGGTGAATTACTCAAGGCGTGCTGCATGATACCGGTTAGGGTAAGTTGTGACTGCATCATCATGCCGTTCATTTAAAGCTCCTATTATTATGGTTTTTAGCATTTGATCTATATAGGGTTGTGCGGATCGATATTTATGCCTTGCTATGAATGAAGAATAAAAAAGAATACATTGTACTGTGCATAAGTTGTGAATATGTTTCTATGCACTTAATTAAAGTATCCATACACCACTGATGTTACTGGCATAGAGTGTTCTTCAATCGTGAGTAAGGTAGACCAAGGGGTCTCTATGGAGAATGAAAAATTCTGCACGTATAGTGAATTCCGTAAGTTATTATTTAATTTTCCATACGGTATTTCTCAGGTATACAGAATATTGCTACAAATGCCAAGAATAATTGAAAGGTGGTAGCTTTTTTACTGGATTATTTTGATCCATTCACCGGGCTCTGGTTCGCCCCGAGGATAATAACCATTGAGAAGTCGCAGCTGTTCCTCAGCATATTCACCAATTTCCATGTGTCGTGCCAGGGAGGAAAAGGTAGTTTTTTCTGTGGCTTTTACGTAGCGCAGTCGTCTTATATCCTTCTCTACAATATCGGTTTCCCGCAAGGGTCTGAAACTGCGAATACTGGTTAAAAATAGTGTGTCATAATGTTCAAGATCATCTTTTTTCTGCGATGATGCATTGGCCACTTTACCTTCCAGCATAAATTGACGGCTGCCGTAGTAGATAATTGCAACCCGATCTAGATCAATATTATTCTTTTCAAGTGATGGGACTTTACCTGTGTGTCCCTCTAATCGGTATTGATTTAGTTTTTCATCTTGTTCCAGCTTGCGTAAATCGTACTGCTCACGCAAGGCCATATCTGCGGGTTGATTCCCCTCACGTTTAGCGACCTTAATCGTAATTGTTGCTGATTGGTCAGGAGCTGTGCCTACGATGGAGGAGCGTTGATTGGCTACTGTCCAACCATCAGGAAACAGCAGTGAGAAGCCTAAACGTTTATGATTAAAACGATTTTTATTGGATTGCCTGGCATTATCACCGTAAACAAGACCATCAGTTTTTTCACGGTAATAAGCTACTTTAACATCCTTGCTCTCTTCAGGTAGGGTACCTGCGGCCTTGACTACTTCCTGTAGACGAATATCGTTGCGTGGGTGAGTAGAAAAAACGCCATGATATGTCTGCGGTTTTTTACCCTCCACACGCGCCCGTCTGCGGGCGAAGATTTCCTGATCTTTTAGTATGCCAATTACATTGAGCATTGCGGTGGGATCATAACCGGCTTTGAACATATACTGCGCACCAAAGCGGTCTGCCTCCAACTCCATTTCCCTCCCATAACCTTTCACCGCAGCAGTACTCCAGAGATTTGCTGCATCACCAACAACCCGGCTACCTGTTACCAATACAGATAATACTGATGCGGCACTGGCACCAGTGGCAGCGGTTTTTTGACGAACGGCATGGCGTGCAGTGATATGGCCTATCTCATGGGCGAGCACAGCTGCCATTTCTGCTTCGGAGTGAAGGTAAGTCAGCAGGCCGCGATTGATATATACATAGCCTCCAGGTAGGGCAAAAGCGTTGATATCCTGGCTATCGATAATCGTGAAGTGATACTTGATGTCGGGCCTATCGCTGGCTGCCGCTACTTTTTGCCCTACGTGGTCAACATAGGCGGTGAGTACTGGATCCTGGTAGATAGGGGTGCTTTCGATCAGCTTTTCATGCATTTCTTTGCCGATAGAAATCTCTTTATCCTCAGACATCAAGACCAGATCGGGTCGGTTGGTGGCCGGGTTGAAAGCACATGCAGTACATACAAGGACCAATAAAAAGACGTACCACCGAAAGAAATTTTGCATTAACCCTGCCTCCCTGCTTATTTATTGTTTAAGAACTGCTGCCTGCTGCGGGTACCAAAAATTGCTGTAGTTGTACGGCCATCCCTTTACAAGCATTGTTTTGTACCCGTGCGATCAGGGGGATTGGTATTACGATGGCGGGCATATAAGATGTGCCTTTGGCATCTGCGCTCAGCTTTCCGGACAGCTCTCGATCGCGAAAATCCCATACTGATGCTTCATAGTCAGATTCCTTATCCCAGGTACCGAAACCGAAACAACCAGCTCCGCCAGTACTGATCGTGCAGCTTATTGAGCCGGCACTGGCAGTGGTTTCTGTGGAGCCGTCTATCCAGACGATGTATTTCACCCCATAAGACTCCATTCGCTCACGGACCTCCTTATTTTCCATAAGGCGATCGAGTGAACGCACATGCATGGGGGCGGTTCTTGGCTCAAACCAGGGATACATAAGATCGACAAACTCTTTTTCGGGAATAATATTAACCCCCATCTCAGGATTGTGTAATTCTCTGCCGACACAGTCGATAAGATTGGGTTCTGTTTCGTAATCACTGGAATGGCGGCGCCCTAATATCACCACGGAATCCCCAGCCGCAAGTTCACCATCGCTACGTCTGTATTCATCAATAACTACAGTGGTGCATCCGCTAAGGATGAGCAGGGATATAACAATTAATGGCTTGAACACGATGAAACCCTCTATTCAGCCTGTGGGGACTTTACTTTAAATTCCTGTAATGACGCAGATCTAATCCTGCCAGAGAGAAATGCCTGTAGCTCGGGAACCTTTTCGAAACCTGTATATAAGGTTGCACCTGCATCGCGAAGAGCAATATTGATTGCCTGGGTTAAGGCCTGCTCTTGGGACTGTAAAAAGGCGGTTGGTGTTTTACCGTAAGCAGTGATCACCCAGTTGGCAACTTGGTTTCCCTGGGAGTCATAGGCGTTCATATCATATTTGATCCACACCTCAAAAATATTGACTCTTGTTTCTCTGGGCATGGTGAACTGAAGTTCACGGACTTCCGGAACTATAACAAGCTCAACATTAGCGGGGACATCCTTAGGGTATTCAGAAAGTGAGATAGTATTGACAAACATAGAGCGGAGAACTGTTTCAAATAGATTTCCCTGTGCTCTACCAGTATTTATTTTCCATTCCTCTCGGTCCTCACTATCCTCCTGATAGGTATAATTTTTGAAATCCTCGCTCAGATAGATACCCACGGAGAGTGGAAATTGATGACCTACAGGGGCGGGATAGTTTCCTTCAACCTGAACCGTATGGGAGCAGGCCGTAACCATTAGAGAGAGAAAAACCACAATCGCCAGATGAAATGTGGGTGTCTCCTTTATCCTGTGCTTCATGCATGACTCCTGATAACAATCAGCTAGCGAAAATCATTAAGTCCAACAAAAGTGCCACCATTACGATAGGTTAGTTCTCTCATCAGCGCGGCAAAACGTAATCCGGTAGTTTGCAAATGCGGAGGCCTGGAAAACTGTATTGGGAACCCTACTGCGTGGATGCGAATATTGCGTTTACCCTCTCCATGTTGGGCATTGACTCGATCCACAGCCAACATGACATTGCGAATTGATTTCCCTGTAAATTCATCACCTAATACATAGATGCTAATTTTTTTACTGGGATCGTAGAAACTACGCACGGCTTTTTGTATGCCCTCTACAGGACTAGAGTTACTGAAAGGGTTCCATGTTTTTAATCGTTGGAGGATCGCCTGGCGACGTCCAGGGGTATCGGGGATCCACTTGTTGCGGTAATTGAAAAACATGTAATCCCCCATGTCATTCATTACCTGAATACCTTTGACGTTGGGATACAGATCTAAAGTATTGACCATTTCCGCCATCATGCGGTCCCAACCATAGTTAAACATACTGCCGGAGGTGTCGATAATGAAAAGAATGTATTCACTGTCGACTGGTATACCACCTATGACATTATTTTTACGCTGGTAGTTTTCGCCGAGTAGGCGACGCATTTCTTCGGTCATCGTCTGAAGAGCGATCGTCAACTCACCCTTCAACTTGCCTTCCTGGCTTTGTCCTTCCGTTTTACTGGCGTAGACGGCCTGCAGAGCTTGAAGTTCTCCACGTAGATTGGCAATGCGCTTGCGCTCAATGTCAATCTGCTCGCGCTTGGCGTTGAGGTCCCGGTTGAGGACGGTGGTTTCACCACGAATTTCTGCGATTTGTTCTTGAAGCTCTATAACCTGAGCCTCCAGATCTATCTCCGCTTCTTCCAATACAATGGGCTCGGCTGTTTTGGCAATCATTAACAGCAATACAATAGCGCCAAATCCACAGCAAATGACATCGAGAAAGGAGATGCTGAATTCTTCTTGGCGTTTTTTCTTTGAAGAACCAATCATGGCCAATCCCTTGATGGGGCGAGAAAGGATCCTTGAGTTTGCATGGCCAGTTTCCAGTATTCACTGGCCGCGAAAGGGTCGCCTTCCATTGGAGTGAGAATAATATTGATCGGAACATTCTTGGGAAGCACTTTAACCGCACGTTTGAATAAATTACGGCGTTCCCTACCTGAGACAGTGGCACTTCTGGGTGGCTTCAAGCCTTGTGTAGGCAGGCCATCGGTGATCAAAATAATGTTATCGGGTAAAGGTGTCATGGCGTGAATGGCATTGAATACCCTTTCTAAACTAGTGCCATTTTCTGGCACGATTTCATCCAATTGTTTGATTGCTTTATCCAACTGGTCACGATCATCTACATTGAGCCAGCGATCTTCCGTCCCGGTGATTGCGGCGCGAAAAGATGTATTGAAAGTATAGATCTGGTACTGACTGTCTGGTGGTAACTGGGCGGTGAGCCAGGAAACGGTATTGATGGCCCGACGCCATTTTTCTGTCTGACGTTTAACCCTTGATGACATATTGCGGGCGCGAATAACTTTGATAAGTTCATCACCGAGCATTGAAGCAGAGGCATCAAGTAAAATCAGGATGCGATTACCACCAAGTCGCAGCCCTGTAAGGTACTGACGGTCACCATCTCCACTATATTTGCGCACATTGTTACCGAGCTTCTTATTTTCTTCCTCCAAGTCCTTTTTGGCCTGTTCTAATTTTTTGAGCTTGTCTTGTAATCTTTTTATGTCTTCCTTTTCATCAATACTGTCTACTTCGGCAATATTGCCTTTTACCTCCTCTATTTGTTCGAGTATACGACGTGCAAGTCCTTGTGCCTCTGCGAGTTCATCGCTGACGATATCCAAGGTGTTGCGCGCCAATACAAGGTGCTCCTCCCCAATTTCAACTTCTTCTTGTAGCAGGTTGACTTCAGCGCTCAAGTCCTCAGTTTCTACTTCGATTTCGTGATCGGAGCCATGCTTAATAATTAGAAAAATTAGTGCAACCGCACCAAATCCACAGGACATGATGTCTAGAAAAGATAAGCTGAAGGTAGAAAAGCGACGCTGTTTACGTCTCATAGCGTTCCACACTGATTGCAGTTATGACGTCATGGCGATCCGCAATTCCGATCTTATCTCCGGCGTTTAGGTTAACCGGTGCTGCAATTTCCTCACCGTTAAGCATCAGACGAATTCCCGCATCTACTCTTAATGCAAGACGCCCCGCATGGTTGGTAACCGTTGCTGCTGGGTGCTCAGGAGGGGTGGGAGTAACCTGAAATTTATCTTCGTGCCAGAAAACAAATAGTGGCTGTTGTGCCGCAAGGGCGCGATGGCCATATAAAAGATGTGTGGCTACGGCTTCTGAAGGTGCTTCTAAATGCAGGCTGATTTCACTTTCTGGGGCGGCTCTGACACTGCTCACTAATCGCAAAGCAGAGTCAGGACTGCGCAACTCTTTCCAGCGATTCTTAATAGATTGGGCAGTGCTGTCCCTGGATAGAAGGTGCATACGCTGGGCTATCTGCAGACCACCGGGAATTTCTGCCCAGCGATGGGATATAAAGCTCACACTGCCACTATCTGCAAGGTTTTCAATCATTGCCCGAACACGGGAAAGAATAGGAGCTGTAGCGTCCTGAAGTTGGCGCAAAGATATTTTTGCCGTACGATCATCTAACTCTGCAAGAACTTCCCCCTGACTCATTGCGCGGCTGACCCACTGGGGCATCAAATCATAGAGTTGCTGTTCGGATTCTGCAGAGTGCAGTGGATCAAAACGGCACTGCATAACGAAAGCATCCGTGAAAACTCTTGCCCAGGCCTCTTGAAAATGACATAGGCCTGCATCTGCAACACTCTCCGATGATTTTACGGTGGCTTGGTTATCCACCGAAATACGGGAAACGAGAGTTTGATGTAGTTGCAGTTCTACATGCATTTGCAATCCAGCGGGGGCCAAGTCACCAATAGCAGCACTGGCAGAGTCAACCAGGCCAACCACATTCATATTGCTTTCTTTAATAATCCCGAGTAACAGCGCTAATTGCTCGCGGGTAAAATTGCCTGGTACTGCTAGCACCAATTCTTCGGGAAGATCACAGTGTTCGGATATTTCTTGTAAGTGGCAGTAGGCAAGATCGGCATGGTGGCGGCAGCGCTGGTTGGTTGATTTTAAAGATTCTAAACTCAGCCTTCGCCAAAACTGGTTGTTGACTTGGGTGGGGTGACTGCGGGCACGCATTTGCGCTGCGGTGCCTATGTGAATACGTCCCGGTTCAATTACCGCAATACCGGGGCTTTCCAGAACTTCCGTGGTATCGATAAAAACTCTTAAACCACAGTCATTGATTTCAAGGACACCTTGTCCCATGGAGTATTCCTCGCGGCGAATATCCGAGATGATAATTTTGAGTTCGGCTAGCTGATTTTGAGAAATCTCAGCAGGCGGTTATCGCAATAGTTCTGTGTATCCAAGACCAGTCTTTCTTGCATAAGCTGTAACTGGTGGGTAAAAAACATAATGACAATGCTGATCACCAGGGCAATAAAAGTTGAGTTGAAGGCGACCCCAAGGCTTACGGTAACCCCGGCAATATCACCCTCTACTGCTTTATGGGCTTGAGAAAGTGCCTCGCCGATGCCGCGCACGGTTCCGATAAACCCGATCGAGGGAATTGCCCAAGTGATATAGCGCACCATTGCTAATTCCGAGTCGAGCCGATCGCCCTCTGTTTCGCACACTTCTTTCACCGAATTGGAAACTGCAGCCACATTTTTGGTAGAACCGAATCTTTGTAGCGCGGTGAGCAGTGCTCTTGGCACGAGATAACTTCGCTCCTCTTCGGGTAGTGCTTGTATGGGACGGGACAGGTCGCGGGTGTCTTCGGGTAATATAGGTGTGCCTTCGCTGATATTAAGAAGGGCTTTATCGAGCAGTTTGCGCTCGCGTATGCTGCGGTGTGCCTTTAGGCCCATGATTGCCATGGCCCACAGCATCAGTACAAAGCAAGCTTCTTGCTCGTAGTCTTTCATCACAATATAAATGGAACGTTGCTGAACGTAGGTTTCTCCTGCAGCCTCCCGTGCAAGCTGTTCTTCTATCAAGGCATCTGCATTAGGGCGAATGATGGCAACATAAATGGCGTGAACCAGGATAATAGATCCCAGCAGAGCAAATATCTGGAACACAAAGTCTGAGGATTTGAATTTCATGGTGGTGCCCTTGGCGGCTTCTCTTTTAAATATCCACAGGATAGGAAACAGATAAGTCTTCAGAAATTTCTTCTGAAGACTTGTAATCATCTGAACGATTGCCCTTGCGCTTGTTTTTTTCTGTTTTCTCCTTGTTCGCCTGAGCAACGGTCATCTCATTGGTATCTTCTTTCTCCTGGGCAAATAAGTAAGAGGGTAAAAGAATGATGAGTATTAAAATGATCTTGAACATCTTCACTCCTTCTTTAATTAATCCAGCGCGCGACCCTAAATCCAATATCATTGCGGGGAGCTTCGCCATAATCACGGTAGGATAAACGCAGTTCGGTTAACCCTGAATGACGCCAGCTGGAGCCGCGAATTACATGGTAGTCGCCATCCTGTGGGCCAATCGGATTTTCTTCCAGGCGCGATGAGAGTCCGGTACCAATGGTATAGAGGTCGTGAATCCACTCAGAAACATTGCCACCCAAGTCGTATATACCAAGAGGATTTGGACTGTAACTGCCGACGGGAGCCGTGGCTGCATAGCGGTCGCTATAGGTGCGTAATACTGCCGGGACCAGCTTGGCAGCGTGGCTATCGGCATAGTTACCAGAGTTGGCACCGATAGGTAGTTCATTGCCCCAGGGGTATTTACGCATGGTGCCTTTATCATAGCGTGCTAACCAGGCCCATTCGGCTTCTGTGGGAAGGCGATAGCCGTCTGCCGCTGAATCAAACCCAACTATTTTACCGCGCTCGGTTAGGTATACAGGGTTTAGACCTTCACGTTCACTGAGCCAGTTGCAAAATAAAGCCGCATCGGCCCAACTGACATTGACGACAGGCAGGTTGTCATTATCCAGGCTAACTCCATTCACATGCCTTGAGGTATGCATACGTTTAAAGCGTCTGAATTCTCTGTTAGTGACTTCGGTGGCTCCGATATAAAAAGGACGATTGAGAGCGACTTGGCGCATCACCTCATTGGCACGGCGCCCTTGTTCACGTCGTGAGGATCCCATAGTGAATACAGCATTGGGGCGCATTAACTTCATGGTTCCATTCGCGCCATGTTGATAGGATGCCGGAACCTGCTGCCAGCGAGCCTGCTCTTTGGTCAACAATACTGCGCGTACCGTCTGCTCCAGCTTGTCGCTTGGGATTACTCTGGTATCAAATGCTTGGTAGCCATTCTTCCTCACTTCAATTTTGTGACTTTTCGTTGGGAGGTTGAATGACTGTCCGCTTTTACCCGCATATTGCCCATCAATATAAACCTCTGCATCAGTGGGTACACTCGTTACAAATACCCTACCGTACACGGCGTTTAAGTTAACGCTGAGATCCCGCTCCATTCCGGCGGAAAGGTCTATGGTGTGTACTACAGAGGCGTAACCTTCTTTAAAAAAGCGTAATCGATGAGCTTCTCCTGATGACAATTCAAGTTCAAGAGGAGTGTGTCCGCGGAACTCCCCATCAACAGTTACACTGGCGCCTTCGGGAATTGAAACAACTCGTAATAGTCCATCGGCTGGGCCCAGATTTACCGTGGGAAGGGCTTGGTCCACACCGGCGGTAACGGCTATTGGGACATCGACAGTTTTATGTTCTGGTAGGGAGATGGAGACAACCCTATCCCCTTGCACCAGCTCTGTATTGAGAGGTGTTGTGCCAAGAGTTTTTCCATTGGAGGTGACAGTGGCACCTGGGGGATTACTACTAATACGTATATTGGCCCAGGCTGGACGAAGTTTTGCTTGCAAGCGATGAGTGTTGTCGAGCCCCTCGACTTTGATTACTTGGGTATAGGGGAGATAACGATCGGAGAGAATTGTTACCCGAAGGGAACCTGGACGTATATTTTCCACCAGTCCGTTTGTATTGGGCACTTCACCGCCATTGATTATTATTTTGACTGGAACCGGGGGGTCTGTTTCAACTTGCAGATGGCCTGGCAGCTTATCCAGGGTCACTGCATGGCGGCTGTGCCCATCGCTGCCGACTTCAACCTCACCACTCTTGGATAAATAACCATCTGCACTGATGGTGTAACTGTAGTTTCCGGGAAGCACCAGATGTCCATCTCCCAGTGGCAGGGCAAAGCCATCAATATTGACTTTTGCATTGTTAGGCACGGTTTCAAATATGAGGGAGCGGGCGATGACTAAGTAGGTCAGCGCCAAGAGACTTAATAACAGGCAGGCCGCTACTACCAGTGCACGCTTGGACAGGAACAGGCGAGCACGGTTAGAGCTGACTTGAACCGGTGTGAAACCTATAGGTTCGATGAGAGGTGAGTCATCGATTACAGGTTCATTATCGCGAACTGAGACCGCCTCTTTCACTGCCATTTACACTTCCCTATTGCTGTGTCGTTATGGAGTTATCGCAATAATCTGGCACCGATGAAATACGCGCCAAGGCGCATCGGGTACCAAGGCTGGGTTGGATGTTTTTTGTGTGAAATAAAGCTTAGCTCGCTGCCACCGGAGGGTTGGCGATCAGCGAGCCGTTTGTCACAGAACACCTCTTTTCCTGTGAATGAATCTTCTGATTCATCTTAGGATTTGCCCCTTGCGAATATCTTCTTTATTGGATTTTCATCTCTCTCAGGGGTTCTTGTCTTCAGCTATTATTAGCGCCGTTTACTTTCTCTGCGCACTGAATGACCACTTCGGTGACAGGTTTTCCGGGTTTTACAATGAACTCACGCCGTACATCCCGATACCCATCGCGGGTACCAATGGCTGTGTAGCGACCGGGTTTTAAGGCGATTTCTCGTTGGTCAAAATTACCCAGTCGTCCAACATGGTAAATCGTGACACTGGTACTACGATCGGATTTGAAACGAACGGGTAGAGGTATCAGAGCTTGGGTAAGCGCATTTTCTAGGTCTTCTATTTGCTGAACTAAGCGTGGTGTTTGACCGTTTACTTTACGTGCATCGGCTAAGACAGTGCGGGCAAAGTGGTTGCGCTTACCTTCACTAAGGGTAAGGGGGTCTTTGAGTAATTCTTGTAACTGATCATCTAATTTGGCCCTGGCAGAAGAGCGTGCCTTCCCCGTAACTGCAGCAACCAGGCTACTATCCTTTTTCAACAAGGCCGTATAACTTTTAAGAGCATCACGCCAATCTTCTTTTTTTTCCTGTGAGCGTGCCAAGCTCAGTAGTTTATTAATTTTCTCCCGCTCCATACCATTTTTTGCCTGTTGTAGGCCGATGGTCGGTGCTTTAGCAGTAGGCTTTAATGCTTGCGCTTGATTGAAGAATTGTTTAGCGGATGTGTAATTTTTATCGGCAATCGCTGCGTAGCCCGAAGACATAGCCTTTTGGTAGTCTCTCTCAGTGATTTCTATTTCAACCTTTGCCAGTAATGCTTGAGCTTCAACAGTCTCAGGGTCAACCGAGAGTGATTGCTCAAGAGATGACTTAGCCTGGTCTAGGTCGGAATCGGAGTAGGCGTCTTTTGCCTGAATATATCTCCACCAGGCAGAGGGTAATTTATCGGTCCGCTCAAGCCCCTTGAGACCTCTTGGGTGATCTTTAGAGATAGTAAGTACTAGATTAAATGCATCTAGTGCAGAATCCTTATCCCCTATATCCAAAGCGCGTTTACCCTCGCTAAGGTGTAACTCAATTCGCTCGGGAATACTGTCACGCAATGTCTCTAGTGCTTGTAAGGATTCCCGGTACTTTTCCAGGGCTTGCATGAATTGTCTTTTTCGATAAAGGCTATCAGCCTTTAGAGCTAGGTCTTCAGCGGAGTAGTAATCTTCGAATGCCCATAACTCAACTTGACGTTCTTGTAGCTCCTCTTTAAGGGCGAGAATATCTTGCAGAATTCTTTGCACATCCCTGCGTTGCTGCATGATTTCAGCATCGGAATAGGGGGATGCCTTTGCCGGATCTTCCTCTGGTGTATTTATTGTTTTGGCAACAGCCATTTTATCGGTTTGTAATTTTGGAGTTTGCACAACTTGGGGAAGTCCCCAGAAAACCCCTACCAAGCCACTGAGCATTACTGCCCCCAGCAAAAAAGGCCAGTATGAATTTTCCCTTTCCGGCTTGTCAGTTTTAGGGCTGGTTTTTTTGGGGATGCGAGCTTCCTCACCGCCAAAGCTAAACTCTGCGGGCTCGATCGGAGTTGAATCTTCCTTGGTGTTATTGCGGTGCTGCATAGTGATTCCGCCGTTTTATTAAGTTACCCAGTGAAGATCTTGGGTGCTTGCTAAGGGTTAAAATCCGACCGGTTTACCTCGATAAGGTCTGCACTTCATATACTGGTTTCGGAAGACGCTGTTTCGGCTTCATAAATTTCTTTCAAGATTTCCCGCCACTGACGATATTGGTTCTCTACTGTGCCGCTCAGGGTGACGGTGCGATCTTCCAGTTCGACAATTTGTGGTTCGACTTCAGCCTCCATCGAGTCTCCCAATTCCTGCAGAGCTTCCAGATGCATCTTGGCATCTGCACGACGATCAAAGCCGCTCTTAATTAAATAACCGCCAGCACCAATACCTACCTGTCCCGCAGCCTGAGCACTGCCTCCTCCTGCACCGGCTGCGGCAATACCGCCGATAATGGCCGCGGCCCCCATGATGGTGTGGTTGCGGGCTTTACGCTTGAGTTCGCGCATTTGCCGAACTTCCTCATAGCTGCGTGCTCGCCACTCTTGGTAGGGTACTTCCATGGTTTTGGCAAAAGTGCCGTAGTATTCCTGGAGTGTGTCCACAAATAGATAATCGCGCTCACGGATTTTTCGTACTCGCTGCAACATAGGATCATTTTCTGCAGGTAGAGCGCTCAGGTAATAAATACCTTCTTGGCTTTGCTGCAGATAGCGCGTAAAGGCTTCAGGGGAAAAGCTCCTGGCGAAGCGCATCTCAGAGATAGTGCGGATTTCAGCAATCTGTTGATTGGATAGCCCTTGTCGATAATTCAACATGTCATTGGAAACCCGGTTATAGATTCCCTGAAAGGCATCTCCTTCAGTAGGGTGCTTACGATCATAGGCGTAGTGAGAAGCGTATTCCGAATATTCCTTGGTAAACCAGCGTTGACCACGGGAATCGGTAACGGTCACTTCCATGGTGAGAATTTCACCATCGGATTGGATTATCTTTCCAGAAACTGTTACATCAATATTGGTGCGGGCAGATGGGATAACTCTCACTGCCCCCCAACCCAGGCTGGACTGCAATGAGTCGGCCAGGGTGACTGCCATAAAGCGGGACTCAGCTTGGCGTAATTCGGGAAAGACCAGGGTGTCTTCGTCAACTTCAACAGTGTCTATACCGGGATCGAACTGGATAACGCCGACGTCCAGCAGGCGCTCTTCCGCAATATTTTTGTCCTCAATGGTGAGGGGAGTAAATGCAGTAGTTCGTACTTCGGTTGTGGTACATCCGCTAAGTAGAGTTACCAGTAACCCAGCAGTTATCAATGCGAGCCGAGCTGTAAATAAACAGCGATAGTTTTTTCGAGTTAAAAGTGCCATCTATGCGTCCTCTGTAACTACTTCGTCGCATTTTTATATTTTCGATACTCTTCCCAGAGCTTTTCCCGTAATTCAGGATCGGTCTCCCGTGTGGCGGCTTCACGAATTTGTCTTGCCACTACATCGTCATCGGTACCACTGGGAATATCTGCAGGCACCACAGGCTGTGAGCCGCTGTGGTTGTACTCCCCTTGGCGCCCCTTAGTGGGTAAACCGGGGCCTGTTACCTGGCCGCTGGAATTGTTTTGCTGTGGGCCCCCGCCGCTGGGTGCTCCGCTTCCGGGTGGAGGGGGGATTTCGGCTTCCGCAGATTCAATGAGATCTTCCAGGGATTCTCCAGGTGGCGCTTCATCCATTGCCTCTTCCTCGCCCTCTTTTGAAGCGGAACCAGGCCTGTTACGGACATAGTCCCGTTCACGCAGGATCATGCCGTCGTAGCTCACCATGGTGGATTCGAAGCGGCCCTCAAGCTCTGCGACTCTCTCCGCGGCTGTACTGGGAACTTCATTGGGCGCACTGCCAGCGCGAGTAGAGCCATTACTGGGTTGACCGTTGGTGGACGCATTGCTATTTGAGGCCGAACTACTCGACGAGGAGCTGTTCGAGGAAGAACTACTTGATGAGGAGCTACTTGAAGCCGAAGCTGTTTGCTCCTCCTCGGAGAAGTCGATCTCATCCGGTGGGGTGCCGTCCTGGCTAGAAGAGGGATCTGGAGGCGTACGTCTTTCATCCGGAGATTGCTGTGAATCACTGTAGACAGGGGATGATGGAGAGCGATTGCGGGAATCTGCCTCCGGCATGCTATCACCTGCTGAGGGTTCACGGGAGGAACGTTGATTTTCACTGGAAGCTGTTCCGGACTTTTGTTGGGACTCTCGCTGTGCCGTTGGCATATTCGCGCTGGGTTGGCTCGAAGAACGACTACTGGGTTGCCCACCACTGCTACTGGACTGTGACTGGCTAGAGCTCTGTGAACTACTGCTAGAACTGCTGCTTGATGAGGCGCTGCTCTGAGACTGAGATTGCGAGCTGGAAGAGGGCATCGCCGGTGGTTGCGATTGGGTTTGCTGGCTTTTACATCCAGTAATCACTGTAGTCAGTACAACGACAGAGAACAGAGTGTGCCAGCTAATGCCCTGGCGGTGACTTTTTCGTACCGCTTTCCGAGTTGTCATCTCTTTTCTCCTAGAAGGGCTTGGCGTTATACCGGGAGGCCGCGATCAATTCTGCGACTCCCCAGCTGCCCGGAAAATGGCTGGTGTGGAAATTTAAAAGTAGTTGTTATTTGATTATTTGCGCGCTCTCCACAACACATCACTCAGTGTCTTTTCAGTGAATCACTCAATCGAAAACAAAGCGCTGAACAATACCGCGTGTTGCTACTGCTTCACCATCTTCAAAGCGCGGCCGGAATTTGGCGCGTTTAAGTATGTTTCGGACTTTGGAGCGAATCTGTACTTTATCGGATGGGTAGGCTCTGAGGATTTTAATATTGCGTGCTTTGCCAAAGGCAGTGACATCGTAAGAAACAGTGATATGTGAGTTGGCCAGGGCTTTGCTTTCCGATTCCAAAATCGGCAGGGCAGGAAGTGCAATCGGGCGACCAAAAATATCCTCAATTTCATCGCTGGAGGCACCATTGTCCCACAGAGATTTATAAGCCTCTCCATAAGTGCGGCGCGCGGAATGCCATTTATTGAACATCATATACCAGTCGCCCAACTCGACTTTTGCTTTTGCAGATGCGGCCGGGGGTGATTGAGGGTTGCGCTGGTAGACATCGACGATTCGGGTAATCGCTTTTTTGCCAGTATTGAAGCTCTTCATTCGATAGTGATCTACCATACTGCGCTGACTTACATCGGGGCCGCCGCCAAAGCTGGTATTGACGACGAGCGGCGCCTGGGCCTCTCCTTTGTAATTGGCGAGATAGTAATTCGTTGCCTTCAGCCCGCGTAGTGCGTCCACTAGACGCAGATCGTTGGAGCCAAAATTTTTGCTGATGATATCGACCGCGAGGGTGTAGAGCTTGGTGGCGTTGATTAGGTGCTCGACCAGAGTCTCACCTTTCTTCTCAACATAAGACTGTAGGTGCCAGCGACTCAGGTTATTGATTACAGGCAACATCCGAGGATCTTTTTTACCGTAATTTTTTTCGTGCAACCAGTAGAGATACTGTTGGTTGTCGTTGGCTTCTTCCCATTGATTCAACGCAATCTGGCTTTCTATCAAGCGTTCAATCATCGGTATCTGACTGAGGGAATAGAGGCCCTCATTCACTCTATTAACTAACATTGCACGGCGGAATTCGGTGGCGGCTTCCTCATGGGCTCCAGCTTTCTGCAGTGCAGTGGCCAGGCCCAGCAGCTGTTCATCAATACCGATACCATAGGCACCATACTCAGCTTCAAGATCTTCAATGCGTTCACGGTAATATTCGACAGCCTCTGAGGGGCGCAGCTGTCTTCGGTTTTTTTTCAGCGGTTTGGAGGCGGCTTCAATAAAGGCCTGGGGAGGGCCTTTCGGATCTGGATTCGCAGTGGCGTCATCTGCGGCAATGGCGCCGTTACACAGCAGTGCTGTGGCTGTAAACATCAAGCCGATAGCAAGGCGATTGCAGGTATCTATCTGTGTCACGATTGAACCACTTCCATTCCGGTTTACTTTGCCCACAGCTGTGCAATAGGCCTTAGCCATCACGCAGGGGTGTGGATCTCGTCTCCGCCCGATCGCCGGAAAACCGACAGATACGGTGGAAGCTCTCTCCTGAAATGTGGTTCTGTTACAACTCTGAAGGCACGTCTTTTTTACTCATAGCCGCTCAGAGAAGCCGCATCCGGAGGCTTATTTTTGCGCTCCTGGCTGCGTATTAAACAGTATAGCCAGCACAGTCTGTCATCAGAGGGATTGTGACGGAGACTTCAACCAACCGGTGAATAGGTTACCGGGATGCCTGCGGGCACTCTTTCGGTTTAGCAGCTGGGGAGAAATAGCAGTGCCGAAGGTCGGCAAGTAAGTGCCAAAAATTTTTAGAGTAAATTTAAGTGACTACTCGATGGCTTTGCGCTGCAGGGGTAAGAACAGGAGTATTTGGATTTTCATCCTATATGAATAGGTTTGATTAGGTGAAAACGGCTAAAGCCATGGGGTCTGTGGTCACTACATTTGGATTGCTGGCCGGCAGGCGCCATAATCAGCCGATTCGAATGAGAGGAGAGTGCCGGTGAGCATCTATATCGATCCCGAAGTGGCCGCAAGCCTGCGTGGATATGAAGTACCCGAGAGGCTGGGCTTCGGGACGGCAATGGCCCCTATAATGTTTCGTGCAGTCTATCAGGACGGTTGTTGGAGTCAGGGTGAGTTGATTCCCTATGCACCCTTGTCGATAGATCCTGCAGCAAAAGTGCTGCACTACGCTCAATCGTGTTTTGAAGGAATGAAGGCCTACCGGACCCAGGCTGGTGGTATTGCTCTATTCCGTCCCGAGAAAAATGCTGAGCGAATGGCCTTTTCTGCCAAACGCTTGTGTATGCCCCCGGTGCCAGAATCCCTGTTTCTCGATGCCGTGCGTACTGTTGCTTCCTATTGTGCCAACCTGGTACCCGGTAATAGCGGCGAGTCTCTCTACTTGCGGCCGTTTCTGATTGGCACCCAGGCGGACCTTACCGTATCTGCTAGCAGCTCTTATGAGTTCTATGTGATTGCCAGTCCCTCAGAGGCTTACCACTCCGGTAGCATGCGTCTTTGGGTGGAGAGGGAAGATGCACGCGCCGCAGTGGGTGGCACAGGGGATGCCAAGGTTGGCGGTAACTACGCGGCCTCTCTATTGAGCGTAGGGCGGCTCAAGGAGCGCGGTTACGATCAGTCTCTATGGCTCAATCCGTCTGACCGAAACAGCGTAGATGAACTCTCTGGCATGAACTTCTTTGCGGTAATTGAAGGGACATTGCATACGCCAGCGCTGACCGGCTCCATCCTGGAGGGTATTACCCGTTATTCACTATTGGAGCTGGCCGAAAGCCTGGGCTACCAGGTCGTAGAGGAGTCCATTCCGGTTGATCGATTACTCAGCCAGATAGCTTCTGGCAGCTGCACAGAGGCTTTTGCCTGCGGTACTGCTGCTATTATCAGCCCTATTAGCGTTATTGGTGATGCAGAGCATTGCTATGAGCTGCAGCAGGCTCCAGGTCCTGTGGCCGAAGCTTTACGTCAGGCGCTTCTGGATATTCAAGAGGGGCGGGCAGAGGATCGCTTTGGCTGGATGCAGGCTGTTGAACCTGCGAGCTTCTGAGCTTAGCTAAATAATTAAAAGTAACCGGCTGTAGGTTGGTTACTTTTTTTAATTAGCAAAATTAGCATGGCAGCATTTGATTTTTCTCTACTTCTGCCTCTTTCCCTTTAACCTGGGGTTGTTTGGTATCACCTCATGCTTTAAAAATGTTTCCGCGAGAAACGTGCATGTAAGCATTCCCGCCAATCTCTTTTCTACGGTTGACTTGAACGACTGTTGCTCCTACAAGTAACTCGATACAAGAAGAAACGCACTGGAGCTTTTGGGGTGGCCTTTTGGTAGTACCTTCATATTGACCGGCAGTTCCAAGATCAATTTGACTAGATAGGTCGCACTCAGAGTTCCCTAGAACCTGAGGAAAACAGAATGTTGACCCATATGTTCGGCCTGATGCTCCAACCTCGCAAGCAGTGGGAGTTGATTAGCTGCCTCCCCGAGAAAAAACTTCGCCGACAAATCTCCTACGTTATTATTTTGGCACTATTCCCTGCAATCGCCTGGTATTTTGGCACTACCCAGGTGGGTTGGAGTATCGGCAATGGGAATCCGGTAAGAATAACCGGCCAGAGTGCGTTGGAATTGGTAGCGGTTTTCTATTGTACGATGGTGTTGGCGGTTGTCTCAATTGGGTACTTAATTCACTGGATGGCGAGAACCTATGGTGCAGAAACGCACCCGATGAAAGGTGTAGTCGTGGCAGGGTTTACAGCGACTCCAATATTTTTGGCAGGTATTGCGGGAATCTATCCGGTGTTGTGGTTGGATATTTTGTTGGCAACTGTGGCGGTAGCTTATGCGGTGTATCTACTTTACCTGGGGATTCCTATTGTTATGGGTGTCTCAGAGGAGCGAGGATTTCTTTTTGCCAGTGCAATTATTACTGTTTCCCTGGTTATCGCTGTAATAATTATGGTGGGCACGGTATTGTTCTGGAGCTATGTGTCCGCTCCTGTTTTCCACTGATTTTTTTTTCACAGATCACTACCTGTGAATTTTTGTGTTTATCTGCCAGTCGGTTTTACTTGAGCCGGCTGGCTTACCCCCTTCATTTATCAGCTTGTCTTGAATCTATTTTATCTCAACTCAATTGTAATATTCCTTTTTGCACCAAAACACTATGGGTGCTGTTACTCTTTGGAGGTCTCTTTTGAGGAAAGTAAATCCGAACCTCTCTGAGTTTCTCAGAGTATGCAATGAGTTGTTATCAGAGCGTACAGCCAAAGGTCATGCCTTTAGTGTTATCGATTCTCGCGAGAGGTCGGAAAGGATGATCCAGGAATATGTTACAGACATCCCAGGCATTGACCAGGTGATAGATGATGAAATCTATACCAGTGGATACAATGTCCCTGTGAGGATATTTAACCCTAATTCGAGCTTGGCACTACCGGTTCTTTTATATCTGCACGGGGGTGGTCATATGCTGGATAGTGTTAAAGCCTATGACCCTATTTGTCGTAAAATGGCGATAGCTACACAGCATATTGTGGTGGCACCAGAATATCGGCTTGCTCCAGAAAACCCCTATCCAGCCAATGTTGAAGATACTTGCGCTGTAGCTCGTGGAGTTTGGGCGAGCCTTTCCCGACACAAGATCGACTATCAAAAGTTACTCTCAGTAGCGGGAGACTCTGCAGGTGGTTCTTTATCGGCAACTTTGTCGCATATAGCACAATTTGACACTGGGATTTATATAGACAAACAGGTTCTTATTTATCCTTGTGTTGACTATACGGCAGGCTGTCAATCTTACCAAAAAAATGGGAAAGGATATTTTCTAGAAGCTGAGAAATGTTACTGGTTCTTTGAAAAATATTTCCGGGATGGCCAGTGTAGAAAGTCGGCATCTCCACTTTATATGGATTTTACTCAAAGGCTGCCAAAAACTCTGGTGATTACAGCAGAGTTTTGTCCCTTGTGTGATGAGGGTAAATTTTACTTTGAGAGGGTGAGGTCGGTTGGTGCACACGCTGAGTATATACACTTTGAGGGTGTTATACATGGATTTTTAAATGTTGAAGATTTGCTCAAAGATATTTGTGCAGAAGCTTATGAAAAAATAGGTAGATTTCTGAACAGCTAAATTATTGTAAATTCTTCAACCAGGCTTGTAATGGTACTTAAGAATATAGCCATTGCTGAGCTCCAATTGCTCAGAAGCTTCTTTTCCAATAGAGAGTTCAATTTCAGTGATCGCATTGATTATCTGTGTGGGCTCGACATCAATGCATTGAATACTCATTGAATAAATGGCACCTTCTTTACTGTCAACAGAATATTCAATAACTTGCAGAAAAAGACTATCTGTCCCATATAAGATTTTAATACCGGGGCCCTTTAATAGGGGGATAGTATATTTTACAGCCCCCCAGGGGCCATCGCAGCGAATTGCCTGGTACTCTGAGGGCGCTGTTTGGGCAGATGTAGACTTAGATTCCTTACTTAGGGTTAATTCACTCAATATCTGTCGAGTATGAAACTGCCATCCCTCTGGGGTTGTAATCTCAATTTTTAAAGTCGGTTGAGCAAGCACCTGAAAACTTAGAAAGGCAAATGGCATTAAAATCAACTTGCGAAATTCCATCTTGATTGCGATTCCTTAGGGAATGTGGGGTACGGGTAAACGTCCTTTCAATAATTGGTTGCATGAAGCGCCAAGCTGGTAGCCCTGCATGTTTTCTAGTCTTTCAAATAATAATAGTGTCTTGAAGGGTATCTAGGGGTCAGATAGTATGCAGAAGCTTGCCTAGCAAGTTTTTTTGCGCGACTTAATTGGTACATTCGTACCTACCAAAGCCAGATGTAGTAGCTACAAACAATAATTCAAACAAAGGGTGAAGCATGAAGACCTTGTCCTACATCGGGGTGGCTCTCACGTTATTACTAGTCTCCGCCTGCGGAGAGAAGAAAGCCCCTCAAACAAATCCTGCAACTAATGACGTTGATTTTCAGAAAAAACTGTTGAGGCAACTTATTGCTGCTAAGCCAGGTGATGTCATTGTTGTTCCTGAAGGAGAATTTCAGATTGATCGTAGTCTTTCTCTAAATGTTGATGATGTCACTATTCGTGGTATGGGAATGGATAAATCTATCCTCTCCTTTAAGAGTCAGATTCAAGGAGCTGAGGGACTGTTGGTCAATGCCAACGATTTTACGATAGAAAATTTGGCAATTGAGGATACGGTGGGTGATGCCTTAAAAATTAATGAAGGGCAAAACATTATTATTCGTAATGTTCGTGTTGAGTGGACTAATGGCCCATCTACAGAAAATGGTGCCTATGGAATTTATCCGGTACAGACACGAAACACCTTGGTGGAAGGTTCAGTAGCTATTGGCTCCTCAGATGCTGGTATTTATGTTGGTCAGTCTCGCAATGTGATTGTGCGGAACAATCGCGCTGAGTTTAATGTGGCGGGCATCGAAATAGAAAATACTATCGGTGCTGATGTGTATGGCAATGTGGCAACCAATAATACTGGGGGCATTCTAGTTTTCAATATGCCAAATTTGCCTCAGCCTGGGCATAGTACGCGTATTTATGATAACGATATATTTAAAAACAATGTAAAAAACTTTGGGCATGAAGGAACCCCTGTGGCTGCAGTTCCTGCAGGATCGGGTATCGTGATTAATTCCAATGATCAGGTTGAGATATTTGATAACAAGATTGCGGATAATGATACTGCCAATATTATTGTGAGTAGCTACTTTACTGCGGGTTATTACAGCGATAAGTCGACTCAGGCAGACTTCGATCCATATCCAGAAGGTATTTATATCTATAACAATCACTTTGCAGGAGGTGGTTCATCACCAGACCACTTGGAACTTAAGGCGCTAAAGTTAGCGCGTTTTGGACTAGGTGGAAGCTTGCCCGATGTACTTTGGGATGGTGTTGTAGATACCAAGAAAATGTTTGAGGGCGCCCTGCCAGACCACCTTCGGCTATGCATCGATAACACGGATGTGGGCATATTGAATATTGATTTCCAAAATAACTATCAGAATATTTCTACCGATATTTCTGCTCATCAGTGCCGTCTGAAAAAGCTACCAGAGGTCGTTTTGAAATTTGACCGCCCAGATGTAGAAAAAAGCGTGGGAGATCATTTGGCTGTCTTGGAGGGGGGGAATGAATAAGTGGAAATATTTGGTGGGTTCTTTCCTTCTCCTTATTGCTACATTAATGGTCACCCTTAGCGGCTGCGAGAAAGCCCAAGCCCCAGTTCAACTATTTGCCGAAGATGCTATTCCTGAGAGGCTTAGTGACTGGAATCTGGTCAATATTATTGATAACGGTTTGATCCCCAACGCAGGTGTGCTGCCGTATGATTTAAATACTGGGCTATTTACCGATTACGCCCATAAACTGCGAACTGTGTGGATGCCCGCCGGCACCTCGGCAGAGTATGGTGAGGAGCAGTTTGAGTATCCGGTGGGCACGGTACTTACCAAGACTTTTTACTATCCAAGAGGAGAGGGTGATACAGTTCTGCGCACCAATAGTTTTACTCGGGACTACCTTGAGGGACGCAGTGGAGAAGCTTTGGATATGCGGGCTGTGCGCTTGATTGAGACCCGTCTGCTAGTAAAACGTCAGAGGGGCTGGCAGGCGATCCCCTATATTTGGAATGCGGCTCAAACTGAAGCCGTTTATGAAATCGCTGGTGATACCACACATTTTAAACTGGTGAACGACTCTGGGGATGTCTCAGAATTTACTTATGTGGTGCCCGATGCCAATCAATGCGCCGGTTGCCATGCTGACAACTTTACTGGAAAGAAGATTTCTCCACTCGGCCCGAGAGCAAGACACTTAAATCGAGATTTTACCTATCTTAGTGGAACAGAGAATCAGTTATCCCACTGGCAGAAAGTGGGATATCTGAAAGGGCTTCCCGCGCTGATATCACTACCAAGCCAGGCTAGTTATGCAGATACTTCAAAATCGCTAGAAGATAGAGCTCGCGCCTACCTCGATATCAACTGCGGTCACTGTCATAACCCGGCCGGTGCCGCTGACACATCGGGGCTGATGCTTCATCACAGTGAAACAGACTGGCGCAAGATGGGCTTGTGTAAACCACCAGTAGCGGCGGGTACTGGCAGTGGAGGGCGGGTATTTGCCATAGTACCGGGAGAGCCGGATCACTCAATTTTGAATTTCCGTGTAGAGTCCAGCGATCCGGGCGCGATGATGCCGGAGTTAGGGCGAAGTTTGGTACATGAAGAGGGGGTGAGCTTACTACGCCAGTGGGTGGCGGCTATGTCGGGGAGTTGCTCATAGTGCAGTGAGTGATATCAGGCTGGCCACTTAAGGAAGAAGGCGGCACAGTGTTTGGGCACCGTGCCGCTAACCTGTGAGATAGTCTTTATATTTCAGCCGTATGCTGCGGTCTCGGCAACTTGGGTAGCTGTTGCAGGAATTAAGCCGCGAACCATCATGGTAACTGTGCGCTCAAGCAATGGAGAATCCAGTGCAATGGAGCCACTCAAAATTTCATATTCCAACTTGAGAATAGTGCCGTGAGCGATTTGCGCAGCGGCTTCTGGATCAACAACTCCTAGCAAGTGGAAGAATTCCTGAATTAGGGACTCTCTCGCATGGCTTGACATGCGTACCGCCCGCGTCAGTTGCTCGTTGCGCAGCGCCTCATTGCGGAAGGCCAACTCAACCAAACGGCGGTCACGATCTTCAGCCTGGTTGCGCACATGTGTGAGGATGAAGCGGGTGAGCTGCTGCACCAACAGTTTGTGACTACTACTCGATGCGCGCTCTTGTGAAGAGAGGTTGCGAGCCGCATTGAAACTTTCTTCTTGAAGTTGGCGTGTGCTTTCCAATCCCTGCTCAACGAAGTAAGTGAATGAATCACTGATCAGATCGTTGAGGTCTTTAAAATAGTAGGTAGTGGCGGCCAGTGGTACATTCGCTTCGCGAGCTACGGCGCGGTGGCGGATACCGCGAATCCCCTCTTTTACGATTAGTCGCAGGGTGGCCTCTAGGATGGCCTTGCGGCGCAGGCGGCTGTCGGCTCGCTGTGCGCGGCGGCCGTGATAGACCAGATCAGACTTTCCATTGTCTACAGTCATAGCAGTATCCCTGTTCTTTTTGTGTTGGCTCCGATCGCTCTAGCAAGCTGTTCGGTCGTGCCATTCTAGCCAAACGAATTCAAAAAGAGAGAATAAAGCTATTACATTCGATTACACGAAGATTGCACAAGTCAGAGGCTTCACTTGTGGTTTTTCTACGTGAATCTCCTCAATATGGTGCACTTTTGTATAGGGGGCTTTTATTGAATCAGAAAATAAAGATTTAGGCGTCAATCCTAGGTCTTTTTCTCACCGGAATATGACAATTACTCGGCAAGTGGGTCAGCGACAATCGAATAGCTTTCGCTACACTAAACGATTGTCGTAGGGAATAAGGGCTTGTTTGGGGCAATCTTAAGAGATTTTTCCAGTAACGCGCACCCGTTTGGAGCCAGGTACAATTCTGATTTGCTGACTGCGGCGCCGTTCAATACCTGCATCAATAGCATTTTTCGCTGCAATCAGTAGACCGGCTACCAGAAATGCACCGGGCGGTAACACCGCCACCAGCACACCGGGATAATTACTTCCCAGCAAGTTTAGGCTCCAGTCTTTGGCCATAGGCCCCAATAGCAAATCCATATCTGAAAACAAAGTGCCCTGGCCGAGTATTTCCCGCACGGCGCCGATAGCAATCAGCACTGCGGTAAAGCCAACCCCCATCATAAAACCATCGACCAGTGACGGCAGCACTGGATTTTTACTGGCGAAGGCATCGGCGCGGCCGAGGATGGCGCAGTTGGTAACAATCAATGGAATAAAAATTCCCAGCACCAGGTAGAGCTCATAAGTGAAAGCCTTCATCAAGAGTTCGACACAGGTGACGAAGGTGGCGATGATCATCACCGAGGCGGGTAAGCGCACGGTGTCGGGCATCTGTTTCCGTACTAGGGAAACTGCCAAGTTGGAACAGGTGAGTACACCAGTGGTGGCGAGCCCCAGACCAATAGCGTTGACCACTGAGCCGGTAACTGCCAATAAGGGGCAGAGCCCCAAAAGCTGAACTAGGGCGGGGTTATTTTTCCAGAGTCCGTTGTGGGTAATTTCTGCGTAACCGGGGGTCGCCATTAATTCTGCTCCGTATTGGGCTGAGCCTCATCAGTATTTTCCGCTTCAGGATTTTCCACCTCAACGGCTCGCTTGGACACCGGTGCACTGAATATTTGCTGATGGTTTTTGGCGACAAACTCCAGCACCTGATGTACTTCAGCAACCACTGCGCGGGGGGTGATCGTTGCACCGGTAAATTGGTCGAAGACCCCGCCATCTTTTTGAACTCTCCACTCGCTAGAGGGTGGGTTTTTCAGTGAGAGGCCATCGAACTGAAGAATCCAATCACTTTTTTTAAGTTCGACCTTATCACCAAGGCCCGGCGTTTCACTGTGGCTGGTGACCCGTACACCAGCTATGGTGCCATCGCGGTTGACGCCTACCAGCATTTTGATTGGGCCCGAGTAACCGTCTGGTGCCACCGCCGGTACAATGACCGCTGAAATCTTACCGTCTTTGCCGCGCGCTAAGTTGATATCGCCACCCTGAGAGAGCCCTAGTTGATTCCAGTAGGTCTTGGGAATTGGATAGGTGTCCACAAGTAGGTCATTGCTGTGGCGATCCAGAGGAATAATTTCTAGCAGGGCTTTGGCAGAGGCTGCGCGTATCGCCCGTTCAATGGGCTCTCGGGTGGTGATCTGGGTCACTGCCAGAGTGCCTGCAGTGACCAGGGCAAACAGGGTCAGCACAACGGCATTGGTGGCCATAGACTGCTTGAGCATCAGTGCTCCTCCAAGTCAGTAGCGCGACGCGCCCGCTTGTGGCCATAAGTGCGTGGCAGGGTGTAATTATCAATGGTGGGTGCGGCAAAGTTCATCAGCAGTACCGCAAAGGCCACGGCATCCGGGTAGCTGCCCCAGGCGCGGATAATATAAGTGAAGAGTCCAACACCGGCGCCGAAGATCAGGCGCCCCTTATTACTGGTACAGCCACTGACCGGATCTGTGATGATGAAAAAGGCCCCGAACATGGTAGCGCCGGAGAACAGGTGCAGCAGTGGTGAGCCTTCGGAAAGAGAGCTGCCGCTGTCGTAGAAAAACAGAGAGATCAGGGTCAGGGTTGCGAGCATGGCTACTGGCGCGTGCCAAGTGATAATGCCGCGAAACAATAGAAAAAGTCCGCCCAACAGGAACCCGAAACTGATGGTTTCCCAGCCTGCCCCGGCAAAAGTCCCCTGGCTGAAAACCGGTTCCATCTCGTAGAGTTGTGACAGCAACACTGACTCGTTGAGGCGCACGATTTCCAAGGGAGTGGCACGGGTGAAACCATCCACGTTGTAACTGCCAAAGACCAGGGAAATGGCCTCGCCAATATCCGGTGCACCACCGATCACATCCGCCGCGCCAACCCAGCGGGTCATATCCACCGGGAAACTGATCAGCAATACCACATAACCCACCATGGCCGGATTGAAAGGGTTGTACCCCATGCCGCCATATAGCTGTTTAGCCAATACGATGGCCACGGCGCTGCCGACTACCGGCAACCACCAGGCACAGTATGGAGGCAGAGCAATGCCCAGTAAGAGTGCCGTGACCATGGCACTGTAGTCACGCAGGGTAGAAAGCCACGGGCCTGTCCCGCAGTTTCATGATTGCGGCTTCGCACAGCAGAGCGGTAATTACAGAGAAGGCAATATTGATCAACACGCCGATGCCGAAATAAATCACCATAGCCAGAACACCAGGTGCGGTGGCGGCCGCTACCTGCAACATCACTTTGGCCGTGTTATCGCCGGAGCGGGCGTGGGGGGAGGTGGCTCGCATCAAGGACATTACTGGCGACCATCCTGTGCGGCTTTTTGCTCTCGCATCTTGTCTTCCAACTTTTTCTGCAGCTTTTCCAAGGCAGTCTCAAAGGCCGCCAGGTTGGCATCATTTTCATTTTTGGCTTTTTGCAACCTTGCCTCGGCTTTGCCTAGACGCTTCTGCAGGGCCTCGATATCTGCGGGCGAGTCGCTCGGCATCGCTCATTTGAGAGCGAGCTTCTGCCGAGGCACGCGCCTTAGTGATAGCGCGCACGGCGGCACTGGTCTCTTCCTGACTGGGCTCTCTGGCGGGATCGCGATCGGCGCGACGCCTGGCCAGGGTGAGCTTGTGTTCGGCTTCCTGCAGTTTTAACTCGGCAGCCTTGAGTTGGGCTGCCAGCTGGTCGCGTTGGCCTTCTTCTGCGGCCTCCACCTTATTGCGCAGGCGTTCGACGCGGCTTTCGGCGCTGGAGAAGGTGCGCTGGGCACGGGCGAGCAGCTGCTGGGGATCCTCCTGGCGGGATTTAACCCGGGCCAGGGCAGCGGCGACGATATCTGCTTGTTGCTTGCTCTCTTTGGCTTCCTCGGACTCAGGGCTCTGCTCGCGCTGTTGGCGCGCCAGTTCGGCTGCCTTGCGGCGTGCCTCACGTTTGGCTTCTTTTTCTTTCTCGGCCTTTTCCAGACGGAGCTTGCGGAACTCAAAACGATCGCGGGCGCGGTCGGACTTTTCTTTCTCCTCCTCCGCCAGGCGTATTGCCCCTTTGGCAGCGCGGTAATACTGCACCAGCGGAATCGTACTGGGGCAGACATAGGAGCAGGCGCCGCATTCGATGCAGTCGAACAGGTTATAAGCTTGCAGCTTTTCGCGCTCATCGGCTCGTGCATACCAGTACAGCTGCTGTGGCAGCAGTGAAGCTGGGCAGGCCTCGGCGCAGTAACCGCAGCGAATACAAGCCTTGGCTACCGGTGCTGGTGGCAACTCCTGGTTGGTAGGCACCAATAGGCAGTTGGTGGTTTTGACTACAGGGGCGCGCTCATCGTCGATGGTGTAACCCATCATGGGACCGCCGATAATCACCTTTTGCATCTGGCCGCCGGTGGATACCGTGGTGTTTGAGAATATGGTGAATGGGAGTACCGATGGGCACATCGATATTGCGCTGGCGCTCCAGGGCTTGCCCAACAACTGTGGTTACCCGGCTGATTAGAGGTTCACCATAGCGAACGGCGCGATAAATGGCCCTGGCGGTACCCACATTCTGGCAGACGATGCCGACATTGGCCGGCAGGCCCTGATTGGGTACTTCGCGGCCGGTGAGAATCTGGATAAGTTGCTTTTCCCCACCAGAGGGGTACTTGGTGGGGAACACCACGATATCAAAGCGGGTATCTCCGGCGGCTTCGCGCATGGCGGCAATGGCCTGCGGCTTATTGTCCTCAATCCCGATCAATACGCGCTCGGGCTCGTCAAGGATATAAGAGATGATGCCAATCCCGGCGATAATCTCTTCAGCGCGCTCGCGCATCAGCATGTCGTCGGCGGTAATGTAAGGCTCGCACTCTGTCCCGTTAATGATCAGTGTGTCGATTTCCGCCCCGCCGTGGGGATCGAGTTTCACTGCGGTGGGGAAGCCCGCACCGCCCATGCCGGCGATGCCGCAGTCGCGAATTTTCTCCAGAAGCTCAACAGGCGAAAGCTGGGTGTAATCCTCACAGGGTTGCAGTTCACACCAGTGCTCCTCGCCGTCAGTACGGATCACAATACTGTCCTCGGCGAGCCCCGAAGGGTGGGGGACGGCGCAGGGCTCTATGGCCACGACTTTACCGGAACTGGGGGCGTGCACAGGGCTGCTGATCAGGCCATCCGCCTCGGCAATTTTTTGGCCTTTTAGTACGTCATCGCCGAGTTTGACCAGGGGCAATGCAGTGGCACCACTGTGTTGCAGCAGAGGCACAATCAAATCCTCGGACAGGGGAATGCTGCCAATGGGTTCGCCGGTACTCTGTTGCTTGTTTTCCGGTGGATGTACGCCGCCGTGGAAATCATTGGGGCGCAGTTCCCGCGCCTTTTCGCTGGCGATTAGCTGTGCCTCGCGGGCGGCGCGACGCTCCTCTACCGCTTCGCGCCGCTGGTTTTTTTCCTGTAGCGCTGTGCGGTTTTCATTTTCGGGGGTTCAAACTGCACCTCCCCGTTGATCTGTTTGCTGCGGGCGACGGTCGGTGGCAATCAGCTGGATACCGTCTTCGGGCTTTTGTGGATGCCAATCTTGTAGCGGCATATCTACGGGCACCATATCAATACAATCCACGGGGCAGGGCTCTACGCAGAGATCGCATCCAGTGCATTCGTCGGCAATTACGGTGTGCATATATTTGGCTGCGCCGGCGATGGCATCCACCGGGCAGGCCTGAATGCACTTGGTGCAGCCAATACATTCGGCTTCGCGAATAAAGGCCACTCTTTTTACATCTTCGACCCCGTGCTCTGCATCCAGGGGCATGGGTTCCATATCCAGTAGGTTGGCCAGCTCGTTGATGGTGGCTTGACCGCCTGGGGGGCATTTGTTGATGGCGTCTCCATGCACAATTGCTTCGGCATAGGGACGGCAACCGGGATAGCCACACTGCCCGCACTGAGTTTGCGGCAGCAGGGCATCGACCTGTTCTACCAGAGGATCCCCCTCCACCTTAAAGCGAATGGCGGCAAATCCCAGCAGGGCGCCAAACACCAGAGCCATACCGCCGAGTACCAGCAGAGGGGAGGAAATTTCAGAAATCCAGTCCAGCATCACGTAACCCTATACCAGACCGCTAAAGCCCATAAATGCCAGGGACATCAGCCCTGCGGTGACCATGCCAATAGCGGCCCCGCGAAATGGCAGCGGTACATCCGCGGCAAACAATCGCTCGCGCATGGAGGAAAAAAGAATCAATACCAAGGGAGAAGCCTACCGCGGCGCCAAAGCCATACAGGGTGGACTGTATAAATGTGTGGGCCTTCATGGTGTTTTGCAGCGCTACGCCCAGTACGGCACAGTTAGTGGTAATTAGCGGCAGAAAAACGCCCAAAACCTTGTACATCAGTGGGCTGGTTTTTTCGATAAACATACGGGCGAATTGCACCACTACCGCGATCACCAGAATAAAGGAAATAGTGCGCAGGTATTCGATGCCAAAGGGCTCAAGCAAATAAGTATTTACCAGGTAAGAGCAGATAGAGGCCAGTGTGAGTACAAAAGTGGTGGCGCCGGCCATACCCACGGCGGTCTCCAGTTTGTTGGAGACACCCATAAAGGGGCACAGCCCAAGAAACTGCACCAACACATAGTTGTTGACCAGGATGGTGCTGAGCAGGATGACTGCAAATTCGGTCATATCAGGTCCGGTTGAAGCCCAGGAACAAAATGATGCTAGCGCCTTGGCGGAGTCGAGGTGCCCCGGTGAGAGGCAGAGGGCCTGGGGCTCCGTCGAATGTCGCGCAGGGCCGGTATTATGGGTGAGTCGCGGGGGGCCTTCAACTCAGTCGGGGATCTTCTGGCAGCAGAGGACCCCTGCAAGGCGCCAAGCTAGGTTCTGGCTTTGAGAATAGTTGGTACCTCTGGGCTAGTGCGCGATGCTTACGAGAGGCGATTTAAGGTTTCCATGGATTTATTGGCGCGACCCTTTACTCTCGGGGAGTATGCCCTTATCTCTATTGGATTAACCCGTAACACCAGTTGGAGCTCTGTAATGCCGGATCAACCCTATACTCCGCCCAAGGTTTGGAAGTGGGATGCGGAAAGTGGTGGGCAGTTTGCCAAAATTAACCGCCCCATAGCGGGAGCCACCCATGATAAAGAATTACCTCGGGGCAAGCACCCGATGCAACTGTACTCCCTGGGAACCCCCAATGGTGCCAAGGCTACGATTATGCTGGAGGAGCTTCTGGCACTGGGGGTTGAAGGGGCGGAATACGATGCCCACTTGATTCGCATCACTGAGGGTGAGCAATTCGGCAGTGGTTTTGTGGATATCAATCCGAAATTCAAAGATCCCAGCCCTGGTGGACCACAGTACGACACCACCAATTCGGGTTTTTGAAAGCGGATCAATTCTTCTGTATCTGGGAGAGAAATTTGGCGCCTTTCTGCCGCATACACCGGAGCAGCGTACCGAGACTCTCAATTGGCTGTTTTGGCAGATGGGGGCGGCGCCCTATCTCGGTGGAGGCTTTGGGCATTTTTATGCCTATGCGCCCGAGAAACTGGAGTACCCCATCAATCGTTTTGCCATGGAAGTAAAGCGGCAGATGGAATGTATTGGACCGGCAACTGGCTAAGCACCAGTTTATCGCTGGGCGTGAATACACCATTGCAGATATAGCCATCTGGCCCTGGTACGGAGCCCTGATCCGTAATGAGGCCTATGATGCCAGCGAATTCCTGCAGACCGAGAGTTACAAACACCTTGTGCGCTGGTCGGATGAAATTGCACAGCGACCGGCGGTACAGCGTGGGCGTATGGTGAACCGCACCTGGGGGGATCCCAGTAAGCAGCTCCATGAACGCCATGACGCCAGTGATTTTGAGGAAAAAACCCAGGACAAAATGGCGCAAAAAGGCAGCTGAGCAGTATTGACTGGCAGTTTTTTCTATTGCACGCCCAGGGTGAGATGGTTGTCTCTCTGCTTATTTAGCTTTAGCGAAATAGCTTATAGGGCGCGCATAGAGAGTGCGAATTGAATGATTTGTGAGGTGTGTGGCAGCTGCCAGAGTTTTTCGGTAATAAAGCCGGCGGCAAAAGCGACGCCGAGAATGGCCACTATAGGAATTTTGCCCAGCTGCTGGTTAATTTGCCTTTGCTGTTGATCAAACAAGCGCAACGCACTGCGACGCTGTTTTTCAGCGTCCACACGGCATTGTGTAATTTCTCTATTTAATTGTTTCAGCGACATCTTGTATGGCCTCTTTTACCTGCCGTTTGGTTTCTTCAAACCCCAGCAGAGGGCGCAGTTTTTGCTGATAAAGCAACACACCGAGGAAAAGGGCAATTTGTATCAGTACAAATACAAGGAAGCCGATATAGATCGATTGGCTAAAATAGTAGGCAATCAAACCAATGCCACCGCAAAGGCTGACGAGTAGTGCGGTTCCCAGGGGTACCAGCATCAACTGCAGAATAATCAGCCTTTTCCCGGCTGTTAGGGTTCTCTCCAGCTCTAGTTGAAATAAGCGCTGAATATTACCCATCCATGCAGTTATAAGAGTGAGAGTGGCTTCAACACGAGCCATAGTCTCCTCTAAACTGCCGCCAGTGTCGCTACTATCACCGTTACCGCTGCCTTCAGCGAAACCGTCCCGCCCGCGCTGTTGCGCGGTCGGGTCGGAATTCTGGTCAGTTCCCTGGCGTTTTTCTCCATTGCCCATCGGCGGTTTCCTTACCGGTTAAAACGACAAACGCTTTGGCTTTATTTAAAAAGCTTGGCGATTGCCCAGCCGACCACAAAAGCACAGCCGACTGCGAGGATCGGTCTTTCCCGCAGGGAAGACTCCGCTTTTTCCATAACCTCTGAAGCGCGTTGCCTCTGTTGCTGGACAGAAGATCTCGCTCTCTGTCTCAGGTTTTCAGCAGCATCAGAAGCGGCCTCTCCTGCGAGATTATAGGCCTGTTGCAGCTTATCCCTGCTGGAGTTATGTGGAGATCTTGCAGTTGCCATCGGATTGCTCCTTTTCAGGGGATGATTGCCGCAGAATTCTATAGTCGCAGCAATCAATTCACAGAAGCATTGGCTCTTTATTTAGGGTAATAAAAAATAACTCTGAACTGTTTTGGTGAATTTAGTTATATCGCTATTGATCGGTGTCTCTACAGGGGGCTGATGGCATTTATGGTGTGAGTGTCCGTTTCCAGGCCTCAATATTGTTTACCACACCATCGAGTAAGCGCTGGCGGCTCTCACGGCTGATCCAAGCGTTGTGAGGCGTGATAATCAGGTTGGGAATATCAGTGGCCAGTAGGGGGTGACTTGCCGGTGGGGGCTCTTCACTCAAAACATCCAGTGCGGCGCCGCCGAGCTTTCCACTGCGCAGTGCGTCGGCTACGGCCTCCTCATCCACCAAACCACCCCGCGCGGTATTGATCAACAGTGCGCCGGGTTTCATGCTGTCGATAAAATCGCGATCGATCAATTTCTCTGTCTGCTTCGTGAGGGGGCAATGCAGACTGATTACATCAGATTCCTTTGTAAGTTGCGCCAGTGGTGCCCGGTCAGCGCGTTTTTCTCCACTGAAGGATTCAGCCACCAAAATCTGCATATCCAGGGCTTCCCCCAGTTTGGCGACCCTTTGCCCTAATTCACCATAACCGATTATTCCCAGGGTTTTACCGGCTAGTTCTACGACAGGATAATCGAGTAAACAGAAAATTTCCGACTGACTCCAGCGGCCGGTCATGACGTCCTGATGGTAGTGATGCCAGCGGGAAGCGAGGGCGAGAATTAGTGCCAGGGTGTGCTGTGGTACCGAAGCGCCGGCGTATCCCTGCACGTTGCGCACGGGAATGCCCGAGTCCTGTGCGGCTTGCAGGTCAATATTATTCGTGCCTGTAGCGCACACACAGATCAGCTTGAGAGAGCGGGCCTGCTCCAGAAGCGTGCGGTCCAAAACCACTTTATTAGTAATAACTACGTCCGCATCGGCGATACGTTCGGCGGTTTGCTTGGCTGAGGTGGTCTCATAGAAATCCCAATGATCTAGACTGTTTTTTAGGGACTGTATATTCAACTCCCCAAGTTTCATGGTCATTGCGTCCAGAAATACTCCGCGCATGGAATCTCCTCAATTTCCTGTGTGAGATAGCGGCATGCTACGTCAGCAGAGGTCGAATGCAATGGCTTTTATAGGACGGCTGCAGATCTTGTAGGGTTGGCTACGGTTTGTTTACGGGCCTTTCTGTCACAAATGAAGAGGGCCTTTATGGGAATATCGATAACTGCAGCATCATTGGTTTTAATCTCGGCATTTCTTCACGCGGGCTGGAATTTACTGGGAAAATCCCGCACCCCCTCCCCAGCTTTTTTCTGTATCGCTACTCTCAGTGTGGGTCTACTACTTCTCCCCCTTGGTCTCTGGGTCCTGTCACAGGCTCACTCACTACCTCGTGCTTTCTGGTTGTTGTTACTGGCCAGCGGTTTTTTTCAGATGATTTATATGGGGGGGCTGGCACTGGCCTATCAGCGCGCCGATATCAGCCTGGTTTACCCCATCGCACGGGCTCTGCCGGTACTTCTTGTGGCGCTGGCAACGGTGTTGTTGGGGCAGGTTCTGCCCTGGCAAGCCTGGCTGGGCATGTTGTTGGTGACGATCGGCTGTTTGTTGGTGCCGCTGGTGTATTTTCGTCAATGGCACTGGAGCGTGTACTGGAGAGCGGACTGCGCCTGGGCTCTGGTAGCGGCACTGGGTACGGTGGGATATTCATTGGCGGATAAGGGCGCACTGCTTTATTTGGAAGAGGCACTTGGCGACGCCGGTAACACCTGCGGTGGTGGCGTATAGCTACTTGGGCTTGCAGTTTTTTGTCAGTGGAGTCTGGTTACTATGTGGCTGTATGAGTCGAGTGGGGCGCGGACAATTATTAGAAAATCTGCGGGATTTGAAGGTTGGTATCTTGACCGGCCTGATGATGGGAGCGACTTATGGACTGGTGCTGTTGGCGATGACGATGACGGAAAATGTGAGCTACGTGGTCGCTTTGCGCCAGCTCAGTATTCCATTGGGAGTGGGATTTGCTATCTGGCTGTTGGGAGAACCGGCACACAGACCCCAGCTGTTAGGCGTGGGGCTGGTATGTGCCGGTTTAATTGCGGTATCGCTGCGCTAGGGTGGACAGTGCCCACCCCAAAAATAAATTACATTACGCGCATACCGGGCTTGGCGCCTGTGTGGGGTTCGAGAATCCACAGGTCTTTACCGCCTGGACCGGCGGCCAGCACCATGCCTTCACTCACGCCAAAACGCATTTTGCGCGGTGCCAGGTTAGCTACCATAACGGTGTGCTTGCCCACCAGCTCTTCCGGCGCATAGGCACTCTTGATACCGGCGAATACCTGGCGGGTCTCTCCGCCCAGGTCCAATGTCAAACGCAGCAGTTTGCCGGCACCCTCGACGTGTTCCGCCTCGGCGATGAGGGCGATACGCAAGTCCACTTTGGCGAAATCGTCGAACTGGATCTGCTCGGCAATAGGGTCTTCTGCCAGCGGGCCACTGGCCGCTTTGACTTCAGCCTGTAGCTGGGCCAGTGATTCCTGTGCGGCTTCCATCACCGCATCTACCTGGGTTTTTTCCACCCGTTGTAGCAGAGGTTTGAATTTTTTGATCTCGTGGTCCGCTAGCGGTGTGGTGGCCTGGGTCCAATCCAGTTCACTGTTGAGGAATTCCGCTGCCTTTTGCGCGGTATTGGGTAGTACCGGAGCCAGCCAGGTGATCAGGGCGCGGAACATATTTACGCCTTGAGAGCAAATCGCCAGTACTTCGGCTTCTGTGCCTTCCTGTTTGGCAAGGGACCAGGGTGCCTTGTCGGCGATCCAGGCATTGGCGGCATCGGCCAGGGCCATAATGTCGCGCATGGCGCGTGCGTATTCGCGCTGCTCGTAGTAATCGGCAATACGCGGTGCGGCCTCGACAAATTGATTCCACAGCTGTTCATCGGCCAGTTCGGTGGCGAGCTTGCCGCCGGCCTTACTGACAAACTTGGCGGTGCGTGAAGCGATATTGACCACTTTGCCCACCAGATCGGAATTTACCTTGGCAATAAAATCGTCAAGGTTGAGGTCCAGATCATCCACGCCGGCTGTGAGTTTGGCGGCGAAGTAATAGCGCAGATATTCCGGGCTCAGGTGGTCCAGGTAGTTGCGGGCATTAATAAAGGTGCCGCGGGATTTGGACATTTTCTTACCATTAACCGTAAGAAAGCCATGAACACAGACCTTGTTGGGTGTGCGGAAATCGGCGGAGTCCAGCATGGCAGGCCAGAACAGGGCGTGGAAATTGACGATATCCTTGCCGATAAAGTGATATACCTCGGCATCGCTGTCTTTTTTCCAGTAATCGAGCCAGTTGCTGCCATTCTTATCACAGTAATTTTTCAGGCTGGCCATATAGCCGATGGGGGCGTCCAGCCATACGTAAAAGTATTTGCCTGGCGCATCGGGGATTTCAAAACCGAAGTAAGGCGCATCGCGAGAGATGTCCCACTCCTGCAATCCCTCCTCGAGCCACTCAGCCAACTTATTGGCCACTTCATCCTGCAGGGTTCCGGAGCGGGTCCAGTTGCGCAGGAACTCGGTAAAGGCGGGGAGAGTGAAGAAGAAGTGTTCTGACTCTTTTTCCACCGGCGTGGCGCCAGAGATGGCGGACACTGGATCAATCAACTCCGTGGGGCTGTAAGTGGCACCACAGGCCTCGCAGTTGTCACCGTACTGATCGGGAGTGCTGCAACGGGGGCAGGTGCCCTTGATATAGCGATCCGCCAAGAAGAGTTGTTTCTCCGGATCGAAGGCCTGAGTGATGGTGCGCGAAGCGATGTGGCCATTTTCACTGAGGCGGCGATAGATCATAGCGGACAGCTCGCGGTTCTCCTCCGAGTGGGTGGAGTGGTAGTTGTCCACGCCGATTAGGAAGTCGGCGAAATCCCGCTCGTGCTCCGCCTGCATATTGGCGATATGTTGCTCCGGTGTCAGACCCAGCTGCTCAGCTTTGAGCATGATTGCGGTGCCGTGCGCATCATCGGCGCAGATGTACAGGCAGTCGTTACCGCGGGAGCGCTGAAAACGCGCCCAGATATCGGTCTGGATATATTCGAGTATGTGGCCCAGGTGCAGGGAGCCGTTGGCGTAAGGGAGTGCGCTGGTGACTAGGATTTTGCGCGTATCGGGCATCGGTTTTTCCATCGCTGTGGGGTTGCGGCCGGAGGCTCCGCTGGAGTGGCCGGAGATCGTCAAAAGACGGCGAAATATAGCAGATTTGTACTATGCCGGGGAGGTGTGGGCCATGCTCGTGTATAAAGCGGTCGGGATTGAGCCCGTCGCTGGCGCTGGGCCGCTTCATCCGACACAATGCGGTTCTGACAAGAAGCACCTAGAGGGAGATACCGTGAGCGATCACCACCACGATCATGAAGAGTTATCAAAGGAAGTGCAGGCCGAACTGGAGCGTCTGGCAGAGTGCCTTGGTCAGTTGCAGGACCCGGCCAGTGGCCTGCCGCTGGATCAGCTGGATGCAGATATTGAGGTGGGCTACGAAGATGATACCGTGTACGTCGGTATTACCCTCGGCTACCCCTGCGCAAGCCAGGAAGTACATTGGCGCAAGCGGGTTACCGAGGCCTGTGAGCCCCTGATGAAGAGTGGTCCCCTAGGCGGCCACGGCTTGCAATTTGAATTATTCAGCGATATCCCTGCCACCTCATCGGCCAACGCTCCAGAGCCATTGCGTGGCGTAAAGAATATTGTCGCAGTTGCTTCTGGTAAGGGTGGCGTCGGCAAGTCCACCACAGCCGTGAACCTGGCCTTGGCGCTGGCGGCAGAGGGTGCGCGGGTCGGGTTACTTGATGCGGATATCTATGGTCCCAGCCTGCCCACCATGCTTGGTACCGAAGGGGTCCGCCCGCATGTGAAGGAACAGAAGTTCTTCGTGCCAGTGGATGCATTAGGTATCGAGACAATGTCTTTGGGGTACTTGATGACTGAGGATACCCCGGCAGTTTGGCGCGGCCCTATGGCCAGTGGTGCACTCAATCAAATTCTCACACAAACCCTTTGGTGTGATGCCAAAGAAGAGCTGGATTATTTAATTGTGGATATGCCCCCGGGTACCGGAGATATCCAGCTGACTCTGGCGCAAAAAACCACTTTAGCTGGTGCGGTGATTGTGACTACACCACAGGATTTGGCGTTGAAGGATGCTATCAAAGGCGTGGAGATGTTCCGCAAGGTGTCGGTACCAGTGCTTGGCATTGTTGAGAATATGGCCCTTCATACCTGTTCCAAGTGTGGCCATAGTGAGCCGATTTTCGGCATAGGTGGTGGTGAGCGTATCGCTGAGGAATACGATACCCACCTGCTTGGCGAATTGCCTCTGGCACAGAAAATTCGCGCCGATATCGACAGTGGTCGCCCCAGTGTAACCGCAGATCCCGAGGGTGAAATTGCCGGTTTCTACCGGGAAATTGCCCGCAAAGCTGCAGCCCAGGTTTGGTTGAATGCCAGCAGCGACGAGGAACTGCCGGAAATCGAAATTAGTTGAACCCAACCGCGATATTGATCACAAAGCATTAACTTTTTATTTTTTGTGGTTTTTTAAAGGGGCAAAACTCCCTATATTGAACTCCTTCGGGCGCCTCTGTGAAATTTCGTTTTTGCAGGAGCGCTCAATCTTGATAAGCCAGAATTTAACGCAGGCTTTTCATGTCTCTGTAAAGATTCGTAATAATGACTCTGTTGATGGCTCGCAGTTGAGCCATTGAAAAATGGGTCTTTAAATAATTTATTTATTGCGATTTTGTATTTACGGCGCTTTCGCTCGCGCTAGTGTGCCTGTTAGCCTTTATTGGTACGCTGCCAAGTTAATCGTCAGGGTTTTAGTATTTTTTTAACAGACCCAATTTATTCTGTAGATACTTATGGCAGTTTTGCCTATGACTGCTCGAATTCAGCCTCTGCGGTAAAAAGAGTAAGTATTCCTGCTGAATATCCTCTGGCAATCGTTAAGGTATTTATGTGATTTTACTTTTATTGGAGGGACAACTCGGATAATCAGAAAAGCCGCGATAATCCACGGAATATACCGGGAGATGTTTAGTCGGTTCGTGGATAACACTCGGTTGCGTGGTACAGACTTCCTGCGCCGAGGGCAATAATATCAGGAGTGCAAACCTGTGGTGGCCACCGTGTTATTGGTCTCAGGTAGGGCATACATCAGGCATTGCAGTAGCTGTAGTCGATAAAAATAACAAAGACAAAAGCGCGAGTGCTTTCATCCATGAATTTTAATATTAGCTATCGACCGATAGGGGGTATAGCGCGGGTTTTATTTTATGGACCCGTGGGATTTGCAGAAAAAATGGAGGCGGCTGCCCGATTGGTAGAAAAGTACCGCCACCGTGTACCTTTGCGGGTATTACTGGATATGCGCTATGCGCGCACGAGGGTTACCCTGGAGGAGCAGCGGCAGTTCACCAGCTTTATAGCCGAGCACCCGGTGTTGCGCTGCGCTTATATTGCCGTTTTACATCCGCGCAACCGCTGTACTTCCCCCCTGTCGACCGACGGCACCTGCCTGTGCCGGCATAGTTCGCGGGAATTTGTTGCCGAAGCTGAGGCTGAGGCCTGGCTCACCCAGATCAAGGGCACTCCCAGGCCGGTACTTCGCTGATTACTACGCCTGCTGGGTTTTGGCCTGCTGAGCTTCCGCCTGGCGGCGCCGCTCTTCTTTTTTCTGCAGGCGTTTAGCGGTAGTCATTTCACGGGCATCTTGGCCCATGTGTTTTTCCCCGCGTTTTTTCGCCAGTTGAATCTGCTTCTCGCGCTCGCGGAAGCGGTGGCGATCAGCGTCACTCACTTTGTCATAACAATGCGGACAGCTAACTCCCTGCTCAAACTGTTCTGACTGCTGGTCCTCCTTGGTGATAGGCATACGGCAGGCATTGCACTGATCGTACTGGCCTCGCTCCAGATCGTGGTTGACGGTGACGCGTTCATCGAAAACAAAGCACTCACCCTCCCACAGAGATTCCTCTTTGGGTACTTCTTCCAAGTACTTGAGGATGCCACCGTGCAGATGGTAAACCTCTTCAAAGCCCTGTTCTTTCAAATAGGCGGTGGACTTTTCACAGCGGATACCGCCAGTGCAGAACATGGCGACTTTTTTGTGTTTGGCTGGATTCAGGTTGTCTTTGACGTACTGGGGAAACTCTCGGAAGGTTTCGGTATTGGGGTTGAGAGAATCTTTGAAAGTACCCACCTGGAATTCATAGTCGTTGCGGGTATCCACAACAACGACTTCTGGGTCGCTGATTAGGGCGTTCCAGTCTTTTGGTTTGACGTAGGTGCCAACCACTCGGCGGGGGTCAATGCCCTCTACGCCCATAGTGACAATCTCCCTCTTCAATTTGACCTTGCTGCGCAGAAACGGCATCTCGCCAGTGTAGGACTCCTTGTAATCCAGCTCGGCAAGGCGCTCGTCTGACTTCAAGTAGGCGAGGATGGAGTCGATGCCCTCGCGGGAACCAGCAACAGTGCCGTTAATGCCCTCTCGGGCCAAGAGTAGGGTGCCGCGCACTTGGTTTTCCAGCATAACGTCAAGCAGGGGAGTGCGCAGAGACTCAAAGTCCTCCAGAGTGACGAACTTGTAGAGTGCACAGACAACGAATTGATTCATGGTACTTCCTTAAATGCAGTCCGGAGCGTAAATCCGGGGCAGAAAAAATCGCCGCGCATTTTATCGCAAAAAAAAACAGCTTGTCGTACATTTAGCAAGCGCTCCAGCTGTTGTCCCAGCACAACAATATTTGTTGACCGGGGAGCCGCAACTTGTCAAAGTTCTGGCCGAATTTTCAGGGTCATAGCGAGGTGAACCCCATGGGCGAAGAATTTGCACCGAAAGAGTCAGAATTGAGCCAGATCTACCGCGAGGGCGAGGTATCTGTGCAAATCGATATATTCGAGGATGGTGAGGGCGGTTGGCTGCTCGAAATTGTCGATGAGAATAACAACTCCACCGTGTGGGAGGATGCTTTTGAGACAGAGCAGGATGCCCTTGAGGAAGCCTTGGACGCTTTGCGGGAAGAGGGCATCTCTACTTTTGTCGGCCCTGTTCAAGAAGCGGATGGCGGCTGGTAGATAGTTTTGCTGTGACCTCAAAGTGCGCCTGCTGCTGGTGGATGTCTTCCCGGTAGTCCTGGGAGGCGGCTCTTTGCGCCCAATATGCCGATAACTGCTATGGTTATGGTGAAGGGAATCGCGACTGTGTGACAGCACACCCCAATCACAGCGCCGTCGCGAGGCAACTGTGGAGCTTTTGTCTCCGGCGGTGCTACCAAACCAGCGGTTGCCTTCCCCATGATAATGCGCGGTATTTTTATCATGGTCTGCTTGCAGATCCCGCCCCTTCCCCTCTATGCCGACCCCTTGGTGCCAATTGTCCAACAGCAGCTTTATGCAGACCTCAAGGAGGTTCGCCTAGTTGCGAAGCTGCATGGCTACGCAATAGTGGCAGGGCGCCACTGCATTGATTGCGATGAGAATCTAGCGATTTATATACGACGTATTGCCAGGCCGGGTGAAGTAGTTGGTAATAACCTGTCAGATGGTGATCGTTATACCTATCCGGGTAGGTATCTCGACTATATGACGAAAAAGCTGGTAGAAAAAACCCGTATGTTTTACGGCTATTGCTATGAGGGGCTGCCTTCACTGTTATGGTTGACCGAGTACCGGTCGGGGGATGTTTGGATCAAGTCTGAATACCTGCTTTTACTCACGGGTGAAAATCTGGAGCACCGTTACGTAGAGGGGCATCAGCCGAGTGTTTTCCCATTTGGAGAGTGCAAACTGTAAGGAATTACCGGGGATTTTGATGGAAATGGAGCCCTAGAAATTGTGGCCTTTTTCAGTCATTTGAGGAGAGAGTGAGCCGGCATTGTTTTAGGGGCTTCTTTGCATAAGGGCCTCGAGAGAACAATTATAGTGCTCTCTAATCAAGTCCTTATTAATAATGGACCGGTATGTAATTAGCGGTCATCCACTTTTTACTCTGATTCCTACTTAACGACAGAAATAAAAAAACCCCGCTGGAGGGCGGGGCCAAAAGGGTCGTTGAAATCAGTTCTGCTTTACTTTACCGGTTCAAAAACAATTTTCAGTTTCTTCTTACCCCAGGCGCGAGCCTTGCGGATATCTTTTTCCATCCAAACATCAATACGGTTTGTGAAGCGTTTGTTCATGCGGTCACGCACAGTGTAAGTACCGGGCAGACCTTCAATCTGTACTTTAGCGCCGTTGGTCAGGCCGTGCTTTTCCAAGTCACGGGAAACGGCAATGATTTTATCGCCTGGACGCAGGCGGTTGTTCCAGGCAGCTACCCAAGGGTCGCTATCTGTCTGGCCGGGCACCGAGTTATACGCGGTAGCGTCGACAACCATGGTTTTCTTAAGAGCGGCTGATGCATTGACACTCACACCAATAGCAAGCAGGGCGGCGATGAAAAAAGCAGTGTTACGCAGAGTCTGTTTCATGATGTCCCATTACCTCCAGGAATCAAATGGTCGCAAGCCAAAAGGTGCTTACGAAATTTCCAAGTGCTTTTGGAAATGGTTGATCAATATTTAATCAACGCTGGTTATATTACTGGGGATTTGGGTTGAGGCAACTTTTTCTTATTTGGCGACAAAAGACCTTAAAGAATGGCTGGTTATTGTGAGTGCTTAAAACCAATAACCCTTTTTAGTCTTACGTTTAAGATTTTTGTTTGTGCTTAGGCGCTACTAATGGTTACAGAATTCCTATTTTTTTTCTGATTAAGAAATTTCATTTTTTAGGTGGGATTTGCAGTGACAGCGATGTCATTCTACGGTTTACAAATTATTTTCTTGGATCGGCTTTCTAATTCGTACGAGAAAAGTAAAAAATTTCCCTGAAACTATTTGTGACCATTCCGCCAAAACTGTCTGGTATGAAGGGAAAACCTGATTTTAGGTGGAAAAACTGCTTCGTCACTGATTTTTTTGGCAAAGAAATGGGGTAAATAAGAGCTAAAGGGTGGCTACCTAACTCTGTTGTAGAGGCTCGACTAACTGTGGTGAGACTATAGGAAGTAGACTCTGCTGCAGAGATGCAGAGATGCAGAGATGCAGAGATGCAGAGATGCAGGGATCTCTTCTTTCAAACGTTCCAAGCGCATAAGTTTGAATAAGCCTCTAACTAATCATTACTAATAATCTCTGTCATGAAATTAGAGAGCAGTAATTCTCTCTTTTGATTGTTTAGCTAACGGCAGAAATAAAAAAAACCCCGCTGGAGGGCGGGGCCAAAAGGGTCGTTGAAATCAGTTCTGCTTTACTTTACCGGTTCAAAAACAATTTTCAGTTTCTTCTTACCCCAGGCGCGAGCCTTGCGGATATCTTTTTCCATCCAAACATCAATACGGTTTGTGAAGCGTTTGTTCATGCGGTCACGCACAGTGTAAGTACCGGGCAGACCTTCAATCTGTACTTTAGCGCCGTTGGTCAGGCCGTGCTTTTCCAAGTCACGGGAAACGGCAATGATTTTATCGCCTGGACGCAGGCGGTTGTTCCAGGCAGCTACCCAAGGGTCGCTATCTGTCTGGCCGGGCACCGAGTTATACGCGGTAGCGTCGACAACCATGGTTTTCTTAAGAGCGGCTGATGCATTGACACTCACACCAATAGCAAGCAGGGCGGCGATGAAAAAAGCAGTGTTACGCAGAGTCTGTTTCATGATGTCCCATTACCTCCAGGAATCAAATGGTCGCAAGCCAAAAGGTGCTTACGAAATTTCCAAGTGCTTTTGGAAATGGTTTGATCAATATTTAATCAACGCTGGTTATATTACTGGGGATTTGGGTTGAGGCAACTTTTTCTTATTTGGCGACAAAAGACCTTAAAGAATGGCTGGTTATTGTGAGTGCTTGAAAATCAATAACCCTTTTTATTTTTATATTTAAGGGTTTTGTTTGCGCTTATACGCTATTGATGGTTACAGAATTCCTATTTTTTTATGATTAAGAAATTTCATTTTTTAGGTGGGATTTACAGTGACAGCGATGTCATCCTACGGTTAACAAGCTATTTTTCCGGATCGGCTTTCTAATTCAGATGAGAAAAGTAAAAAATTTCCCTGAAACTATTTGTGACTGCCCCACCAAATTAGTCTGAATTGAAGAAAAAAACGTGGTTTAACGCAGGCAAAACGGCTTCGTCGATTCATTTTCTGGCAAACAATTTGGGGAAAAAGTGAGGGCTAAAGGGTGGTTCCCCGGTTCTGCTGTACCGGCTCTACCTGCTGGCGAAGCGCGGCCAAATAGTCACTATCCTCTTTTAGGTCGGGTAATTTGTGCTGTAAATCCAGTTCTACCGCTTTCTCCAGCCAACGAATGGCCTCTTCAAGATTTCCTTGCCACTCACATACCTGCCCAAGATTGAAATAAGTAATAGAAAGGTTGTGCCATTCCTCCTGACTGAGCAGACCTTCCAGGGCACTTTTATAGAGGAGATAAGCAGTGCTGAGGAGATGTTCACGCTGCGTGGCCAACTCTTCGCTGGCAGCTTGGCGGTGGTAAGTGTGTGCCAGGGCAGAGCGCACTCTTGCGCTGGAGTGGGGTAGTTGTGCACCTGAATCCAGGTAGCGCAGAACTGATTGAAACTGGGCCCGCGCCAGCGGGTAGAGATCTGGCCTCGATTTGGCCCCCAAGGCATTTAGTACTATGCCGTAGCGGTAGCGCAGGGTGTGGCTGCTGGGAGGGATAGGCGCCGAGAGCGGAAATGGCTTTTTCATAGAGTGGCAAGGCATCGCCAAAATTACCCTCGCGGGCGAGTGCCTCCGCTTCATTGACCCAGTGGATCGCCCCCAGGGTTTCTCCCCCGTGAGATTGAGCGCTGTGAGTCTGGGTATTGTTGGGGAGAACGTCCGAAATAAGGGAGACTGCCGCTAATAGTGCGGTTAGGCAGAAAAGTGCATAAAAAAATATGTATAAATGAGGCAGTGGTTTATGCATGGGGATTTTCGCGCTTGGCCCGATGACGTATGGGGCTATAGTTACGGCCCTCATACGTCAGTAAATCCCTAGTTATCGAGTTGTGCCAGTAATCCCTGCAGAGGATGGCGCAGACTAACACCTGCAAAGCGGCTGGCCTGGCAGCGGCAGGAGTATCCGGTGGCGAGTTGGTTGTGCTCCCCACCATTGAGTTTGGGAGCCCAGGACTGCTGGAAGATCACCCGCGATGTTTCCTTGTGCGCGGTCTCGTGGCCATAGGTCCCAGCCATACCACAGCAGCCGAGATTTTCACTCTGCAGCTCCAGGCCCAGGGCGGCGAATACCGTTTGCCAATCCTTGAGTGAGGCGGCGGCATTGGTTTGCTCGGTGCAGTGCGGCAGTAGTTGAAAGCTGCCAGGTTTTACCCGAGCGCGCTGTTGCTGCAGGTGATCTTCTTGTTGAACCAGCCATTCTTGTAACAAATGTACTTTCGGAGCGCGTTCCCCTAGGAGTTTCTTGTATTCAGAGCGATAGGTAAGGGTCATGGAGGGATCAATGCCCACCAGGGGGATACCGCTCTCCGCCAGGTTGTTAAGCATCTCACTATTGCCTTCGGCAATTCGTTGGAACTGGCGTAAAAAACCATGAACGTGGAGGGGTTTGCCGTTGGCCCGATAGGGAGCGAGAATCGGCACAAAGTCCAATTGTTTGAGCAGGCGCAAAATATCCGCTACCACTTCGGCATCAAAATAGCTGGTGAAGGCATCCTGCACAATGATGACCGCGCGGCTGCGCTGGGAGGGTCCCAAGGTTTCCAGGCAGGCTTTAGTAGCGGTGGGTACTCCCAGTTCTCTCATGCTGGTTTGCAGGGTTTTTTGTGAGAGCTGTGGGCTGTCCACCATGCCGAAAACACGCTCCATCAAAAAAGAGATACAGGCTTCAGCTTTAGCGGCCAGTTGTACAATTGCGGTAGTCTGGCTAGATGCGGCATCAGGAATTCCAGTCCGCCCACGGCGTAATCCTTTAGCGGGCGTAGGTAACGGCTGTAATAAAGCTCCAAAAACTTGCTGCGAAATTCCGGCACATCCACGCGAATAGGGCATTGCCCTACACAGGATTTACAGGCTAGGCAGCCCTGCATGGCTTCATTGACTTCGTGGTTGAAGTCGTACTCGCCGCGGGTTTTTGCCAGGGTATTTACGATGCGTTTGGGCAGGCCGACAAAAAAAGAGCGCTCGCGGTATTTACGCGCGCTGGCTACTGCGTCTACATCGTGTTTACTCAATAGACGCAACCATTCTCGCATCAGCGAGGCACGCCCTTTGGGGGAATGGATCCGGTTGCGCGTGGCCTTGTAGGAAGGGCACATGGCATCGTCTGGATTCCAATTAAAACAGGCACCGTTGCCGTTGCAGTGCACACCCTCGTCGTATCCCTCCCATACTTGCGCGGGAATTTGTCGATCGTGTTCACCGCGGGTGCTCACCACATCAATTTTCAGCAGGCTGGCGCTGTCATTGGGTGTGGCAATTTTGCCGGGGTTTAATTGATTGCGTGGATCGAAAGCGGATTTAATTTTCTGCAGCTCGGGATACAGCTCGCCGAAAAATTCCGGGGCATATTCGGAGCGAACGCCTTTGCCGTGTTCTCCCCACAGCAGCCCTTTATACTTTTGTGTCAGTGCTACCACCCGGTCGGTGATGGGGCGAATTTGTGCGGCCTGTTGGGGATCTTTCATATCTATTGCCGGGCGTACATGTAATACGCCGGCATCCACATGGCCGAACATACCGTAGTCGAGGCCGGCCTCATCCAGCACTGCGCGGAATTCGGCAATAAAATCGGCCAGGTTTTCTGGTGGTACGGCAGTATCTTCTACAAAGGGAATCGGGCGCTTTTCCCCCTGGGCGTTGCCCAGCAAACCCACTGCGCGTTTGCGCATGGCCCAGATACGATTCACCTCGGCGTGGCCGCGGGCGATAGAATAGCCGAAGCTCTTGCCTGGCTGGCCAATGGCTGCCTCGATATGTGCAATAAATTGCTGCAGAGCTTTTTCCAGTTCCTCCTCGGTATCTGCAGCGTACTCCACCAGGTTGATACCCTTGACCGGGCGATCCTCTGCGGGGAAAAATTCACTGACGCTGTGCCAGACGATATCTTCCATGGCCAGCTGCAGTACTTTGCTGTCCACTGTTTCGATCGACATGGGGCCTGCGCCCATTAGGTCCTTGGCATCGCGCAGCGCTTCCTGGAAGTGGTCGTATTTTAAATTGACCAGAGCCACACACTTGGGAATGGGCAGCAGATTGAGTTTGGCTTCAGCAATAAATCCGAGGGTGCCTTCGGAACCGCACAATACGCTGTTGAGATTAAAGCGGTTGCCTTCACGGATATGGGCCAGGTCGTAGCCGGTGAGGCAGCGATTGAGCTTGGGGAATTTCTGCTCGATGAGTTCGGCTTTTTCCCTGGCAATCTTGTCACAGGCTTTATGCACCTCTGCGACGCGGCTATTTTCAGCGTATATTTCTTGTAGCTGAGCGTCCCCTATAACAGTGGAGTGCCACAGCTCCCCGCCCATTAACACTGTGTGTAATTCCAACACGTGATCGCGGGTCTTGCCGTAAACACAGGATCCCTGGCCTGAGGCATCCGTATTGATCATGCCACCGATGGTAGCGCGGTTGCTGGTAGAAAGTTCTGGCGCAAAAAACAGGCCGTGGGGTTTAAGTGCAGCATTCAACTGGTCTTTGACCACGCCAGCCTGTACGCGAACCCAGCGCTCTTCCACATTGATCTCAAGGATCTGGTTCATATGGCGGGAGATATCCACCACCAGCCCATCGGTAAGCGATTGGCCGTTAGTACCGGTGCCACCGCCTCTGGGTGAGAGCACTACGGAGTGGAACTCCTCCCGTTCGGCCAGTTCCGCCAGTAGTTGCAGGTCGCGGTGATTGCGTGGGTACACCACTGCCTGAGGTAGAACCTGGTAAATAGAGTTATCGGTGGCTAAAACGGTGCGGCTGGCGTAACTGGGTGTGGTGTCACCGCGGAAACCCGCGTCTACAAGCTCCTGCAAAAACTGCAAATAGAGCGCCTGAACCTCGTCGACTTCGCGCAATGCTGGAATCATGAGCTAATCCGTACTTTCGGGGAGGAGGAGGCCGCAAATTGCCGGGGTAGCTGGTGAGATAAAGAATCACAGCCCTGCCGCTCGGTAAAAATGCGGCCCTGCATTGTAGCTATGGTGTGTATGGGCGCAAGCGGCCATAGAAACTTGATTACTTTCCAAAAGTTATACAAAGCTATCTCTTGTACAACTAGTTGTGAGAGTCTATAAAAGAAGAACGTGAACCGATTCTGTGCAGCAAAACTATGCATATACAGCTCTTGTCTCAAAAAATTCCGGTGGGCATTAGCCGCTGTGCCGTGGGTGATCCGGTGCGTTACAACGGCAGCCACAAGCACAGTAAAGTCTGCACCCAACTGCTGGGCAATTGTTTTGAGTTGCAGGCTTACTGCCCGGAGGTTGCCATTGGCATGGGCGTGCCCAGACCGCCTATTCACCTTATTGTGAGTGACCGGTTGCGTGCGGTTGGCCGGGAAGACCCCAACTTAGATGTTACCGAGGCTCTAGAGGGCTACGCGGATACGATTGCCCCTGAAGTGGAGAATCTGCGTGGTTTTATTCTGATGCAGAAATCTCCCAGCTGTGGAGTGCGAACCACTCCCCACTATAAAGAAGATGGTACCGGGGTGCTGGCGCACGACTCCGGCTTATTCGCGGCACGCCTGCGCCAGCATTTTCCCCATTTGCCGATGGAAGAAGTGGGGCGGCTCAATGCCAGCGATTTGCGCGAGAATTTCCTCACCCGTGTTTTTGCTTACGACGCCTGGCATCGCTATGTGGCCACCGACCTGCGCCCAGCCAGGGTCATTGAATTTTACACCGCTTATAAATATCTACTGTTGGCGCACAGTCAGCCAATGACCCGTGCACTGGGTCAGTTTGTTTCTAACTCGCGCGCATTGCCGGTGGAGGAGTTTGCCTATGAGGTGAGAGGTAAAATAATGGAGATTCTCAGCCAGTTGGCCAGCCGAAAGGACCGCACCAATGCCTTGATGCACAGCCAGGGCCACCTGAAGAGCTACCTGAGCAAAGAAGAGAGAGCCGAGCTGGCACTGCTTATTGACGAATACCGTCAGGGTAATAAGCCTCTGTCGGCGGTGCTTACCATGTTGCGCCATTATTTGCCGCGGACTCCTCACCAGTTTATCCACAGCCAGGTGTTGCTCGCCGCTGAGCCGGCAGAGCTGGGTTTGTGTGAATTTCGCTGAGAATTGTGATGGTTGAGATTGCCCCCCCTACTGAAGCCAGCTTACCTATTCGTGAGGTAGCGCGTCGGACCGGCGTGCACCCTGTCACCCTTCGGGCCTGGGAGCGGCGCTACGGCCTGTTAACACCGGCCAGAACCAGCAAGGGGCACCGACTTTATAGTGAAGAAGAGGTCAGGCGTATCGAAGAGGTACTGGCCTGCCTGGCCCGAGGTGTAGCTATTGGACAGGTGCGGGAATTATTGGCACGTGGTCCATCCTCCCTGTCAGCCAAAGAGAGAGAGGCAAACACTGCAGGTGGTTGGCGTGAGATGATCGATGAAGCCTTAAACTTGTCACAAAACTTTGACGAGCCAAAGCTTCGCAAGCAACTGGACCACTGGATTTCCACCTTACCGGCATCACTGTTACTCGATCATTGGCTCAAGCCGCTGCATACCGAGTTGGCTAGGCTGAGGCGATCGGAAGCCGCGCAAGGTTTCTTTTGGCAGCTGGTTAATGAACAGTTGTTATTGGCCAACGGCATAGCTCGCAGAAATTTAAATAAAGATCGTTTGGCTTGCGAGAGTCGAGTCCTATTGCTGGATTTCCCCGGTGAAGATCAGCGGGCCTTTGTGCAATTATTTTGCGCCACACTTTTGGCTGCCGGTATTGGCGTAGTGGTTTTGGATTATCGGGCCGTTCTGCCGGGGCTTACTGAAAATATGAGAAAGCTGGATGTGCATGCGCTGCTCTGGTACAGCCATCGGGCACAGCCAAAATCCTTACTTGAGGAGGAATTACCACGCTCATTTCAGGAGCTAAGCAAGCCTCTAAGGCTTGTGGGGGATTTCGTAGAGTTACAGTCTGCCAGCTTGGATAACCTAAAGAAAATACCGATGATATCAGTATTATCAGGTACTACAGACTTCGTGGTAACGCAACTGCGGGAGCAGCTGAAGCGATGAGCCGTCAAATATCAATACAGCGGGGCCTAGTCTGGTTCCGCAGCGATTTGCGTATACAGGATAATTCGGCGCTGTATCATGCCAGTACTCGATGCGAACAATTGGCCGCAATTTTTATCGCCTGCCCAGAAACCTGGAAAAACCACGATGAAGGCGATGCACTGGTTTCTTTTCGTATGGCCTGCTTGCAGAAACTCCAAGGACAGCTGCAAACTCGCAATATTCCCCTGTACTTCCTCGAAGTCCCTGAGTTTTCTCTGGTTCCGGAGGCGCTGCAGCAAATTATTCAGCGTCTGAAAGTAGAGGCATTATTTGCCAATGCTGAGTATCCTCTGAATGAGCTGCGTCGAGACAATGCCGTTAGAGAAAAACTGCTGGAACACAATGTTTCGGTTGAATACTACAGTGACCGCACCTTATTACCGCCAGGAGCAGTGAGAGCGGCGAGTGGTGATCCCTACAAAGTGTTTACCCCTTTCAAGCGTGCCCTAATCCAGTTATGTGCAGGGAGCCAGGTTAAGCCCTTGCCCACTCCCAGGAAAATACCACCCTCTACTAATAGCGAACATTGGCCGAAGTGGCTCGCAGTGGATGTAAAGGGAAATCGAAAACTAACGCAGAAAATTCCTAGCCAGTTATTGGGCTACTCGCTCAATATTGATGGATCAGGTAGGGTTAAAGGTTGGGAGAGTGGTGAGCAAGCTGCACAAAAGCGCTTGAAAGCTTTTGCCGAAATTATTGATCAATATCAGGCCGAACGAGATTTTCCAGCGAAAGATAGTACCTCCCGCCTTTCTCCTTATTTAAATAGCGGGGCTATTTCTATTCGCCAGTGTGTCAAGATGGCCCTCAGCCAGAATAAAGGCCTTTGGCAGGGGGGAGATGAAGGGATTGCCTGCTGGATCAGCGAACTTATCTGGCGGGAATTCTATACACATTTACTGACTGACTTTCCCCGCTTGAGTATGGGCAGGCCATTTAAAGAGGAAACAGAACAAATTCCTTGGCGCTATGATGAAGGATTATTTTCCCTTTGGGCAAGTGGCGAAACCGGAGTGCCTATCGTCGATGCTGCAATGCGCCAGCTAAACGAAACCGGCTGGATGCACAACCGCTTACGAATGATTGTCGCCTCATTTCTGAGTAAAAATATGCTGATCGACTGGCGTTGGGGTGAACGCTACTTTATGCAGCACTTGATTGATGGCGACTTTGCTTCAAACAATGGCGGCTGGCAATGGACCGCCTCAACCGGTACGGATGCAGCACCTTATTTCCGTGTGTTCAACCCATACAGCCAGTCGCAGAAGTTCGATCCCAACGGAGAGTTTATTCGACATTATGTCCCGGAAATTTCCTCACTAAGTAACAAGGAAATTCATGAGCCCCCAATGATTGAAGGGTATCCCCAAGTAATTTGTGATGTGAGTGCCGGGCGCAAGCGAGCGATAGAGGTATTTGCCAACCTTAAATAACCATGTCCATGTCCAAGGCCAAGTTGGTAGAGAGAGATAAGTTTTGTAGAGCCTGAGGCTTATTTTTGGAGTGATAAATTGCAGAGCAGGTACTCTAGATAAATAGAAGAGAACTATGCCGACTATTTGATGGTATTCAAAACGACTCATCCTCCCGGTATACATTAATAGAAATAGAACCCTCTAGGTCAGCGGTAACGTGAAAAACTATGGGCTTACAGCAGACCTGGCAGTCTTCTATATATTCTTGCGGAAGTACAGAAATATCAATGAGTGTACTAAAGTGTTCGCCGCAGTAAGGGCATTGAATAATTTCTTCTAGGATTGGGTTCATGCTGAAGTAAAGTCTATCTAGTTCGAGACTTTTGAATTTTAGGTTAAAGCCTACGTAAAATGCCAGAATGATTTTATTTCTAGTTGAATGTCTGGAGTGATATTTTTGAAATTCTATCTTTCTGTAATTCTTGCTAATAAGTTAGCTAGGAAATTAGTAGTGTTGGGGAGTTGAGGTATGTGATTACTCAAGGGGAGTATATTTATTTTTTGAAAGTGGGTGTTGGCAGTTTTAGGGTTTGGTGCAAAGGAAAGATAGTGATTCCATTTATTTTGCATGAATTCTATAGGTTTCTTATGGTTTTCCTAGAGGATGTTTTTGTTAAATGGGGAGTTTGGTCGAATTAGGCTTTGTCGGTCTTTTTGTTTCTGCCTTTCTGGCGGCAACAATCTTACCAGTAAGTTCTGAAATTGTATTGACCACCCTGTTGATCAATGGTTTCTCGCCAGTTGCATTGGTGACTATTGCAACAATTGGTAATGTAGCCGGTTCATTAGTGAATTATGCTCTTGGCTATTGGGCAAGTTTGGGGCTTATAAAAAAATGGTTGAGGATGTCAGAAAATGAATTTGTAAAGGCTGAGCAGCGATTTAAAAAATATGGCCTGATTTCATTGGCTTTTGCTTGGGTTCCAGTTGTCGGAGATCCATTAACCGTTATGGCAGGGGTGTTAAGAATACGACTGTTATGGTTTTTGATTTTGGTGACGGCGGGTAAGCTTTTGCGCTATGTAGTTGTTAGTTATATGGTGTTGCAGGTTTCCTGAATTTGGGAGGCTTGACTGCGTTGTTTGCTGAGCTATAAGCGAGTAAATTTCATATAAAATCCATGAGTGTTATATTCTGGCTATATGTACTAAGTGGTCGGTCCTCATTAGTTGATGGAGTGCTGAGGGGAAGGCGCCCTCAGTTACTCAAGTCAGCTATTTAGAAAAGAGTCTTTTCCCCTGATTTGATAAAACAGTGAAGCCAGGCCAAAAATAAAGCCTATGGGCGAAGTTATTAGGCTGAGTAATGCAGCAATAATGCCGGGAATTTTATAAATTCTAGCCCCGCTTTTTATCTTTCCTCCTATGCTGATAAGTGCTACACACCAACTTAAAAATAAAATAGCTGGGGCTGCTGCTTTGATAGTAAAGGCTGCCCCCTGACTGTATATATAAATGGCGGTTAATAATATGCCAAACAAAAGTGTTAGCCACCCATTGAATTGAAGGAGCTTGCCTGCGACTCTTAAGTCTTTCATAGTTTAAACCGAATATTTTTTTGTCTAAATTTGCTTAAATCTTTGTTTTAAAAGTTGATATGTTTATCAGTTTCCCCACTTAACCAATTTCTCCAGTTGATTTCCAGGCCTCTGATCCCGCCAATATAGTCTTTATCGACCAGATAATACGAGTGCGTACGATCACCACGCTCCAGCTTATGGACTAAACGAATTACAAAGCTTTTACCGACTGGTGTTGATAATAGAAAGTATAAAAATTGCCCGGCCTGTGCTTGTAAAGGCGCAGTCCCATTTCTTTGTGCATGTCGCCATCTTGTGTTAGGGAGCCTAAGGAATGTACTGATATCCATAAGCCTCTCATGGCGCTTGAGAGGATTTACCCATCTATAATTTTCCCAGTGACTAGTGATGCGCAGTTGCCCATTCACTTTAGTGAGGGTTTCCATCTGCTCGGCCAAACCTTCATTTAACCAGGATTGAGCGTAGGGAGTGACAGTATCGGTTATTGCATGACTAACCTCGTGTTTAATAGTGCGGAATGTTCTGGCTCTATCCTCTTGGATGTAAACAATAATTTGGTTATCTTGAGAGAAATATATCCCATAAGAGGCTGATGGTTCTTTTCCCATTCTCTTTCTTAGGTGTTCGTAGTAGGCCTTTTTATCTTTTAGAACCAAGACCTTAACGGGTACCGTTTTATAAAAGTCAAAAAACAGAACGCGATCGTAAAATTCATAGACGAGGTTGACGTCTGTAACAATCTTGTTTAATTCCTGATTGCTCAGGTTGGTGTCAATGGCTTCGACGGAAATATCATATCGAGACCAATCAGATTTGTGCTTTCTAGGCTTAATAACTTCTTGTTTAACATTTTCTATTTTCTTGTCACTGAAGTGAACTTGACCATTCTCATCGGTCCACTTGTAGATATTGGCTGTCGCGCTTAGTGGAATTAGAGGTAGAAGAATAGCTAATACAGCTGGTAGGTGAGGAGTCACTGCTTGAAACTTTTAACTAATTGAAAGTTGGTACTATGATTCTTTGACTGACACCAGCCTCAAGAGGCTACAATCGCCTCTTTTATCGCGGCCTCAGCTAAAAGGTGGTTAGAGTTTAACGTTGGTAACCCAGAATTACTATCATCGATAATCAATGGTATTTCGGTGCAACCCAAGACCACTGCATCACATCCATCCTGTTTGAGGTTGTTAATAGTGTCTTGGAAGTATTGCACTGTTTCCTGTCGAAATACCCCAGTGACTAACTCGCCCATAATCAGCTGCCCGATCCTTTCAACAGCCTTCTTAGGCGGCCGTAAGTAACCTATGTTTGCGGCCTCTAGTTTGGACGGATAAACGTCGCTCTCAACTAACCATCGAGTACCGAGTAGGCCTAGCTTTCTATAGCCTTTGATAGTGGCTTCAGCAATAACACTATCGGCAATATGTAGCCAGGGTAGGGGGGATCTCTCTATTACATAGTCAAAGGCTTGGTGAATAGTATTATCGGGGCAGATCAGAAAACAGGCCCCCTGAGATTTGAGCTTGTCTGCGGAAGAGAGCATTAGATCGCCAACTCTTTGAAGATCATTGGAATCTAAATATTCTACATATCGAGCCAGTGAATGAGTGTGCATGGATATCTCAGGGTGAGCATGTTCACCAAGATATTTACCACTCTCTGTGCAAATTGTTTTATAGCATAGGGCTGCACCCTCAGAGGAGCAGCCAACAACACCAATATGTTTTATCTGATTAAAATTCTTCTTTAAGTTCTTCATTCGAGGAAATCACTCAGGCTGAAGTTGATCTAGTCGAGTTTTTCTTTGTTAGTCATTACTTCTAACTGTTCACTAACTTCCTTGAGTTGTTGTGGGTTGTTTGTTGTGTTTTGAATGATATGTAGAGACTTTTGGTAAGCAATATCAAAAGCCTCCTCTTTTGAAGCGATAATATCTGGTAAAACGCCGGTACCTTCCCAGTTGCTTTTGGTAATTGGATTTACAGCTCTTGCGATAGGAATTGATACCTTGAACTCCTTATCAAGGCTGAGAAATTGTATGGGATGGGCTCCACCTTTGGTGACTTCGCCAATAATTGTGGCTCGTTTAAGATGTTTTAGATAATAAGTAAATGCTTCCGCGGCTGAAAAGGTATCTTTACTGGTTAAAACGAAGACTGGAACTTTGGCTTTTCTTTTGCCATTGAGGGTTTCGAAAGTCCAGAATTCGGTGGTGCTATCTGTTGCTCTCCAGTAAATACTGTTCAGGTGGGTGGGCTTCTCAAAAAGATAACTGCTAATTAGGCGGCCCATATTGCCATCACCGCCGCCATTATTTCTAAGATCGAAGATGATGGCATCGGTATCTTCAATCAAGGTCATTACGGCTTCTAGGCGTTTCTTTGAGACTTCGTTGACATGATCAAAGCCCCAGAAATCAATATAGCCAATGTTACCTTCGAGCACTTCAACGCGCGTAAAACCAGAATTTTTCCTGCCTAGTTTACTGAACCAATCCTCTCGCTTCGGTTGTTTATTTGGGATGTTTGGATCGTACCAACGTACACCAAAATGCTTATCGTGTTTTTCCAGTGCCTTAGTAAGTAGATCGGCTGTTTGTTTTGGAGTTTTAATTTTTTTTAGGGCCTCGGAGTGTGCAATTTTTTGCAAGCTTTCACGAATTGAGGGGATGTTCTCCTGAAGTATATAGCGGTTGGAAATCTCAAGCTCAAGCGCATCAATGAGAGACTTTTTTTGCTCTGCTGAGAAGGTGGCGGAGAAGCCGTGCGATGAGATAAGCAAGAATACAACCGCTAGATATTTCTTCATTACAGTAACCCTCTGTTTTCGTTATTCCCTCGAAATCAATATATGGGCCTGGATTGCAGAAAAAAGAGGCCGCCAAAGATAATTTCTGGCACATTTGCCTCAGTTAAGTCGGTAGGGAGGGGTTGACTGGGGGCTTGGCTGTAAGTGAAGGATGTATGACTCTTATCTTTTCTTTTGCTGTTGAAATGCGCCCAAGACTGAGCGCCATCTATGGAGTCTGGGTTCGTTTATAGAGCCAGTTTGGAGAATCTGTTTCTGTGTGTGATCGGAGGGAGCAGATGTACTGGCATCTGCCTAATAGGCTATCCGGTCGCCTGCGATAGATATTTTATGACCGGCTGATGTCAAATAGTCTATCCCACCTTTATGCATAGACAATGCCTTCAGAATTTTCTGCGGTAAACCCCATAGAAACTCCTGAGTAATGCGAAATATGCGGCTATATAGCGGTATAGATTACTTTGATGGTTGCTACCTTAGCAGTCATAAATGGCAGATAAATAGTGAAAAACGTGACAGATTTTACCCCCCAATTCAGCCTTCAAAGCGAGGCTCTGAACTGTGAGGATTCCAATGTCTGGGCGGTCAGTGACCGGGCCCATGATCTTGCCGATAAGGGGGAGGATGTCATTTTCCTCTGTGTGGGGGACCCCAACTTCAATACCCCCGAGCCAATTCTGGATTTTGCCCGCGCTCGCCTGGGTGTCGGGCGGACTCATTACTCTCCCGCCGCCGGTGAGCCGGTGTTGCGCAGAGCTATCGCGGATATCGAAAGTAAGGTGTCACCCCACCCTTGCAATCCCGATGATGTTGTAGTGTTTCCCGGCGGTACCAATGCTATCTACGCGGTACTTTCCTGCCTGTTGAACCCTGGTGAGGAGATTGTTATCCCAGAACCGATGTATATCGGTTATGTCCCCATTTGTGACAGTCTCAGGCTGTCTGTAAAGCGCGTAGCCTGCCCGGCGGAACAGAATTTTGCGTTCGATGTGGACTCGATCAAAGCGGCAGTCACCGAAGAGACCCGAGTGGTCATGATCAATACCCCGGTCAACCCCACCGGTGCAATGGCAACTCCCGAACAGTTGCGTGAACTGGCTGCCTTTTGCCGTGAGCGCAACATCTGGCTGGTGTCCGATGAAATGTACTCCATGATTACTTTTGCCCGCCGCCATACCTCATTGCGCACAGCAGCAGAGTCTCTGGACAATATTGTGGTGATTGATGGTCTGTCTAAGTCTCATGCCATGAGTGGTTGGCGTCTGGGCTGGGCAGTAGCGCGTGGCCCCCTGGTGGAGCGCCTTGCGGCATTCGCCGGAGCCACTATCTTTGGCTGCCCACAGTTTATCCAGGAAGCTGCGGCTTTTGCCCTGGAGTTCGATACCTATTTCGTGAAACAGATGCGTGACGCCTATGAACGTCGCCGCAATTTGATCGTTGAGAGAATCGGCAAAATTCCGGGGCTTAGCTGTTACAGCCCGGATGCGGGTATGTTTGTGATGGTCAATGTTTCCGAGTTGGCCAGCTCTGGTCAGGTATTCGCCGAGGCCCTGCTGGAAGCCGAGCGGGTATCAGTATTGCCGGGTACACCTTTTGGTGAAAGTGCGGTGAATCATGTGCGTTTGACGCTAGCGGCCGATGACAGTGAGTTGTCGCGGGCTCTGGACCGAATAGAGCGTTTTGTCACCTGCGCTAATCGCCAGGCTAGTTAACCCAAGTGGCGGTAGCCAGCTCTCAGCCTCTCTTGCCGGGGGCTGGCTTTTTCATCTCTGGAGGTTATAGAGTTTCAGCCTCCGGCGATTACCGCTATCCTTGCCCCCTTTCAGATTCAAAAGAAATCAGTTCCGTGAAAATTGACCGGCATAATTTGCGTATTTTGCAGGCTCTGCAAACTAACGCCCGTATTAGCAACCTGAATTTGAGTGAACAAATTGGCTTGTCGGAGAGCGCCTGCCTGGCCAGGGTGAAGCGCCTTACCAGTGAGCGTTATATCCGTGAGTTCCTCGCCGAGATCAATCTGGACAAGGTGCGCCACGCTGAGTTTTATGTGAATGTGGCCCTGAAGCGCCAGGATGCGCGCACCAGTGAAAACTTCCGGCGAATTATCAGTGATATCCCACAGATCGTTTCCTGCGTGAAGATGTCTGGTGAATTCGATTATATGCTGCGCTTTATTTGCCCTGATGCGGCAGACTTCAACCGGGTTTCCGAGCAGTTACTGGCCAATGAGGAGGCCGCTATCTCGCGTATGACTTCGCATTTGGTGATCGAGAAAACCAAGCCTTTTACCGGTTATCCACTGGAGCTTCTCTTCCAGGATTAGGAACAGGCCAGGCAGTGGGCAGGTTTAATGCCACTGCCTGCTCCTTATTTGTGGTGCGGCTTTCGTTTGCGCTTTCTGACATGCTGGTCAAAAAGTGATCCTTATTCTTCGACGATACCTACAGCGAATAGAGACTGTTGCTAGCTGGTCAAGAATCCTTTCTCTTGCTTTCCTTGCTGTTTATTCAATAGCTTGAAGCGCCCCCAGCTCAAAGAGTTGAGCATGATTAATAGTTATCCAGCCTAGAGATTGCGGAGAGCTGCTCAGTCTGCGCCATGCGTATGACAATTTTGTTGCGGTAAGCCCTGCCTTCTTGTACAAGCGTGTTAAATGTGGTGTCTCTAGTCGGCCAGATTAATTTCGGGCTGGCCCAGGTGGCGGGTACCCATGTTGTTTTGAGCCGTTTTTCTTCTGGGATTCTAATTGGTTGAATTAGCTGTCAGGCGGGTGGTCTGGCTTGATCCTGTGCGGAATTTAAAGAACTTACCTCCCTTTTATGTCCATTTTGTGAGGTTGGTGATCCAATTGAAAGAGTGGCGGCTGTAACCTCATATATACTTTAGACAGGCTTCTGTGCAGCGACAGTGGTTGGAAAGCTGCTATCCAGAGGCTGGTAATCACCGCTGGTGCAGGGGAGTGGCAGTTGAAATATTTAGGGCGAGTCTACCTGACTCTCAATTTATTGGCTTTTGCGTCTATCGGTCTTGGGGCCCTGTTTAATCCGGAGTCGTTTGCTGCGGCTATCGGGTTTTCATTTACCTCACCTATCGCTGTGCCCGAGTTTCTTGCAACTTACGCCGGCTTTATGTTGGCAATCGCCGTTCTCTTACTGATTGCGTTGGCCATGCGCCCTCACCGCCGTGCCGCCTATGCTTCACTCTCAATCTCTTACATTGGATTTGCGGCTGGCCGTCTCTTTGGCATGTTTTCCAGCGGTAGCTTCGATGAACGCAATTTATTGTTCTTCGCCCTGGAAGTGATCATGGTAATTTGGGGACTCTACTGTTATCGGGAATCTCGTTGGCTTCCCCTGCAACACGGGCATTAATCCAAAACAGCTAAATACTGGGATCGCCCTTAGCTCTGTTCATCGGTGACTTTGGCCTGTGGGCAGTTCTTACTTTTCGCGTTAATACTGAGAGATGTCTGGCCTGTATTCAAAGGCTTTGGTCTGGTGTTTGCCGCATCCTGTCACTGATGGATATGAGTAATGTCTCAATTCCAAAGTTTGGTGGAAGCTCTGGTTATCCTGGTTGCGCTCTGTGCCTGCGCGATTTGGCTACGCAGTCGCGGGGTGATTCTTAGAGAAGAACAAGGAGTATTTGGGCGCCTGGCAACAGACTTTGCGCTGCCCGCAGTAATTTTACATAGCTTGATTAAAGTCCCTTTCTCTTCCCAGGCTCTTCTTCCCGCACTGGCCTTATTTGCTGTGAGTATTGCAATCATGGTGCCTGCGTGGGCAGTGGGTAAATTGATGGGGCTGGGGCGTAAGACCCTCGGCTCGATCGTGTTGGTTGCCGGTTTTGGCGGCTCTTCGACTTTAGGGTTATCGCTGATTCGTCGGATTTTTCACGATAACCCTCTGGTTATGAGAGACAGTGTTCTCATTGGTGAATATGGCGCACTTTTATCTGTATTCACTGTCGGTGTTGCTGTGGCCATTTATTTCGGCCGGGATGAGGGAGAGCAGGTCAATGTTTGGCAGGCCTGTAAGCCTTTCTTTGTATCACCAATTTTTATCACGATGGTTTTAGGCACAATTATTTCCCTATTTGGCCTGCCCCAGGGGAATGTTACTGTGCAGCTGCTGGAGGATATATTACGGATTTCCGGACAATCCTTGATAGTGCTGGTGGCATTTAGTATCGGTCTGGCCCTGCGCCCCATAGCTGTGCGCCAACTGGCGGGCCTGATCCTGGTGGTCGTCCTGTTAAAGCTGGTGGCAGAGCCTATGGTGGCATGGGCTCTGGCAATGCCAATTGAGTTACCGCACATTGAGCGGGAGCTATTGGTTTTACAGGCGGCAATGCCCTCTGGGGCGATTGCCGCCGTACTGGCGAAACGCTATGGATGCGATGGCGGCGTTGCATCCGCAATGGTGGTTGCCACCTCTTTTATCAGTTTGATAACACTGCCGTTGACTCTCTACTTTGAAAGCCAGTGATTGCACTGCAGCCATTGCTCAGGCGGTTATTTTCCCAGAGTTGTCATCGCTGGAGTGCTGTTCCAGCGTGGTAGTTTCCACCTGCTGTCCGCCGTGTAGTTTACCGTCTACAGCCTGGCGGAAAACTTCTTTGTAGTCCTTGAATTCCGTGCCCATTAAGCGGTCCCACCAAGTGAAGTAAAAACCGTAATTGCCCTGAAAACGCTGGTGATGCAGGTCGTGATGAGTTGTGGTGGTCATATTATCGAGCACGCCATCGACCCAGCTGCGTGGATGGAATTCGCGGCCTGTATGCAGCATGGCGTTGCGGAAAATCATTATGAAAAGGAAGCTAAGCCAGATACTTGGGTGCAGTGGTATCGTTAGGGCGATCAGTGGAGAGAAAAGTCCGTTGATAAATATTTCACCGATAGAGAAGCTGTAGGCGGTCCAGGGAGTTGGGGTTCGCGACATATGGTGTAGCTTGTGGAAGTGCTTAAACAGCTTTGGGTGGTGCATTGCCCGATGGGTCCAGTAGAAATAGGCGTCATGCAGGAGAATTACCACAGGCAGGCTCAAGATGCTCCACCAGAGCGGGTAGTCATTCCAGTTCCAATACAGCTTGGCGATCCCCATATCCTGTAGCAAATTTATGCTGATGCCAAAGAGGGTGAAAATACAAACGGTCAGCATGGAGTAGCTGACTTCCCGGCGAATATCCCCCCAGCTAGCACGCCGTTTTTGGATGCGGCGCCGGTTCATCCAGGCGCGAAACAGCCAGCTCGCGCAGATACTCATCACAGAAGCCGCCAACACATAGCGAAATAGGGTCAATTTAAAGTGGGTGGTTCCGTAATCAGCCACATCTGTGAAGAAATCCATCTTTTTCACCATCCTTTTTCATCGGCGTTGCTAAAGGGGCAGCGTTGGATATTGAGGATCTATTGGAATTCTAGGTGCTACTCACATGGGGAGCTTTTGCATCAGTGCATGCAGTCTGGGGGGCTTTGCTGACTGAGGCTTACGGAAAATGAAAAAATGCTGACGAATTCCGAATTGCTGCCCTCTTAGGCGGGCAGCTTGTCGCGACGGTACTCGGTGGGGGTCTGGTTATGACGACGCTTAAAAGCAGCATTAAACGGGCTGAGAGATCGGTAGCCGATATCCAGGGCGATGGTCAGCACTGGTAGATGCGCCTGTTCCGGATCGGCCAGGCGGGCGCTGGCCTCATCAATGCGAAATTGATTGAGATATTCGTTGAAGTTTCGATAGCCCAAGTGGCGGTTTATTAGTGTACGCAGCAGGTGCTCGCGGGTATCCAGTTGCTCCGCCAGTTCGCGAATGGTCAACCCGGTGTATCGATAGCCTCCACTTTCCATATGCTTTTGCAATTTAGCCAATTGCATCTGCTGCTGCTCATCCAAGGTTGGTACAGGTGCTGGAGGTGGGGCTTCCTCTTCAGGGATATCTGTTGCTGGTTGTAGTAGAGAGTCGCCCAGGGCGCTGGGTGAGAGCGCAAGCAGCCATAAACAAGCTGCCAGGGACAGCAGGCTGGCGAGTAGGGCGTGAAGAGTTGGCACACCATTGGGGACGGGGCGGTAGGCAAACAATGATTCAGCACTGATAACGATCAGCATATAAGTGCCCACCGCAATCAACAGTATGGCGCGCAAGCGACGACGCTCCTCCACCAAATCCGAGTGAAATTGCCCGTGTAGGGTGAGCATGCCCAGGCCAATCAGACCTAAGCGGGTAAATTGGGACAGATTAAAAAAAACCTCTTCGGCACTTCTACCTAAAGGAATTGGCGAATGACTGGCGGCAATACTAAAGGCGATGGAGAGGCCGATAGGTATCCAGCCCCAACGGGGAAAGGGTTCTTCCTCGCGACAGAGCAAGTGGGTAAACAGCCAGAAGGCGGCGGGTACCAGGATCACCGGCAGGTGCATCAGCAACCCCATTAACCCGGTAAGGGGTGGGAGCGTCGGCAACAGCAAATAACAGATAACACCGATTAAAACCAAAATCAGCCAGCGGCCCGCCGCGAGACGCCGGTGATTGACGGAGACCTTGGTTGCAGCCAGTAAGAGTAATGCGCAGGCACCGCCAGAAAAAAATAAATAGCCGGAAGTCACGACTTATCTCCAGCGGTTGGCCCAGGCATCCAGCACCTTACTGCTATAGGTGTGGCGGCCATAGCTGCCGTTGTAGTAGGCGAGAGCGTTGGCCAGATTGCCCTTCGCTTTTTTGATGTAGTGCTTGAGGATGGTACAGCCGTAGCGCAGGTTAGTATCCATGTCGATCAGGTTGTCATCGGGGCGGCCGATCTCTTTTTTCCAAAATGGCATTACCTGCATCATACCTTGCGCCCCTACCCGGGATACCGCGTAGGGGTTAAAGGCGCTCTCGATCTGGATTACCGCCAGAACAATCTCTGGGCGTAAATCCGCTCGCGTTGCCTCGCGATGTACAGCCTTCAGGACCTGCATGCGTCTTTTGGGGTCTTTGATATAGCGTGCCAGGGGTTGGGATTTTGACATCAGCCACACCTCCGCATCGAAGCGATCGACAAAGCTGTCTGCCTGAGTAATGGCCTCGCGCAGGGCGAGCCGCAACTCGGGGTCCACTTGCTTGGTGTTAGTCTGGGATATCGCACCGCAGCAGATAAGGCAGAACCCCATCGCGGTAATAGCTTTTCTTATCATGTTGGGAATTTTACGAGATCCAGGGAGATTGGGTAGCGCCTTTTATGGACCTTTTACGCAAATCTGGACAGGGAGAGGCATTTGAATTGAATGGGGCTGTGAAATACCAACGGACTTAAAGTGCTGTGTTGGTATTTCACGGAGGTATTTTGAGATAGATAAAGAAAATCTATCTCATCATCAGATTAGCGCAGGCCAAATTTCTCCAGCAGTACTTCCTCCAGCTGGGATACCGCAAACTCCTGGCTCTCAGCATCGGCGCGGCCCTTGTATTCCACAATGCCTTTCTCCAGGCCGCGGTCGCCGATAACGATGCGGTGGGGGATACCAATCAATTCGACATCTGCGAGCATGCCACCCAAGCGAGCCTTGGGCTCATCCATTAGCAGTACATCGACGCCTTTGCTGCGCAGGGATTCATACAGGTGCTCACACTTTTCCCGTACCACATCGCTCTTGTGCATATTGATGGGCACAATTGCCAACTGGAACGGCGCTATGGCGTCTGGCCAGATAATGCCGGAGTCGTCGTGGTTTTGCTCAATAGCGGCGGCGACAATCCGGGATACTCCGATGCCGTAACAGCCCATGGACATGACCTGCTCCCTGCCGTTCTCATCGAGTACGGTGGCGTTCATGGCGCGGCTGTATTTGTCACCCAGCTGGAAAATATGGCCGACTTCGATTCCGCGTTTGATTTCCAGGGTGCCCTGGCCGTCGGGGCTGGCGTCACCGGCAACGACATTGCGCAGGTCTTCAACGCGGCCGAGTTCCACGTCGCGGCCCCAGTTCACGCCGGTGAAGTGGTAACCGTCGCGGTTGGCGCCACAGATAAAGTCCGCCAGGTGTGCCGCAGCTCGGTCCACAATGGTTTCGAGCTTCATGCCGACGGGTCCTAAAGATCCGATATTGCAGCCCAGTTCATCGGCAATACGTTGCTCCGGGGCGAACTGCAATGGGCTGGCGATGCCGGCCAATTTTTCTGCTTTCAGTTCGTTCAGTTCATGGTCGCCGCGCAGCACCAGCGCAACCAGGGGCGCGGTTTCACCCTCTTCGCATTCACCCAGCACGATCAGGGTTTTTACCGAATGGGTGGGGTCGCTGTTCAGGAATTCGCTGACATCGGCGATGGTTTTTTGCCCTGGCGTGTGTACTTCCTGCATTTCCTGGCTCGGTGCGGCGCGCTCGCCTGCAGGGGCCAAGGCTTCGGCCAGCTCAACATTGGCGGCGTAGCGGGATTCGGTGGAGAAAGCGATATCATCTTCACCGCTCTGTGCCAGAACGTGGAACTCATGGGAGCTGGAGCCGCCGATAGAGCCGGTATCCGCCAGCACAGGGCGGTAGTCCAGGCCAATACGATCAAAAATGCGGCAGTAGGCGCCGTGCATAATGTCGTAAGTCTCCTGCAGGGAATCCGCATCGATGTGGAAGGAGTAGGCATCCTTCATGGTGAATTCACGCGCGCGCATCACACCAAAACGCGGGCGAATTTCATCGCGGAATTTTGTCTGTACCTGGTAGAAATTGGCAGGCAGCTGCTTGTAGCTTTTGATCTCATTGCGGATCAGGTCGGTAATAACTTCCTCGTGGGTTGGGCCCAGGCAGAAGTCATTGGAGTGGCGATCCTGGATACGCAGTAATTCCGGGCCGTACTGCTGCCAGCGGCCGGACTCCTCCCACAGCTCCGCCGGCTGCACTACCGGCATCAATACTTCCAGGGAACCGGCACTATTCATCTCTTCACGCACAATACGCTCTACTTTGCGCAGTACGCGCAGGCCGGTGGGCAGCCAGGTGTAGAGACCGGAGGAGAGACGGCGGATCATACCGGCGCGCAGCATCAGCTGATGGCTGATTACTACCGCGTCGTTGGGCGTTTCTTTCTGGGTGGCGATAAGGTAACGGGATGCGCGCATAGGAATAAACTGGGTTCAATTATCGGTAAGCTGGTTATTTTACGCTATTCATCAGCTAATAAATATTGCCGGATGGACTCCCGTATGGGATCGGTTATTTTTTGTGGAAGCTACACCCTGCTGATATTGATAAGGGCGTGGTTAAAGGGGAAATTGGTGTAGCTAAGAATGGGGCTATGGCCAATCTTTAGATGATATATAGGGGCATAAAAAAACCCCGCAGTTGCGGGGTTTAGTGCCTGAGGCTGGGAGTCTTAGGACTCAGCCATTTCCTTCAGCTTCTTCAGCGGGCGAACTTTTACCTGGATGCTTGCAGGCTTGGCCTTGAAGACAGTCTCTTCACCAGTGAAGGGGTTGATACCTTTACGGGCTTTTTTGGCTGGCTTCTTCACAGTGGTGATTTTCATCAGGCCCGGCAGGGAGAATTCGCCAACAGCGCGCTTCTTGATGTGGCCTTCAATAATATCGCTCAGCTCGTCCAGAACAGACTGTACCTGCTTGCGGGACAGTTCAGTATTTTCTGCGATCTGGTTCAGCACCTGGGTTTTGGTGAACTTCTCTTTGATCGCTTTTACTTTCTTAACTGGAGCGGCAGCGGCTTTCTTGGCTGGAGCCTTTTTGGCAGCAGTGGTTTTGCTGGCAGCTTTCTTGGCGATTGCCATAGCTTACTTCCTTCTTTGTTGTTCGGTGTATATCCGGTAAAAGTGTGTTCGGTCTCCCGCTGCGCTGCATCCACAAAACGGCGTCTCAGCGGGTGATGGTGGGAAGTATATATAGTTTTTGTTTGGCCGCACGGGAAAATACTAGAAAAATAGTGCTTTTTCCTTATTTTGTACCTGTTTTGAGATCCCAAACCCCTTCTACAAAGGCCAAAAGGGGGTGCCTGCTTCTTCCCTCTGGGGGGCTCATGTATACTCTGTCCCCCTTTTTCCAGCATCGGGTACCGAGTAATGCCGATCTATGAATACCAGTGCAATGCCTGCGGCCACGAGATGGAGGCCTTGCAGCGCATGAGCGACAACCCCCTCAAAGACTGTCCAGCCTGTGACAAGGCCGAGTTGCACAAGAAGATTTCAGCAGCGGGATTTCGCCTCAAGGGCGGCGGCTGGTACGAGACAGATTTTAAGACCGGCAGTAAGAAAAATTTGGCCGGCGATGCGGCCAATGGCAGTAAAGCTAAAAGTGGCCAGCCGGCAAAAACGGCGAAGACGGCTTAAACCCGCTGTGCGGAGCCGCTTGTGCGGTGTACTCTCTATTTAACCTTTTTACCTATCGATAACGGGAATTTTCATCCATGCGCAGCGACTACTGTGGCGTCCTTCGTTCCGCGGACATAGACCGTGTAGTAACCCTCTGTGGCTGGGTCGACCGCCGCCGCGATCACGGCGGTGTAATCTTTATCGACCTGCGCGACCGCGAGGGAATTGTTCAGGTGGTATTCGACCCGGATGCGGCCGAGCATTTCGAAATGGCCGATCGCGTGCGCAGCGAATATGTTCTCAAGGTCACCGGCCGTGTGCGCGCCCGCGCGCCCGAAGCCCTTAATCCGAATATGGTGACTGGTGAAGTTGAGGTTTACGGCACTGAGCTGGAAATTCTCAACACGGCAGAGACGGTGCCTTTCCAGCTGGATGAGCACACTGCTGTGGGTGAAGACGTGCGCCTCAAGTACCGCTACCTGGATCTGCGTCGCAACGAGATGCAGAACAACCTGTATTTCCGCTCCAAACTCACCACGGCGATTCGCAATTATCTGGATGAGCACGGTTTCCTCGATATCGAAACCCCGATCCTGACCCGCGCTACCCCCGAAGGCGCGCGAGATTACCTGGTGCCGAGCCGCACCCACGATGGCAAATTCTTCGCCCTGCCGCAGTCTCCGCAGCTGTTTAAACAGTTGTTGATGGTGTCCGGCTTCGATCGTTATTACCAGATTGCCAAGTGTTTCCGCGATGAAGACCTACGCGCCGATCGCCAGCCGGAATTCACTCAGATCGATATCGAGACTTCCTTCCTCGACGAGGAAGAGATTATGTCGATCACTGAGGGCATGGTGCGCAAGCTGTTCAAGGAATTGAAAGGCATTGAGTTGGGTGAATTCCCACGTATGTCCCATTACCAGGCGATGTTGCGCTACGGCTCTGACAAGCCGGATCTGCGCATTCCGCTGGAAATGGTAGAGATCAAAGACCTGATGACCGAAGTGGACTTCAAGGTGTTCTCTGGACCGGCCAATGATCCCAAAGGTCGCGTAGCGGCTATCAAGGTGAGCGGTGGCTGCGACAAGCTGACCCGCAAGCAGATCGATGACTACGGCAAGTTTGTGGGCATCTACGGTGCCAAGGGTCTGGCCTATGTGAAGGTGAACGACCGCTCCGACCTGGAGAATGGCCTGCAGTCGCCGATCGTGAAATTCCTGCCCATTGAGACTCGTGCTGCCATTCTGGATCGGCTTGAGGCTGAGAGCGGCGATATTATTTTCTTCGGCGCGGATACCGCCAAAGTGGTCTCCGAAGCGCTGGGTGCGCTGCGCTGCAAGTTGGGTGAAGACCTCAATCTGTACACCAGTGAGTGGGCGCCCCTGTGGGTAGTGGCCTTCCCGATGTTCGAGGAAAATGAAGACGGCAGCCTCACCGCGTTGCACCATCCGTTTACTGCCCCTTCCTGTAGCCCCGAAGAGTTAGAGCAGAACCCACTGGGGGCGCTGTCGCGCGCCTACGATATGGTGCTGAATGGTACCGAGCTGGGTGGCGGTTCTGTGCGTATCCACGACCAGGCCATGCAGCAGGCGGTATTCCGTATTCTCGGTATCGATGAAGAAGAGCAGCGCGAGAAATTTGGCTTCCTGCTGGATGCTCTCAAGTATGGTGCGCCGCCCCATGGAGGCCTGGCCTTTGGTTTGGACCGCTTGGTAATGTTGATGACTGGCAGCGATTCTATTCGCGATGTGATTGCCTTCCCCAAAACCCAGAGTGCCGCCTGTGTCATGACGGATGCTCCGGGCACGGTGGATGCCAAGCAGTTGCGCGAGCTGAATATCCGCCTGCGCCAGAAAGAAGAAAAAATCAGCTGATTTTCCCCCGACGGGCCGGGCGAAGCGGGCCTGTCAAATCGTGGTGATGGGCATTTCGCTTCGCTTATTGGCCCATCCCTCGCACAGATTGAAGAGAGACGGAACATGGCCGGACATAGTAAATGGGCCAATATCAAGCACCGTAAAGCGGCTCAGGATGCCAAGCGCGGTAAGATCTTTACCAAGATCATTCGTGAGCTGACCGTAGCTGCCAAGGCGGGCCCCAACCCGGACGATAACCCGACATTGCGCGCGACTATCGACAAGGCTCTGGGCGCGAACATGAAGCGCGACACCATCGATAAAGCCATTGCCCGCGGCGCCGGCAATGCGGAGGGTGATAACTATGAAGCTGTGGTTTATGAAGGTTACGGTGTCGGCGGTGTCGCAGTACTGGTGGAGTGTCTGACCGACAACCGCAACCGTACAGTGGCCGAGGTTCGCCACGCTTTCTCCAAGCGCGGCGGCAACCTGGGTACCGATGGCTCCGTAAGTTATCTGTTCACCCGCAAAGGCCAGATGTTTTACGATATTGGCGTGGATGAAGACGCGCTGATGGAAGCGGCCCTGGAAGCGGGTGCTGAGGATATCGAAACCAACGATGATGGCAGCGTTGAGGTGACCACCGAATTCCAGGATTACCTCACGGTGAAAGATGCGTTGGTAGCTGCAGGCTTCACGCCGGACAGCGCCGAAATCGCCATGATTCCGTCCACCACTATCCCGTTGGATAAAGAGGGGGCAGAGAAGGTGTTGGCCCTGATCGAGATGCTGGAAGATCTCGACGATGTGCAAAATGTTTACACCAACGCGGATATTCCCGCAGAGGTGATGGAAGAGCTGGGCTGAGTCCCAGTTCAGACCGGGGCGGACGGTGTTTGCTCCGGTTTACCCTCATATCGCTTCAGCAGATAGCCACTTTTTCTATGCTGTCTGCGATCTCCCTTGACGCCTCGCTCCCACCTTGGGACACTCCCGCCACTATATAAACATACAGATATTTGGGGAACACCTCTTGACCCGAATCCTGGGTATTGACCCCGGCTCGCGTAAAACCGGCTATGGAATTATCGATGTAGAACGGGGTAAGGCCCGCTATGTGGCCAGTGGGGTAATTCGTATTCCCGAAGGCCCCCTACCTGAGCGCCTAAAGCTGATTTTCGACGCGGTTTCTCAGATCGCTCAGCAATACCAACCGGCGCAGATGGCAATTGAAAATGTATTTATGTCTAAGAGTGCGGGCTCAGCCCTGAAACTGGGCCAGGCGCGCGGTGCAGCCATAGTGGCCGGGGCCAATAGTGGTCTCGCTGTGGCTGAGTATGAGGCGCGCAAGGTCAAGCAGGCGGTGGTGGGCAGTGGTGCAGCCGATAAGCTGCAGGTGCAGCACATGGTCAAAACTTTGCTGTCACTACCGGGGACTCCCCAGGAGGACGCCGCCGATGCACTCGCCGTGGCTCTCTGCCATATGCACACGGAGCAGACCCTACTATTTACCGCCGGCGGAGCGCGCAGCCGCTTTCGCCGCGGTCGCCTCAGCGTTTAGAAAACTCTGCAGAACTTGGCCCTTATTGTGGGCAGCGATAGATAAACCTGGAACAACACATGATTGGAAGACTGAGTGGCAATCTGGCCGCGGTACAGCCCCCTTTGTTACTGATTGATGTGCAAGGGGTGGGCTACGAAGTACTCGCGCCTATGACCACAATTTTTGAATTGCCCGCCCTGGGACAGCCGGTTCAAGTACACACGCACTTGGCGGTTTCCGAAACGGCCCAGCAACTCTACGGCTTTATCCGCGACGCCGATCGCAAACTGTTCAGGACCCTGATTAAGGTCAGTGGTGTGGGCCCCAAGATGGCCCTGGCGATTTTATCCGGTCTCGATGGTGCGGCTTTGGCACGCTGTGTGGCTGAGGATAATGTTGCGGCACTGGTAAAGGTACCAGGCGTTGGCAAGAAGACGGCCGAGCGTTTGATTGTAGAGCTGCGCGATAAGTTGACCCCGGATTTCGGTGATTCCAACGATATTCCATTGATGGCGGCAGCCACAGCACCCAAGGTAGATCATACCGGCGAGGCGGAGAGCGCCCTGGTGGCCCTGGGTTACAAGCCCACTGAGGCCAGCAAAATGGTGGCCCGCGCGAGCAAGGAGCAGCCGGAAGCCGACAGTGCCACCCTTATCCGCCTGGCCCTAAAGGGCATGGCACCCGCCTAAACCGGGAGGCTTGGAGTTATTGCGATGATTGAAGCCGATCGTTTAGTAGCCCCCGAACCAGCGGGGCCCTCTGGGCAGGAAGAGCAGTACGACCGCGCTGTGCGCCCCAAAGCGCTGGCCGACTATGTGGGTCAGCCAGTGGTGCGCGAGCAGATGGAGATCTTTATTCAGGCGGCCAAACTGCGCAAAGAGGCCTTGGATCACACCTTGGTATTCGGTCCTCCAGGCCTGGGTAAAACCACCCTGGCCAATATTATTGCTGCAGAAATGGGGGTGGCGATCAAGACCACCTCGGGGCCAGTATTGGAAAAGGCCGGTGATCTGGCTGCGCTGATGACAAATCTGGAGCCGGGCGACGTGCTGTTTATCGATGAGATTCACAGGCTCAGCCCCCATGTAGAAGAGGTACTGTATCCGGCCATGGAGGATTACCAGCTGGATATTATGATCGGCGAGGGGCCGGCGGCGCGTTCAATCAAGTTGGATCTGCCACCCTTTACTCTGGTGGGGGCCACTACCAGAGCGGGCCTGCTCACCTCGCCCCTGCGCGATCGATTCGGCATAGTGCAGCGGCTGGAATTCTACAACGTGCAAGACCTCACCAGTATCGTGCGTCGCTCCGCTAGGTTGATGGGGGTTGAGATGGATGAAGGCGGAGCCTTACAAGTGGCGCGTCGCGCCCGCGGTACCCCGAGGATTGCCAATCGCCTGCTGCGCCGTGTGCGCGATTACGCAGATGTTAAGGGCGATGGTGCGGTGGATGCTGATATCGCCGATGCCGCTTTGAATATGCTCAATGTGGATGCAAAAGGCTTTGACTCTCTGGATCGACGTATGCTGTTGGCGATGATCGAGAAATTTGATGGTGGTCCAGTGGGGGTGGACAGTCTCGCCGCTGCTGTGAGCGAAGAGCGGGATACTCTGGAAGATGTATTGGAGCCCTACCTGATCCAGCAGGGCTATATTGCCCGGACACCCCGTGGGCGAGTAGTTACCGGGCTCGCCTATGAACATTTTGGCCTGCCTAAGCCGGATAAGGTCAGTTGATGATTCAGCACCTGGTACTTTTGGGTTGGGTGGCTGTGGAAGTGAGGGAAATTCAATGAAGGAAGCGTTCGGTATTCCTGTAAGGGTTTATATCGAAGATACCGATGCGGCCGGCATCGTGTATTACGTGAATTATTTGAAGTATATGGAGCGCGCGCGCACAGAACTGCTGCGCTCCCTCGGGTATGATAAGCCGGCGATGCCGCAGGAAGGTGTACTGTTGGTGGTACATTCCGCCGAGGTCCAGTACCGTCGTTCCGCCAGGCTCGATGATGCGTTGCGCGCCACGGCGGCGATTGGCAAACTGGGGCGTGCCGCAGTGACTTTTGAGCAAAAAATTTGGCGCGGCGATGAGCTAATTTGCGAAGGCGTGGTCAAAGTGGCCTGTGTCGCTGACGACAGCCGCAGGCCCTGTGCCCTGCCGGAACCTATTTATTCAGCATTAAAGGCAGTTATTTAAGAAGATGAACGCCGGTGAACAACTTTCTCTTTGGGGGCTAATTCAGAACGCCAGCCTGTTGGTACAGCTCGTCATGTTGCTGCTGTTACTGGCTTCTGTGGTGTCCTGGGTCATGATTATCCAGCGCGGGCTCTACTTATCCCAGGCCAAACGCGCGCTCAATAATTTTGAACGTCGTTTCTGGTCCGGTGCAGATCTGAACAAACTTTTTCGCGAGGGCAACGAGCGCGCCGAAAAAGGAAAGACCGATGGGGTCGAATCCCTGTTTCGCGCTGGCTTTACTGAGTTTACCCGCCTGCGCCAGCAGGGCAGTAGTGGCCCGGAAGCGGTTATGGAAGGTACCGAGCGCGCCATGCGCGTGGCCATGTCCCGGGAACAGGAAAAGGTAGAGATGAACCTGCCGTTTCTGGCGACTGTAGGCTCCGTTAGCCCCTATATCGGCCTGTTCGGCACCGTTTGGGGGATTATGAACTCCTTCCGCGGTCTCGCCACTATGCACCAAGCCACCATTGCCACTGTAGCCCCGGGTATCAGTGAGGCACTGGTGGCAACGGCCATGGGTTTGTTCGCAGCGATTCCCGCGGTAATGGCCTACAACCGTTACTCGGCCAAGGCGGAGTGGCTGTTGTCCAGCTACGAAACTTTCGCCGAGGAGTTTTCCTCTATCCTGCACCGCAAAGTGCACTCCGGCTGAGTAGTGAGTAGGCGAACCCTATGAGTGTGTTTCGCAAGGGAACCAAGAAAAAGCTGGTCTCCGAGATCAATGTGGTGCCCTACATCGATGTGATGCTGGTGCTGTTGATTGTCTTTATGGTCACGGCACCATTGTTGATGCAAGGGGTCAAAGTGGACCTGCCAAATGCGCCCTCGGCGCCGATGGAGGACACCGATGAGGAGCCTTTGATTATTTCGGTGCGTGCCGATGGCACCTATTACCTAAATCTGGGTACCGATGAGCAGGAGGCCAAGTCTCTCCCTGAGATCAAGGAGACGGTGGCCAAGGTGTTGCGGCAAAAGCCGAAAACTCCGGTGCTGGTATGGGGCGATAGCGAGGCCCGCTACGGTTTAATCGTCAATGCCATGACCGAGCTGCAGCAGGCGGGTGCGCCCAGTGTCGGCTTGGTGACAGAGCCACCGCAGGGGTAGGGTGCCGGTGAATAAAGGCTTTTATGTATTGGCGATAATAATTAGCCTCCTGTTACACGGGGCGCTAATCACTGCCATTACCTATGGTTGGGAAGCCAGCAGTATGCCCGAGCGCAAACCGATGCCGAAGTTTGTGCAGGCCAAGCTGGTAACCATTGAGGCGGCGACGCCAAAGAAGAAACTGCCCAAAAAAGTAGACAAAATTCAGCAGCGCGCCCAGCGCGAGGCTGAGCAAAAACGCAAGGCCGAAGTGGAGCGCAAGCGCCGCGCGGCCCTAGAGCAAAAGAAAAAGCAGGAAGCGGAGAAAAAGCGCAAGGCCAAAGTCGAAGCCGATCGCAAGGCTAAGCAGGAGAAGGCCCAGCGCGAGAAAGAGCGCAAAGAAAAAGAGCGTAAGGAAAAAGAACTCAAGGAGCAGCTGGCCAAAGAGCGAGAGAGCTCTTTCAATGAAGCGCTGGAAGATGAGCAGGAGCTGCTTGATGCCAATGATGGGCAGCAGGCGGTGATGTCTGTAGCCCAAGCGATTCAGCAGCAAATTGAAGCCGTGTGGAGTCGCCCACCGAGTGCCCGTAACGGCATGTTGACCAAGGTAAAAATAAATTTTGTCCCCACCGGCCGGGTGGTGGCAACTAATATCGTCGAGGGCAGTGGTAATGCGGCCCTGGATCGATCGGTACTCACCGCCATCCGTCGGGTGGAAGTCTTTCCTGAAGTGGCCAAGTTGGCCCAGGAGGAGCCGGTGATATTCGAGCGGGAAGTCCGCACCACAATTTTGAACTTTAAAGTCGAAGATCTGCGCCAATGATCAAGAGTTTACTGAAGACAGTCGTCATTATTGCAATCGCCTCGGTGAGCCTGGGGGCTCGCGCCCAGCTGGTGGTGGATATCACCAGTGGTATCGATGACCCCACCCCGATCGCGGTATCCCCATTCAGCTGGTCGGGCGGTGGTGTCCTCAAAGAGGATGTCTCTGGAATTATTTCCGCCGACCTGCGCCGCAGCGGCCTTTTTTCTCCGGTACCCAAGGAAGACATGCTGTCTTTCCCTAAAACTCCGGAAGATGTGGTGTTCCGCGATTGGCGTATCCTCGGCACCGAGTACATTGTTACCGGCCGTATCGAGCCTCAGGCCTCGGGCTACCTGCTGACTTTTGACTTGGTTAATGTTTTCGGCCAGCACAAGATGTTCACCAAACAGGTACGCGGCGGCCAAACCCAGTTGCGCGATATTGCCCACCGCGCCGCCGATGAAATCTTTGAGGCCATCACTGGTATTCGCGGCGCCTTCTCCACAGAGATGGTGTATGTGCAGGAAGAGAAGCGCGGCGGCAAGCCCAGCTATGTGCTGATGCGCTCGGATATCGACGGTGCCCGTGCCAAGCAGGTTCGCCGCTTTAGTGCGCCAGTGATGTCGCCCATGTGGTCGCCCAACGGCCAGGAGCTGGCCTATGTTTCTTTCGAGACCGGCCGCCCGGCGATTTTCCGCGAAAACTTGCGCACAGGCGAACGCAAACAACTAACCAACTTCAAGGGCATCAATAGCTCGCCAACTTGGTCTCCTGATGGAACCAAGTTGGCTATGGTGCTCTCCAAGGACGGCAACCCGGAGATCTATGTACTGGATTTGGCGAGTGGTAAGTTCACTCGCATGACCAGACACTTCTCCATCGATACCGAGCCGAACTGGATGCCGGATGGTAAATCGCTGGTTTTCACCTCAGATAGGGGAGGGAAGCCACAAATTTACCAATTGACTCTTGCCACTGGTCAAGTCGACCGCTTAACCTTCGATGGCGACTACAATGCGCGGCCGCGTGTTTCTCCTGATGGGAAAACGTTGGTCATGGTACATCGCAACCGGGGAACCTTTACCATCGCCACGATGGATATTAACTCGGGCAGGATGCGTGTCCTAACGGAGACCACCCTGGATGAGTCCCCCAGCATTGCACCCAATGGGGCCATGCTGATGTACGCAACCAAGCGCGGAGACAAGGGCATTCTGGCTGCGGTATCGCTGGATGCCGGGGTGAAGTACAACTTACCCTCACAGAGAGGCGATGTCCGTGAACCGGCATGGTCGCCATACTTTGATTGAGGCGGGGGCCCAGCGCTCTGAGGCGTAGGGTATTTATAAGACCAATTTTAAAAATCTTTCAGGATTTTCGATAACACTAAAAGCGGAGTAGCTTATGTTGAAATCAGTAAAAACGGGCCTGGGGTTGGCCTGTGTTCTGGCAGTAATGGCCGGTTGTAGCAATACCAGCAGCGACAACACCAGCGGTGAAGAGTACACTCAGCCTGAGGTTGATACTCAAGTTGAAACTAACGTTGTAGATGAAGCTGAAACCATGGCTCCGTTGGAAAATGTGGTTTACTTTGACTTCGACCAGTCCCTGCTGAAGCCGGAAACCCGTGAACTGCTGATCCGTCACGCCGACCGCATGCGCAGTAATGCTACTGCTGTTCGCCTCGAAGGCCACGCTGACGAACTGGGCACCCGCGAGTACAACCTGGCTCTGGGTGAGCGCCGCGCCAATGCTGTACGCGACTTTTTGGTACTGCAGGGCGTAGACGCAGCTAACCTGGAAGTAATCAGCTACGGTGAAGAGCGCCCGGCTCAAATGGGCTCTAACGAAGCTGCCCGTGCGATGAACCGTCGCGTTGTTATTAACTAATCGTCAAAATGGATGCCAATGGCTTTTACGATTAGAAAACTGGCGATCGCCGCTGCCATAATGGCTGCGGCATCGCCCGTATTCTCCCAAGCCCCGATTGTCGACCTGACTGCCAGCAGCCAGGAGCCGTCGCTCGTCTCAAGTGACGCTAGTAACGAGGACATCTACCTCGCCCGCGCCACAACCCCCAGTCCCAAAGCTAAGACCAACCCCCAGGCTGAAGCCTACTACCAGATGCAGGTATTGCAGCAGGAAGTGCGCGAATTGCGCGGTACGGTTGAGGAGCTGCGCCACGAGATTAAGCGTCTCAAACAACAGCGCACCGAGGACTATATGGATCTGGACCGGCGTATAGCGCGCCTGAGTGGTACAGAGCCCTCAGCTCAGCCGCCGGTGGATACTAAAGGCAGTGGTGGCGCCTCTGTTGGAGGGGGTTCCTCAATGCCGCCCAAGCCTAAGGGGCCGAAAGACGGCAAGAGTGAACGCGACCGCTATCAGGCCAGCTTTGGTCTGGCTCGCAATGGTGACTACGGTGGCGCCAGTGCTGAATTCAAGAGTCTGCTACAAGACTTTCCCAATGGTCAGTATGCCCCCAATGCCAATTATTGGCTGGGTGAGATAGCGCTGGTACAGGGAAATTTGGAAGAGGCCCGCGGATGGTTTGTGGCCCTGCTGGACGGCTACCCGAACTCTAATAAAGTCTGGGACGGTCGTTACAAGCTGGGAACGGTTTACCACCAGCTGGGAGATCAGCAGAAAGCGCGCAACCTGCTGGAGCAGGTGGCGGCGAGTGATGCCCGTGCATCAAATCTGGCTAAGAAATATCTACAGGAGAACTTCTAGCCCGGTGCGGCAGTAATAACTGCTGTTGTTGCCTAATTCGCATCGCTGGTTTTTTGAGCAGAAAAAGCCTATGATCCCGCGCCCGGATGGCATGTGCCATTCGGGCGTTTTTGTGTCGGGTGTGTATGACCAATCTGTCTAAAGAATCACTCAGAATTAGTGAGATTTTCTACTCCCTTCAGGGGGAAGCGCGGGAAAGTGGCCTGCCTACGGTTTTTGTTCGACTGACCGGTTGTCCGCTGCGCTGTACCTATTGTGACTCGGAATACGCTTTTTATGGCGGCGAGCGCATGACCCTGGAGCAAATATTGCAGCAGGTGCAAAGCCACCCCGCACGCCATGTTTGTGTAACTGGGGGCGAGCCCCTGGCCCAGCCCAATTGCCTGCCCTTGCTTGAAGCTCTTTGCGACGCTGGCTACTCGGTATCATTGGAGACCAGTGGCGCCATGCCGGTGGATCAGGTGGACCCGCGGGTATCCCGGGTTGTGGATCTGAAAACCCCAGCTTCCGGAGAGCAGCACCGCAACCGCATGGAAAATATGCAGGTGCTCACCCGCGATGATCAGATCAAATTTGTGATCTGTGACCGGGGCGATTACGAGTGGGCCAGATTTACCCTGGATCAGTACAACTTGCCAGAGCGTGTAGGGGAGGTACTTTTCTCGCCCAGCTATGAGCAGTTGCCGGCGCGGCAGCTCGCGGAGTGGGTGCTGGCCGATGGGTTGCCGGTGCGTATGCAGATGCAGCTGCACAAATTGCTGTGGGGAGATATCCCGGGTGTCTGATTGGCCCGGTGATTGTGGATTGAAAAATTGAGGAAGAGATGACTGCAAAGAAAGCGGTAATTTTGCTGTCCGGTGGCCTCGACTCGGCCACAGTGCTCGCCATGGCGCGTGCAGAGGGTTATGAATGTTATGCCCTGGGTTTTGATTACGGTCAGCGGCACGAAGCTGAATTGTTAGCGGCAAAGCGTGTAGCCGCTGATCTCGGAGCGGCTGAGCACAAAGTGGTGAAGCTCGATCTGCGTTCAATTGGCGGCTCGGCCCTAACCGATGACAGTATTGAGGTTCCCGAAGAGGAAACCAGTGGCATCCCGGTTACCTATGTACCGGCTCGCAATACGGTATTCCTCTCTATTGCCCTTGGCTGGGCCGAGGTACTTGGAGCTCAGGATATTTTTGTCGGCGTCAATGCAGTGGATTACTCTGGCTATCCGGATTGCCGGCCGGAGTATATCGAGGCCTATGAAAAGATGGCCAACCTCGCTACCCGCGCCGGGGTAGAGGGAAACAAGCTCTCTGTGAGAGCGCCGCTGATGCAGATGAGTAAGGCGGATATTGTACTCGAGGGAACCCGTCTTGGGGTTGATTACAGTTTGACGGTATCCTGTTACCAGGCGCGCCCAGATGGCGCGGCCTGTGGTCGCTGCGATAGTTGTCGGCTGCGTGCTGCGGGATTTACGGAAGCAGGCCTGGCGGACCCTACGGTGTATGCCGGCTGATTGTCAGTTGGTGTCATTTTTATGGGAAATACCTAACCCCTTAAATTTGTTAGATTTTTTTTCGGGTTAGGTATTGTCTTTTCAGAATAGATCCGTAAGATACGCAGCTCCTCACATCGAGGCACGGAAAAGGGTCGTTAGCTCAGTTGGTAGAGCAGTTGGCTTTTAACCAATTGGTCGCTGGTTCGAATCCAGCACGACCCACCATTTCCGCCGGGGATATCCACAGTAACCCCACAGCTTTTACAGATCTGCGAGAGAAGTAAAGGCATCCTGAGTTGGGACATACCAAGTTCGCCCAACTCCCTAAGGGTCGTTAGCTCAGTTGGTAGAGCAGTTGGCTTTTAACCAATTGGTCGCTGGTTCGAATCCAGCACGACCCACCATTTCTTTACTGCTTTCCTTTTTATTTTAATTTTTTTACTTCCCTGTCAACACTGGTTTGCTCGCGCCTGAAAATTCTCTACATGGCTGAGCCTTTAAGGCATTTATTGGTCTTCACGGAGCGCAGTTTTTAGCGGCAAATACAGTCTGCTGCCATCTCCCCTAAATATAAGCAACTGGTAAGGCCGGGTGACTCAATGCCGAAAAAGGCTACTAGTTGTGGTTCTTGACTTTCGCCCCAGTGGAATACTTTGAAGTCCTCGGTTGGGCCGCCTTTTGCCGTGAGCTTTGGGCGAATGCCAGCGTAATCTGGCTTTAGGCTTTCTGCGGGGAGCTCGGGCCAATAAAGGCGAACACTTTTATAAAACTTTTCTCCTCGCTTTTTATCCACGGTGTAATCAATTTTTTCTACCCACTCAACGTCGGGTCCAAAGCGGGCATTGCCCTCCAAATCCAGTGTGAGATGGGTGCCCAGTCCGCCGGGCTCTGGCAGGGGGTAGATCAGGTGGGAGAAAGGGGGTTTGTGGTCGAGAGAAAAATAATTCCCCTTTGCCAGGAATTGGTTTGGGACTAGTTGTCGAATACTTTTGTCGTTGATTTTGCAGAGCAATTGGTGGCTGTGTAGCCCTGCGGCTACGATCAAATTCTTGGTACCGAGTTGATAGCCATCTCTCATGGTGAGTTGGTAGTGGTCACTTTCACGCGATAGTTTTTTTACCGCTGTGTCCAGTACCACCTGGCCACCTCTTGCTTCCAGGGCGCCCTGCAGTGCCAACAGCAGGGCATGGCTGTCGAAGATGCCTGTGGTAGGTGAATAAATTGCACTGTGACACTGCAGCTGGGGTTCCATTGCCTTGGCTTCTCTTGCGCTCAGCAGTTGTAAATTGCCGGCGCCATTCTTATCTCCTTGGGCTTTCAAGGCTTTGAGTTGGGGGAGTTGGGCTTCGCTGGTAGCCAGGATTAATTTGCCGATGGCTTTGTGTGGGACCGCATGCTCGCGGCAAAAACGATACAGCTTGGCTTTGCCCGCGACACAGGCTTTAGCCTTTAAGCTGCGGCTTGGGTAGTAAATGCCGGCGTGGATCACCTCGCTGCTACGGGCGCTAATCTCTGTGCCAATATTGGTGTGTTGTTCCAGAACCAGCACATCCTGCCCTCTAATGGCCAGGGCATAGGCACTGGCGAGACCAATGGCTCCAGCACCAATCACAATGTTTTCAACCTGCTCCATTTTAGGGGCTCCCCATTAATAGGAAGGCTTTTTTGCCTGGATGTGGGCGTGCAAAACTGCTTCTCTGTTCTCTTGGGCTCTGCAGCCCGGGCATGCGGCGTAACTTATCTTGCGGTGCTGTCGAATTACCAGTTGTTGATACTTTAGGTGCGCTGATATGGCGTCGCAATGCGTTATACTGCGCGTTTTTCGCTGGTGGTAGTTAGCCATGACCCAAAAGTCCGTTGTCGCAGAAACGGTAGATTCCCTCTCCCTGGTGCAGGCGCACTTGGCGGAGCCGGTTGTGTCTCAGTACAGTGAGGAGGAGTTGCAAGCCTGGCGCGAGCGTATCAAGCGTCTGCTTAAAGAGCAGAATGCCGTGTTAGTGGCTCACTATTACACAGACCCATTAATCCAGGCTTTGGCCGAAGAGACTGGTGGCTGTGTATCCGACTCTCTGGAGATGGCCCGCTTTGGTGCCAAGCATAGCGCCGATACCCTGGTGGTGGCCGGTGTGAAGTTTATGGGCGAGACCGCCAAGATCCTGACGCCGAATAAGCGTGTGTTAATGCCCACCTTGGAGGCTACCTGCTCCCTGGATTTAGGCTGCCCCCCGGATGAGTTTTCCGAGTTCTGTGATCAGCATTCGGATCGCACGGTCGTTGTCTATGCCAATACCTCTGCGGCGGTGAAGGCGAGAGCGGACTGGGTGGTTACCTCCAGTATCGCCCTGGATGTAGTGGACCACTTGGATGCCAACGGTGAAAAAATTCTGTGGGCCCCTGATAAGCATCTCGGTGGTTATGTACAGCGTGAAACCGGTGCGGATGTTCTGCTTTGGGATGGCTCCTGTATTGTGCACGAGGAGTTCAAGGCGAAAGGTGTGGAGGACCTGAAGGCGCTCTACCCGGATGCCGTAGTGTTGGTGCACCCGGAATCCCCTGCCTCGGTGGTTGCACTAGCGGATGTGGTGGGTTCCACCTCGCAGATAATCAATGCAGCCAAGACCCGCCCAGAGAAGCGCTTTATCGTGGCGACCGACCAGGGGATCTTCTACAAGATGCAGCAGGAGTGCCCGGATAAAGAATTGATGGTTGCCCCCACTGCCGGAGCTGGCGCCACCTGCCGCAGCTGTGCGAACTGCCCTTGGATGGCGATGAACTCCCTGGAGAATTTGTGTGGGGTGTTGGAGCGCGGTGATAACGAGATCTTTGTAGATGCGGAGTTGGGCCGTAAGGCGATGATCCCGTTGCAGAGAATGCTGGATTTCCGCAAGGGTTAAAGGTGCCTAGCGGGCTCCAGTGCCAATAAAAAAGAGCGGCTAGAGGCCGCTCTTTTTGTTTGTGTTGTTAATGAGTGAGGTCAAAGCTCCTTGGCTTTTTCCTGCATCTTGATGACGTCTTTAAGGCGCTGTTTCAGGATGGCATTGGTTTGATAGTCGTCTTTGGTCATGCGAATGCCGTGGCGCAGGTGCTGCAGGGCCTTATCGAAAACACCGATCAAAATATAGTATTCGGCTCGTGCCTCGTGCACCCCGACGATATCCCCGGCCAAGCCATGGGTCTCGGCCAATAGGTACCATACGGCGGGGTCTTTCTTGCGCACCCGGCTGTATTTGGCCAGCATGCGCTCTGCCGCCAGATAGTTGCCCGCTTTAAAATGAGCGTTGGCGAGCCCCATCACCAGGGCGTGGTCGCCGGGGTTGCGGTCCAGTGCCTGCTGTAAGCGCTGGGTGGCGCCTGAATAATCTTGGCGTACCAGGTCAATATCGGCGCGCGCCAGGACAAAAGCAGCTTTGGAGGGCTCCTTATCGAGGAGCGGCTGCAGGGTGTCCAGAGCGGAATCCGGCCTTCCTGCGGCGATTTGTGCCAATGCCAGGCCGTAGCGGGCGGCATCTTCGTTGTCATGGATACCATTAAGCTCGGCTTGGAAGCGTTTAACGGCCTGCTGTGGGGTGGCTTCAGTGGCCAGGCGGATTCGCGCGCGCATCATATGGTAGTCGCGGCTATCGCTGGGTTCGACATCCTCCATGCGCTGGGAGCGCAGCTTGGCGTCGGCGATACGCTTCTCTGTTACCGGGTGGGTCAGCAGGAACTCTGGTGGACGGCGGTAATAGCGGGTGGCTTTGAGCATCTGCTCGAACATCTCACCGGCGGCATCTGGATCGCGGCCGGATCTTGCCAAGGTTTCGATGCCGACCCGATCGGCCTCCTGTTCATTCTTGCGGCTAAAGCGCAGCTGGCTGTCGAGCGCTGCAGCTTGAGTTGCGGTTATGGCGGCGAGGCCCGCTTCGCCACCGGCAGTGGCGGCGAGTACCAGGGCGCCGAGCATGCCGGCCAGGGTGGGTAGGGTGTTGTTGCGCTGGGCTTCCAGGGAGCGGGCGTAGTGGCGCTGGCTGAGGTGGCCCAGTTCGTGGGCGACCACCGAAGCAAACTGATCTTCGTTTTTCGCAAATAGGAAGAGGCCGGTGTGAATCCCCATAATGCCACCGGGTACCGCAAATGCGTTCATGGTTTCATTATTTACCACGACCACATCAATATTCTTGTCCTCCAGGGGGCTGTATTCTGCCAGGCCCTTAACGGTTTTTTCGACGTACTGCTGCAGCAGTGCATCGGAGGAGGTCTTAACCTGGCTACGAAATATACGCAGCCACATTTGGCCCAGTTCTTTCTCGCGCTGGGGGGATACCAGGCCGCTGGTGCTGTCTCCAAGTTCCGGCAGGCGGATTCCCTCAGAGTCAGCGGTGGCTGCAATGGGAGTGCTGCCGAGCAACAGGCCTAAGCCGAGTGCCTTTAGGGTGTTGCGCAATCGCAGTGAGAGAGGCGCTTTGTTTGATCGACGAGGCAGGCTTTTTTGGGGATCAGTCATTTTGATTACTGCTCGGTCTGTCCATGAAGGATCTATAGTCCAACTCTATACGCAACCCCGTTGAACTGTCGAGGGTTAGACAGGGTGGGGCGGTAAAGGTTCTGGCCGGCGCCAGCGGGAAGGTTAAAAAGGGTTAAGCATTGTCGGTAACTGGCGCAGATTACGCGTTATAATCCGCGGCTCTGTAAAGCTTGTGACCAAATAGCCAATGGCCGTGCCCCCTTCCAATACCGTTGATAAAAACCCTGTGCCGGACTGGCATGCGGCGGTAACGGTGGACGCCCGCCAGTTGCCCTGCCCCCAGCCTCTGCTGGCTATGCGCAGGGCCCTGCGCCAATACGAAGCGGGGACCCTGCTGTGTGTGATGGCCACCGATGAGGGTTCCTGGCGCGATTTTCACAGCTTTGCCGCACTGAGTGGCAGGCCCCTGCTACGCGCCGAGAGGCGTGATAATACCTTTCTATATTGGCTGTACGCTGGCAAATGAAGAATCAATCCCGAGAGTCTATGTTGTCGATTGTTAAAGGCTGGGTGAACCGCTACTTCAGTCAGGAAGAAGTGGTGTTGCTCGTGCTGCTGCTCACCGTAGCGCTGGTAGTACTGGCCACGCTAGGAGGTGTGCTGGCGCCTGTGCTTACGGCCCTGGTAATCGCCTTCCTGATGCAGGGCATGGTGCAAAAGTTGAAGTCCTGGCGGGTGCCCCATTGGCTCGCGGTAACACTTTCCTGCTTGGTGTTAGTGGGCACTATCGTGGGCCTGCTATTTGTGGTGCTACCGATTATTTGGCGCCAGCTGGTGCGCCTCGGTGCGGAGTTGCCGAATATGGTGCAGCGCGGCCAGGAGCTGTTGTTGCTACTGCCGGAGCGCTACCCGCGCCTGATTTCTGCGGCGCAGATCGACGAGGTTTTTAATACTCTCGGCAAAGAGCTGGGTGGCATGGGGCAGACCCTGCTGGCCTTTTCTCTCACCAACCTGCCCATTTTTGCCGGCCTGCTGATTTATGTGGTGGTGGTGCCGATCCTGGTATTTTTCTTCTTGAAGGACTCCGACCAGCTGATCCGCTGGTGTACCTCTTTCCTGCCAAAGCAGCGCCCCATGCTGCACCAGATCTGGCACGAGATGAACGACCAGGTGGCCAACTATGTGCGCGGCAAAGTGGTGGAGATCGGCATAGTGGCAGCGGTGAGCTACGCCGCCTTCCTGTTGCTGGGGGTCAATTACGCCCTGTTGCTGGCGGTGGCGGTGGGCCTGAGTGTATTGATTCCCTATATCGGCGCGGCGGTGGTGACCATCCCGGTGGCGGCCATTGGCCTGTTCCAGTGGGGTTGGAGCAATGAGTTTTTCTACCTGATTATGACCTACGGCATTATCCAGCTGCTCGATGGCAATGTATTGGTGCCACTGTTGTTCTCTGAGGCCGTCAATCTGCACCCGGTGGCAATTATCCTGGCGGTACTGTTTTTCGGCGGTATCTGGGGCTTCTGGGGCGTCTTCTTCGCTATTCCGTTGGCGACCCTGCTTAAGGCTATTATGAGTGCCTGGCCTACCAGCGAGCACCAGGCCGAGTGGGAGGCCAAGCGTATATCGGAGTAATACTAGCGGGCCCACAGGGGAGCCTCTGGGCCATTGTTGTTTCGCAACCTGGCCCGCCCTATAGAGCTTTAAGAGCGGGTCACACTCTGCGTTGCGACTTATTGAAACGTCTAGGCACTCCTGCGCAGCCGAGCCCTGCCTGTAACCGGCCTGAGAGCCAGAGGCATCAAGGAATTGTTCGGGGGCTCCTGCCAACTTCTTTTCTTTGTATCGACGCGGGCCATTGCTAGAATGCCGCGCTTTCTTTTATTTGCTCCTTCGAATAGGTGAGAGCCCATGAGCCTGGCTGACAAAGTTCTAGCGGTCAATAATGACCTGCCGATCCGTACCGACAAGCCTGTCCACAGCGGCAAGGTCCGTTCCGTTTACTGGCTGAGCGAAGAAGATGGCCGCCGCCTGATTGAGGAAAAAGGCTACCCGGTTTCCCCGGATACCCCTCTCGCGGTAATGGTGATTTCCGACCGCATTTCCGCATTCGACTGCATCTGGACCGGCGAAGGTGGCATGCGCGGCGTACCCGGCAAGGGCGCGGCATTGAACGCGATTTCCAACCACTGGTTCAAGCGGTTTAAAGAGCAGGGCCTGGCCGACAGCCATATTCTGGATATCCCGCATCCGCTGGTGTGGATCGTACAGAAGGCGCGCCCAGTGATGATCGAAGCCATCGCCCGCCAGTACATTACCGGCTCTATGTGGCGCTCTTACCAAAAGGGCGAGCGCGAGTTCTGCGGCATTGAAATTCCCGATGGCCTGCAGAAAGACCAGAAGCTGCCAGAATTGCTGATTACCCCCTCCAGCAAAGGTATTCTCAAGGGCATCCCCGGCGTGCCGGAAGCAGATGACGTCAATGTCACCCGCAAGAATATCGAAGACAATTTCGCGGCCTTCGGCTTTCGCAGCGCGGGCGATATCGACCTGTACGAGCAGTTGCTGAAAGAAGGTTTCGATTTGATTTCTACCGAGCTGGAAAAGCTCGACCAGGTCTTTGTCGATACCAAGTTTGAATTTGGCTATGTCACCGATGCCAATGGTGAAGAGAAGCTGATCTATATGGACGAAGTGGGTACCCCGGACTCCTCCCGTATCTGGGACGGCGAAGAGTACCGCGCGGGTAAAGTTGTGGAAAAATCCAAAGAGGGTTTCCGCCAAGCCCTGCTCAGCCACTTCCCGGACTCCGATATTCTTCTGAACAAAGACCGCATGGATGAGCGCCTGGCACTGGCTCGCGATAATGAGCTGCCAGAATCTATGCTGATGGATCTCTCTAATACTTATGTTGGTATTGCTGAGAAGATTATTGGTACGAAATTGGAGATATCCGATAATCCCAAAGCGGAATTGCTTGAAGTATTGCGTAAGGATTATGGTCTGGTCGACTGATATCAGATTGATTGAGAAAAAACCGGCGTTTACGCCGGTTTTTTTATGTCAGGAAATTTTATTCCTTATTGGTTCGATGGTCTTGGTGCAGATGTTCTCTTAAGAAAATGCATTAATATTAAATCTGTATTGACTGATCAGTGGAGATTTTGCCGTTGATCTTTTAGGTTTGTTATTTAAATCCCCCCCCCTCTCTCTCTCTCCGCCGATTTTTTAATTTTACCAATAATTTTGTTGTTGCTATTCAGATGGGTGAGAGATGGTTGTCGCTGTATAACTATTTCTGAAACGATATGGAGAATGTTTTGTAATAAAGTGTGATTTTCCCTTTTTGTCGATATGTTAGAGTGCTCTTCGCGACTGCTGAGTTTAAAACTTTATTTGTGCACTCTCTACCCTTACGGGTAAGGGGTGTTTTTCCGTATTTTGCTTATTTGAGAAAGGGATTTGCTGTGAATTTTAATGGGCCTCTTATCGTAAATCTGGGTTCTGGCTATAAGCAGCCGCTAAGAGAGGGAGAGCTTGAGTTTTTTCCCGAGCTTAAAGGTTGGAGAATCCTTAATTTTGATAAAAATGAATTTCCTGTTGCTCCATATGCTTATCAGTTTGGTGGTTGTAATAATCTAGAGTGGAGTTATGTTCAGAATGCTGATGTTATGAACAAAATCCCTTTGGGTGATTGTACGGTGGATGTTGTTCTTTCTGTAAGTCCCTATGGTTATTCTGTGTTAAGCAAGGAAGTCTATAGGGTATTGAAGCCAAGGGGTTTAATTCTAATTTTAGGAAATGGAAGTAATAAATATCTTGATAAGAAGCTGAAACAGGATAGCTTTAGGCAGTTAGAGCAATCGTGTAATTTGTATTGGTACGATATGGGGGTGAGTTGTCGTGGAGATTTTTTTAAGCAGTATGAAAATGTAGTCGAACGTGGTTTGGTGGAGCGTTGTAAGAGCTACCTAATGAGGCGCGGTTCGTATGATACCTCTGGGATGCATGAGACGGAACTTAATGTTTGCAAGGTCTATAGAAAAATGCATGTGGATTTTTAACTGAAATGGTTTGGTTGAGTTTGACCCGTGAATTGATGCATAAGAATTAATGAGTTGGCTTTTTATTTTGTTCTTATCGGAATTTTTTGGTTGTAGAAGGTTGTATTTGATATGTGTCTTGACTGGATATGATCATGCTTTAGGTCTTGGGGGAATTTGGCCTAGAAGTTCCATTAGCTATAAAAGTTATTTAGAGAGGGAGAGTGGGGATATCTGAGGGGGAGGCAATTCCCATATGCCACAATTCGCCATAATTCCTCCCTTTTCCCGCCCGCTTCCCTGCTGCCTTTCGCCCACTTCCCTCTGTTTAATGACATCAACATCCAATTTAAAAGTGGAGGGAAGTGAGTGAACAGGGTGATGTTGTTTGGGCAGCGGTTCCATAAAGACGATCTGATGTTGCCGACAGAGGAATATTACCGTCGCCGCCAGAAGAGCGGTGGTACCGGGCGCTGGTTGTTATTTATAGTGGTGGTATTGGCGGTGGTCATTGCGGCAATCGGGGCCGAGGTCAGTGCCCAGGCGCTTGTCTCTGAAAATGATACGGCTACCGCTGAACCGGTTACCCTGGATGATGTGCAGGCGGGGGATTTACTGTTTACCGGCGCAGAGCCGGGCCGTTATGTGCCCGCCGTGCACCTGCATAGCCGTGTCAAAATGGTGGTGCGCGGTCTGGTTGCGGAAGTGCAGTTGCAGCAGGCTTTTCAAAATACCAGCGATAGCTGGCAGGAGGCGGTTTACGCACTGCCATTGCCCGAACAGGCAGCGGTGGCTGGCCTCGAGATTCAATTGGGCGAGCGCCGTATTGTCGGCAAGGTGCGTGAACGCAAGCAGGCGGCAAAGATTTATAAGGCCGCGCGCGCGGCGGGTAAGCGCGCGGCACTCCTGGAGCAGCAGCGCCCCAACCTGTTTACCAACAAAGTAGCCAATATTGCACCGGGAGAAACGGTGCAGGTGAATATTCGCTACCTGCAGCCGGTGACCTATGACAGCGGCGTTTTTTCTTTGCGGCTGCCAACCACCCTGACTCCCCGTTATATCCCCGGTGAACCCATCCCCTCACAAGCCCTCGGTGGTACCGAGTTGGAACTGGCCACTCAGAGCAGTGGCTGGGCGCTGCCCACTGATCAGGTACCGGATGCCGAAGCGGTTACCCCGTTGATGCAGCCGGCGGCAGAGTTGGAAGCGGTGGGCAGTCACAATATTGCCATTGAGGTGGAGCTGGAGAGCGGCTTGCCGCTGGTGAAAATCGGCAGTCCTTATCACGATATTGCCATCGATGAAAAAGCCGGAGAGCGCTACTCGATTCGTCTGCGCAAGGGCAGGGCAAAAATGGATCGGGACTTTCTTTTAAATTGGCAGCCGGAGCCCTCGGCCATGCCGCGTGCGGCGCTGTTTAGTGAGCATGTTAGTGAGCGTGTCGCTGGGGTGCAGGCGGATGGCAGGGAAAGTGCAGATAAAAAATCCGGTACCTATTTGCAGCTAATGCTGCTGCCACCGGATGAGGGCACTCGCGCCCAGCGATTGCCACGGGAAGTGGTTTACGTGATCGATACCTCCGGTTCTATGGGCGGTAACTCTATCCGCCAGGCCAAGGAGAGTCTTACCCTGGCGCTCTCGCGTCTAGATGGTAATGACCGTTTTAATGTAATCGAATTTAATAACAGCCCCCGCGCATTTTTCCCACGCCCGCTGGCGGCGAGTGCGGAGAATATTCAGCGCGCGCGCCGGGAGGTGGAACGCTTAAATGCCGATGGCGGCACCGAGATGGCTGCTGCGCTACGTTTAGCGCTGGGCCAGCAGTTGCCCGATAACAATAACCTGGTGCACCAGGTGGTATTTATTACCGATGGTGCGGTGGGCAATGAACAGGCGCTGTTCGAGTTAATCCACCAACACCTGGGCGATGCGCGTTTATTTACGGTGGGCATTGGCTCGGCCCCTAACAGCCACTTTATGCGTAAAGCCGCCCAGTTTGGCCGCGGTTCTTTCGTCACCATCGGCGATCTTTCCGAGGTGCGCAGGCGCATGCAGACCTTATTCGCCAAGCTGGAAAACCCTATGGCCACCGATCTGCAGTTGAGCTGGCCCGAGGGTGTGGTGGCGGATGCCTATCCCAAACGAATCCCCGATCTCTATCGCGGCGAGCCGTTGCAGCTGGTGGCCAGGGTGGAAGGGGAGTCGCTGCAGGGGGATATTCAGTTGCATGGGCGCATGGCCGGTAAGCAGTTTGTGCGCAACCTGGCGCTGACGCTGGAGCAGGCTCCCAGTAGCAAGGGCATCGGCAGTTTGTGGGCGCGCAACAAAATGGAATCCCTGCGCGACCGCCAGACCCAGCTGGGTGAAGAGAGCGATGCGGGCCAGGCTATGCGTGCACAGATTTTACAGCTTGCCCTGGATCATCAGCTCGCCAGCCCCTACACCAGCTTTGTCGCGGTTGAAGAAGAGCTGGTGCGCAAGCCCGAAGAAAAGCTCTCCCAAAGTGCGCTCAGCAACATGGTGCCTAGAGGGCAGGTGTTGCAGCGCCAAGCCTACCCCAGTACGGCCACAGGCGTTTACGCTCAGCTGTTTGCTGCCCTGAGCCTGCTCAGCCTGGCAGCACTGTTGCGCCGCGGCCGCTCAATGCGCGCCAATATGATGGGGGCAATCCGCCGCCTGCTGCGCAAGGTGGTGCCGGATTTGCGCCGCTGTAACAGTGGGCTGGAGGTGCAGCTGGGGAGTACGCCGCAGTGATGCGCCTGCTGCTTTTTTCAGTGTGCCTGCTGGTGGGGTTGTGGCAGTTGGGCTCCGCCTCCTGGCTGCTGGCCAAGGCGCAGCTGGCTCAGTTGCTGATTGCCAGTGCCTGGGAGGAGCAGTTGCAGGGCGGGGTTCCGCAAAAGCCCTGGCCCTGGGCGGATACCCGGCCGGTGGCCAAGCTCAAGCTGCAGGGTCAGCGTCCATTTATAGTGCTGGCGGGAGGCAGTGGAGAATCCCTCGCCTTTGGTCCCGGCTTGCTTGATGGTTCCGGCAAGCCCGGTGATTTTCGCACCACGGTAATCGCTGCGCATCGGGATACGCACTTTGCCGGGCTGCAAACCCTGCGGCGCGGCAATGGCATTTACCTGCAGGGTGAAGACGGGCGCTGGCACACGTATCGGGTGACGGAGCTGCGCATCGTAAATAGTGAGCGCGAACGTCTGCCGGTTTTTGCCGAGCGCGGCCTGCTACTGGTGACCTGCTATCCCTTCGATGCTATGGCGGCGGGTGGTCCACTGCGCTACTTGGTCTACGCTGAATACCAATCTGGCGGGGAGCTGGTGCAGCTGTGACTGGCACCTTTATTTGAGACTCGATTTTGTAATTTGATTTCTCAAACTTTCCATAAAATATTCCGGTAAAACAGCAAAATGGCAAATAATTGTTTTGCCGTTTTGTTTTGTTTGTTACTAACCGTCCTATCTGGAAAATTTTTTGTAGTAATACTACAATCGCTTCCGCTAATAACCGGGAATGGGGCTTTGTCCGCCACGTTAGAGTGGGGCCCGGAACAGATAATTACAGTCAAACTAAGCATTCGCGGCACAGACTGGCGCCGCTTTTCCTCTCCGCCGCGATCGGGTGAAGATTCACACATTGCATTTCCGCCACCAACGGCGGTGAATTGGCGGAAGCCTGAAAAAAAGGAAGCATTTTTTCGCCTGCGCTGTAGTTTGCCCGCGTACCGATTTTTGAGAAATAGTCCGACTCGACGTCGCCTAATTCGCCGAGGAGCATTTGATGCACGAAGATACCGATAACCTCGAAACGCAGGAATGGCTGGATGCGCTGCAGGCGGTTATCCGCTACAGCGGCAAAGAGCGCGCCGCCTTCCTTCTAAAGCAGCTGTCTGATCGCGCTACCGATGTCGGTGTGCAGCTACCCGCGGCTATCACTACCCCTTACCGCAATACCATTCCGCCCAATGCGGAAAAGCGCATGCCCGGCGACCTATTTATGGAGCGCCGTATTCGCTCCCTGATTCGCTGGAATGCGTTGGCGATGGTGGTGCGTGCCAACCAGAATAACGACCACCTCGGCGGCCATATCTCCAGCTTCTCTTCTGCCGCCACACTCTACGATGTGGGCTTTAACTACTTTTTCCGCGGCAATGAAGGTGAAGAGCGCGGCGATCTGATTTTCTTCCAGGGCCACAGTGCGCCGGGTATTTATGCCCGTTCTTACTTGGAAGGACGCTTCGATGAGGAGCAGCTGGATAACTTCCGCCGCGAAGTGAACGGCAACGGTCTCTCCTCTTATCCGCACCCCTGGTTGATGCCGGATTACTGGCAGTTCCCCACAGTTTCCATGGGGCTGGGACCGATTCAGGCAATTTATCAAGCGCATATTATGCGCTACATGTCCGCCCGTGGTTTGTCGCCGCGCGGTGACCGCAAGGTGTGGGCTTTCCTCGGCGACGGCGAATGTGATGAGCCGGAAACTCTGGGCGCCATTTCCCTGGCCGGCCGTGAGCAACTGGAAAACCTGGTGTTCGTGGTTAACTGTAACCTGCAGCGCCTGGATGGCCCGGTGCGCGGTAACGGTAAAATTGTGCAGGAGCTGGAAGGTGTATTCCGCGGTGCCGGCTGGAATGTCGTTAAAGTACTCTGGGGCCGCCTGTGGGATCCGCTGCTGGAGAAAGACGACAAGGGGCTACTGCAGAAAGTCATGGACGAAGTGGTCGATGGCGAGATGCAGAACTTCAAGGCCAACGGCGGCGCCTATACCCGCGAACACTTCTTCGGTAAGTACCCGGAGCTGCTGGAGCTGGTCAAGGATATGTCCGACGATGAGATTATGAAGCTCAATCGCGGCGGCCACGACCCCTATAAAGTCTACGCAGCTTACGCGGCAGCCATGGCCCATAAAGGCCAGCCCACCGTGATCCTGGCGCAAACAGTTAAAGGCTACGGCCTGGGCTCCGCCGGTGAAGCGGCGATGGATACCCACTCCGTGAAGAAGCTGGATCTGGATTCCCTTAAGCGCTTCCGCGACCGTTTTGCCATCCCGCTCACCGATAAAGAGCTGGAAGAAGTCCCTTACTACCGTCCGTCTCCGGATAGCCCGGAAATGAAATATATGGCGGAGCGCCGTAAGACCCTGGGCGGCCCGGTTCCCCGTCGCCCGATTGAGTGCCCAAAACTGGAAGTGCCCGGTCTCGATGCTTTCAGCGCGCTGACCAAAGGCTCCGGCGAGCGCGAAATTTCCACCACCATGGCATTTGTGCGCGCTATCGCCGCACTGGTGAAAGACAAGAATATCGGCAAGAACATCGCGCCGATTGTGCCCGATGAAGCCCGTACCTTCGGTATGGAAGGCCTGTTCCGCCAGCTGGGTATCTACTCTTCTGAAGGGCAGCGTTATACCCCGGTGGATCACGGCCAGATCATGTATTACAAGGAAGATAAGAAAGGCCAGGTGCTGGAAGAGGGTATCAACGAAGCCGGTGCCATGTCTGCCTGGATGGCGTTGGCTACGGCCTATAGCAACCACGGCGTGCCGATGGTGCCTTTCTATATCTATTACTCCATGTTCGGCTTCCAGCGCGTGGGCGATCTGGCCTGGGCCGCTGGCGATATGCAGGCGCGCGGCTTCCTGATAGGCGCCACCGCCGGCCGTACTACTTTGAATGGTGAGGGCCTACAGCACCAGGATGGTCACAGCCATGTGCTGTCCTCCACTATCCCCAACTGCCGCAGCTACGATCCGGCCTACGGTTACGAGTTGGCTGTGGTTATGCAGCGGGGCCTCAAGGAGATGTACGAGGAGCAGAAGAATGTCTTCTATTACATCACCATCGAGAATGAAAATTACCTGCAACCGGAAATGCCCCAGGGCGTGGAAGAGGGCATTATTCGCGGCATTTACAAACTTCAGTCCAACGTCAAGAAAGGCGCCAAAGGCAAGACTGCCAAGAAGCATGTGCAGTTGATCGGTGGCGGTACAATTTTGCGTGAAGTGCTGGCAGCAGCGGATATCCTCGCCGACCAATTTGGCGTGACCTCCGATGTTTGGAGCCTCACCTCTGCTGTGGAAGCGGCCCGCGAAGGCCAGGATGTGGCGCGTTGGAATATGCTGCACCCAGAAGCCGAGTTGCGCAAAGCCTGGATCACCGAGCAGTTTGAGGGCAATACCTCACCGGTGATCGCTTCCACCGACTACATCCGTTCCTATGTGGAGCCCCTGCGTGAATTTATCGATGGGGACTTGACCACCCTGGGTACTGATGGTTTTGGCCGCAGTGACAGCCGCGAGCAGCTGCGTCGCTTCTTCGAGGTGGATCGCAACTATGTGGTGATTGCCGCTCTGAATGGGCTGGCGAAGCAGGGTGTGATTGATGCGAAAGAAGTGTCCGAAGCGATCGTGAAGCTCAATATCGACGCCGAAAAAGTTAACCCGCGCATCAGCTAAGAGAAGGCAGAACTCCTATGGCAAAACAAGTCATTAAAGTGCCTGATCTCGGCGGTGCCGATCAGGTGGATGTGATTGAAATTACGGTTGCCGCCGGTGATACCGTCGCGCAAGAGGACTCTCTGATTGTGGTGGAGGGCGACAAGGCCTCCATGGATGTGCCGGCCCCTGTGGCCGGTAAAATTCTCAGCATCAGTGTTAAAGAGGGCGATAAGGTCTCTGAAGGTGATGTGATTGGCGAGATCGAAACCGATGTCGCGGAAGCACCGGCAGAGGAGCCCGCTGCAGCCCCCGCCCAGGAAGACGCTGCGCCGGCGGCAGAGCCTGTAGCTGAAGCCCCTGCGGCAGCAGCGAGCGGCGAGCCGAAAGAGGAAACGATCCAGATCCCGGACCTGGGCGGTGCCGATGCGGTTGATGTGATCGAGATCAGTGTGCAACCCGGTGATACCGTCGAAGAGGGTGATTCTCTGATTGTGGTGGAAGGGGATAAAGCCTCCATGGATGTCCCTTCCCCCAGCGCCGGTACTGTAGTTTCTATCGCCGTTAAAGAGGGCGATAAGGTTTCCACGGGCGATACCCTCGGTGTATTGAAAGTGGTTGCCGCAGGTGGTGCCGCCGCGCCCGCAGCTCAAGCCGCGGTTCCGGCAGCTGCTGCGCCTGTCGAGAGCGCTCCACAACAGGCCCCCTTATCTGTTGAGCCGCCGGCAGTGCCGCAGAAAGATTACCAGCTGGAGCGCAATCTCACTGCTGCAGCTCAGGTTTATGCCGGTCCCGCCGTACGTAAATTGGCCCGTGAGTTGGGTGTTACCTTGAACAAGGTGAAGCCCACTGGTCCGCGCAACCGGGTCTCCAAGGACGATCTGCATAATTACATCCGCGAACAGGTGAAGAAAGCCGAGAGCGGTGCGGTCGGCGGTGGAATTGGTATCGCCAAGATGCCGGATATCGACTTCAGCCAGTTTGGCCCGGTGAGCGTGGAGCCGATGAGCAAGATCCACAAGATCACCGCAGCCAATATGTCGCGCAACTGGCTCAATGTGCCTCACGTCACCCAGTTTGATGATGCGGATATCACAGAGCTGGAAACCTTCCGCAAGTCTATGAAGGCTGAGGCGGAGAAGCGCGGTGTGAAACTCACGCCTGTGCCTTTTCTGCTGAAAGCGGTAGCCGCGGCCCTGCGCGCAGAGCCCAGCTTCAATGTGTCCCTGCACAATGATGGCGAGCAGATTGTGCGCAAGGACTATGTACATGTGGGTATGGCGGTGGATACGCCAAAAGGCTTGATGGTGCCGGTTATTCGCGATGTGGATAAAAAAGGCTTGTATGAGCTGGCGGCTGAGGCCACTGAAATGGCCCTGAAAGCCCGCGATGGTAAGCTGAAGCCCAACGAGATGCAGGGTGCCTGTTTCACCATTTCAAGCCTGGGTGCTATTGGCGGTACCGGATTTACCCCGATCGTCAATTCGCCAGAAGTGGGCATCCTCGGTGTTTCCAAGTTGGCGGTGAAGCCGGTGTGGAACGGCGAGGACTTCGAGCCGCGGCAGATGCTGCCTTTGGCGCTGTCTTACGACCACCGCGCGGTCAATGGTGGCGATGCCGGACGCTTTATGACCTACCTGGTGAGTGTGCTTGCGGATGTGCGGCGCCTGCTGCTATAGCCTATTCATAAGCTATAGCACAACCCTCAAAAAGCGGCCTATGGCCGCTTTTTTTATGGGGGCCACTCAGCTGACATTGGGCTTTTAAGAAGTTGTGAGTTCTTTCTGCTTTTTTTAGTCAGAACGGACTCGCAGGTGCCTTACTGCGAAGAAACTTTTAACCAGTTACCCACAAAAGTACCTAAAATGGCGCATAAAACTTTATAAAAATGAATTGCACGCAGAAATGACCTGGCGCCAACTGGCTGGATAATCCTCGCCGGCTAGACTTTTTTGAAAGACAGCTATCAGCGCAACACTGAAAGTGGAGTGTCGGATCATGAGGCCTTCAAGGAAATTCGCTCTGCCGCTTGTAGCGGCTCTGGCGGTGCAGGGTTGCTTATTCTTACCCGCGGAGGAAGTGGAAGTGGAAGGGGAAGATCCTTTCTTTTTCGAGGCTCAGGCTAGCGGGCAGGAAGGTGGCTTTGTCGAAGCCGACTCGATTGTTTCATCGCCTGCTCAGGCCTTGCCTGTTAATAATGAGTGTGAAGGGCATTGCACTCACCAGGTGTACGACTCCACCGCCTGGTTCTTCCCGGTTCTGAGGGTGTACTAAGCACCAAGCTGCGAGTCTGGGAAGGTAGTGCGCAAGGTTGTGGCTGCACCGTCCGATCATTTACCGAAGTACGCGAATTAGGTTTCGCGTGGTGCCGATACGGAGGCAAGCCCATGAAAAAATTCCCTATGGCCATTTCCGCGTTGTGTACCAGCTTGCTGCTTTCAGCTTGCGGTACCCCGGATACGCGCAACCAGGTGGTCTACCCAGCCAGTGCGCCGATACCCCGCCATGCGGAATATCGCGCATATCCCTCTCAAGCAATGCCCGCAGCTCCCTCAACACGCAGGTCCAGTCATTCCAGTTGCCCCGGTGACTCTGAGGAATTGGCGCCCGGATCAATTTGTCCTGAGAGTGCCCGTTGCTTTGATATTTCCGGTGGAAGGCGTTGTATTTCCTATGAAGAGTAAAGTTTTACTGTCATTGATTGTGGCGCAGCTGCTCGGTGGCTGTGCCGATGGTTTTTGGCAGGATTTAAATGGCACCGCAATTTATTATTCCTATAAGCACAGTCCCGTTCCGCCCGATGAACTGACTGCATTCCCACGCTTTTGCCTGGTTTGTGATCCCTATATGGGTGACCTGGACAATTGCATTGCTGCGGGAGTGCCTTGCTATCAATTGGATACTGGCGACTGGTGTGCCGGGCCCTATTCACCATTTGAATTGAGTTACAGCTTCTATTGATAGATATTGCTCGTGACTGCTCCGGGTGAAGCAGGGGTGAAAATATAGGAAGCGGCAAAAGTGTTGAGTTACTTCAGCAGTGTTTTAATACTTTCTTTTATCGAAGTGCCTATATAGTACTTTAAGCCGTTAAGTGTGCCCTTGATATTCACTTCCGGGTAGTAGTCATAGCCCAGATTTTCCAGCAGGATATGCAGGTTTTTCTTGATACCAATGGCGAACCAGCTGCAGGGGAAGGAGATAATGCTGGGACTCTGCCCGTTGAGCAGGTAAATTTTTCCTCCCTGAATATGGTCCACTTGATTGAGTAGGTTGTAACTGGGATCGGCCATGTCAAAGTTATAAAATAACTTGGCCTCGTGATCTATATCCACCTGCTCACAAGTGTGATGCGCATAATAGCGCCGCAGTATTTTCTGGTCATCGCAGTAATTGGGATACATTCCGCGGGCTGCCTGGAATAGGTTTTGTAGCGCTTTATTTTTTCCAATAAATATTCCCGTGGAAAAAACATGTTCGTTAGGAAAGAATTTTTTTTCAAAATACCCCTGAACACCATCGTGGCGGTAGTCATTGGAAAAAATAATATCTTTGCCAAAGGAGTGAAAGTTTTTTTCGAGCAGGCGTACTGACGGTAATATCAATGAGTCGAAACCGTCGAGATAGCAGATTATGTCCTCCTCAGGCAGCGTTTGAAAAAAAGGAAGCAAAATATCCATTTTGGATGAGAAGTCTTTCCAGGGGTGATCGCGCCCAAGAATGGTAAGTGATACGCCATTGCGTCTGGCGGATTCCTGGAGTACGGGAAACATTCTTTCCGAGTGGGTGGCAATGGTGGCGATATGCAACATTTTTTAGGAGAAACCCCTGCGCCTACAACTTTCTAAGCCGGCAAAGGTTTCTTTGCCACCTGTGAGAAGTCTAGCCGACCCTTTTATCTGAAGTGACAGGTCTGTACAACTCGGGGGCTGCTCTTGTCTCGATACGTCTATACATTATTTGGCGAGTGGCAGTGCTTGCCGGATTTCTTTTAATTAGACGAGCGTGTAATGAGAGGCGCCAGAAGAAGCTGGATAATCAATGTCTGCATCGCGATTGATCAGCTCGGTAATGCTATTGCCGGGGGCAATCCCGATGCCACTATCTCTGGTCGTTGCGGTTATTTTTCACGAGTGCAGGAGACACGTTTACGCCGTTATTGGCGGATTTTGGAATGGGTGATCAATTTTACCTTTATCCCCATCGATGGGCCGGATCATTGCTACCGGTCTTATCTGTGGGATCGCGCAGAAAAGCATGAAGAGGGCAGTGACTTTATGCGTGTGCTGCTGGGGGTGATCGTGATTTTTTTCTGCATGCCTCTCTGTCTGTTTACCTGGCTTTATGTATTGGTTTTCCCCAGTGCCCGCTGGAAAAAGGAAGAGCCATAGCAAAAAAAGCCCCCGAGCAGAGCGCAGCGGGGGCTTGAAGTTGGGGGTTATTTCTAGCTATGCGCCGGTTGTTCCATTGAATCCTGAATCAGTGCTGGTTCATTAGTTTTTGTTGTGTTGGACAAGCTGCCACCGGCAAGTTTGCGCAGCGCAACATAAAACACTGGGGTCAGGAACAAGCCAAACAGGGTTACGCCAATCATGCCGGTAAATACGGTAATACCCATGGCGTTGCGCACTTCGGCGCCAGCGCCGCTGGCCAGCACCAGGGGCACCACGCCGGCAATAAAGGCTACGGAAGTCATAATGATCGGACGCAAACGCAGGCGGCAGGCCTCCAAGGCTGCCTCTACGGTACCCTTGCCGTCCATTTCCAGCTCGCGGGCAAACTCCACAATCAGAATGGCGTTTTTACAGGCGAGCCCCATTAATACAACCAGCCCTACCTGAACAAATACATTGTTGTCGCCGCCAGTAGCCCAAACACCGAGTAGTGCAGCCAACAGACACATGGGCACGATCAGAATAACCGCCAGCGGCATTACCCAGCTCTCATAGAGTGCGGCGAGTACCAGGAATACCAGCAGTACTGCGAGAGGGAAGACCACCATAGCGGCGTTGCCCTGGTTAACCTGCTGGAAGCTGAGGTCGGTCCATTGGATCTGCATACCCGGAGGCAGGGCCTGGTAGGCTACCTGCTCAACCGCCGCCAGTGCTTCAGAGGAAGACAGCATGCTGGGATCGGATTGCCCCATCAGGTCGGCTGCGGGATAGCCGTTGTAACGGATGACCGGGTCGGGCCCATAGCTTTGGCGCAGGGTCACCATGGTGCTGATGGGCACCATCTCCCCATTCATATTGCGGGTGTAGAGATTGTCGAGATCCTGCACTTCATCGCGGAAAGGCGCATCTGCCTGGGCAACCACCTGGTAGGTGCGACCGAACAGGTTGAAGTCGTTGATATACATGGAGCCGAAATACAGCTGCAGGGTGCCGAACAGGTCGTCCATACGCACGCCCTGGGCTTTGGCCTGTAGGCGGTCTACCTCGGCGTCCATCTGCGGCACATTGGCCTGGTAGGAGCTGAAGGGATAGCTGAGGCCGCTGGCTTGGCTCAAGGCCCCAGCCAGCATATTGGTGGCATTTTGCAGCTCACCGTAGCCGGCACCACGGCGGTCCTGGACATAGAGGGAGTAACCGGAGCCTGCGCCCAGCCCGAAGATGGGTGGTGGCATGAAGGTCATGGCGAAGCCTTCCTTGATCTGGGAGAGCTTGCCGTTTAGCTCCGCGGCGATTTCGGTGGCACTGCGTTCGCGCACATCGAAGTCGTCGAATAGGATAAATACCGTGCCCACGTTGGGGGTATTGGTGCCTTGTAGGGCGTTAAAGCCGACAAAAGCCGCCGCGTTGGCAACGCCCTCTGTTTCCAGAGCCAATTCACTCACGCGGCGCGCAACTTCTTCAGTGCGATCCAGGGAGGCTCCTTCCGGCAGGCGGATACTGCCCACCAGGTAAGTCTTATCCTGAACCGGAATAAAGCCTCCGGGCACCTGTTGGAACAGGGCGAAGGTACCGCCGAGCAATATCAGGTAGACCCCAAATACGATACCGCGGCGTTTGAGGCTGTGGCCCACCACCCGCTGGTAGCGTTCAGAGTTGCGCTGGAAGAAGCGGTTGAACGGGCGGAATAACCAGCCGAACAGGCGCTCGATAATGCGCGCGGGCATATCCGGCTTGGCACCGTGGGGCTTCAGCAGGGTAGCCGCCAGGGCCGGGGACAGGGTCAGGGAGTTGATCGCGGAGATAATGGTGGCGATGGCAATAGTGGTGGCGAACTGGCGGTAGAACTGGCCTGTGATGCCGTCCAGGAAGGCCATGGGCACAAACACTGCACAGAGCACCATACTGATGGCGACAATCGGACCGCTCACCTCGCGCATGGCCTGGTGGGCAGCGGCTAAGGGTGTCAGTCCCTCCTCGATATTCCGCTCGACGTTTTCCACCACCACGATGGCGTCATCCACCACGATACCGATGGCCAGTACCATGGCGAACAGGGTCAGGGTGTTGATCGAGAAGCCCAACATCAGTAGCACCGCAAAGGTACCAACAATGGATACCGGCACGGCCAAGAGTGGAATCAGGGAGGCGCGCCAGGTCTGCAGGAACAGGATAACCACCAGCACTACCAACAATACCGCCTCAAGCAGGGTCTTGATCACAGAGCTGATGGAAGTGCTGACAAATACGGTTGGGTCGTAGGCAACTTTCCACTCCAGGCCTTCGGGGAACTGCTCTCCCAGTTCCGCCATCTTCTCGCGTACTGCAGCGGAGACTTCCAGGGAGTTGGAGCCCGGGGACTGGAAGATCGGAATGGCGACCGCCTGGCGGCCGTTTAGTAAGGCGCGTAGAGAGTCTTGGGATGAGGCCAGTTCAACCCGCGCCACGTCACGCAATCGGGTGATTTCACCATCGCTGCCGGTCTTCAGTACCACATTGCCAAACTCTTCTTCGCTTTGCAGGCGGCCCTTGGCGTTGATAGAGATCAGGAAATCAGAGCCATTGGGCATCGGCGAGGCGCCGATCTGTCCGGCCGACACCTGCACATTTTGCTCACGCACTGAGCTGACGATATCCGCTGCAGTCACGCCCAGGGCCGCCGCTTTTTGCGGGTCTACCCACAGGCGCATGGCATAGTCCCCGGAGCCAAAGACGGCGGCGAGGCCCACACCGGGAATACGCGACAGCTCATCACGGATATGCAATACCGCATAGTTGCGAATATAGGTGGCATCAAGGCTGTCGTCTGGAGAGATCAGATGCACCGCCATCATCAGGTTGGGCGACTGCTTCTGCGTGGTTACCCCCTGGCGGCGTACGTCTTCCGGTAGACGGGGTAGTGCCTGGGATACCCGGTTTTGTACCTGAACCTGGGCCTGGTCTGGGTCGGTGCCCAGTTTAAAAGTGACATTCAAAGTGAGGGTGCCGTCACTGCCGGCCACCGACTTCATATAGATCATGTTTTCCACACCATTGATGGCTTCTTCCAGTGGTGTGGCAACAGTTTCGGATATCGTCTTGGGGTTGGCACCAGGGTAGCGGGCACTTACTTGCACGCTGGGCGGTACAACCTCAGGATATTCACTGACTGGTAATGACGGGATGCTAATCAATCCCACTACAAAAATAATGATCGACAGCACCGAGGCAAAGATGGGCCTGTCGACAAAGAAACGGGAAAAATTCATACGCTGCTACCTGGGAAGCGGCTTTCAGGCCGCTCGGATTCCATTGATAGGATTCGTTGGGCGTTCGGTGCCCTAAACTCGGTGTCCAAAAGTAGTGGAAACACCTAGGCTCAGTGTCCGGCGGCCTGAGCGCTACTGCCTTGACCCTGCTGGGCGATCATCTCGGGTGCGACCGGCATGCCGGGGAAGAAGATCTTCTGGAGGCCGTTGACTACAATTCGTTCGCCAGTTTGAAGGCCGCTACGGATTACCGTGCGCTCCCCCTGCCGTGGGCCCAATTCTACCGGGCGACGTTCCGTCAAGCTCTCCTGCGTGACCACATAGACATAGCGGCGATCCTGGTCGGTGAGTACTGCCTTGCTATCGATCAGTACTGCCTGGGCCATTTCTTCGATAGGCATTTCCACGCGGGCGAACTGCCCTGGCTTAAATGTGCCTTCGGGGTTGGAGACTACAGCTCGGAACTGGATAGTGCCGGTGTGGCTGTTGAGGCGGTTGTCGATAAAATCCAACTGACCTTTATGCGGGTAGCCGTGTTCGCCTGCTAAGCCGATATGAACTGGGGGCCTGGCATCGCTGTTAAGTAGGTTGCGACTGGCGGCAAAAGTCTGCTCGTCACTTTCGAAATACACGTACATGGGATCTACAGACACGAGGGTGGTCAGCAGGGTTGTATCCGCGTTGGCGAGATTGCCGCGGGTTATCTGGGCGCGGCTAACACGGCCACTAATAGGGGCTGTCACCTCGGTGTATTGCAGGTTGAGGCGCGCATTTTCCACAGTGGCTTCGGCGGCATTCAGGGCTGCGTGCTTGGCATCCCGCGCGGCGATGCGGCGGTCGTATTCTTCTCGCGAGATGGCTTTACTGTCGAGCAGCTGCTGGGCGCGGCGGGCCTGCTTCGTATTGAATGCCAGTTCGCTGCGTACCCGCTGTAAATCCGCTTCAGCGGCACGCAGTTTGGCTTTGTAGGGGCGCTGATCGATAGTGAATAGCACATCACCTCGCTCTACCAGGGCGCCTTCAGTGAAAGATACCAGGTCGATATACCCGCTGACACGGGGGCGTAGTTCGACGGTCTCCGGAGCGACAACGCGGCCGGTAAAACTGCGCCACAAAGTGGTTGCCTCGGTGCTAACCTGGGCAACTTCTACGGCCGGAGGGGGCGGTTGCTGCCCAGTGGGCTCTTCGCTACCGCAGCCAGCCAGGACCAGTGCGGAGAGGCCGAACAGTGTGGCGGTAAGTTTCTTCACCATAACGCGTGTACTCCCTTTGCTTCGGAAGAGAGGGGCTGTTTGGCACTCCTCTCAGTTGGGAGGCAACTTTAATAGGGCGCAATAGGGGGGCGGTATCCGGTAACTATGGCTTGATTGCCTATTTCTATTTTTCTCAGTGAGGTGACAGTCTGAGAAAGACCTTTAAGTCAATCAATTAGTACTGTATATATAACTAGGTTTGCGAATCACTAATGAATTTATCACGGCTTTATACGGTAGGAGATTACAGTAAGTTATCTATTGCTGCACAGTAATTGCCCAATCCTGCAAAATCCTGCGAGAGTTGCCTAAAACTCCGTATACTGTCAGCCACCTTGTTTGATGCCGCCCAGGGCACGCGGGCGCGAGGAAAAACTATGAGCAGTGAAGAGAGAGCGGTAGCAGAAGTCATTCCGGCGGAACTGGAGTCGACCAGGCAAAAACTGATCCAAACCCTGATGCGCCAGGCACCGGAGCAAGGCTTGACGGAGACTGAACTGGATGGCTTGGCCTTGATTCGCTGCAATGAACCGCTCGCCTGTGCCTCGTCAGTCTATACGCCTTCACTGAACTTTATTATCCAGGGCAACAAAACCCTGGAGTTGGGGGATAGGGAAATTTCCTATATGCCCCTCAGTTATGTCGCAACTTCTGTACATTTGCCGATTTTGGGGCGAGTAGAGCGGGCCTCCAAGGATGTCCCCTTTCTTGGGGTAAAGTTGATTATTGACCCCAAAGAGGTGGCAGACCTGGTCCTGGAGCTAGGAGATAAGGCTCCCGGCATTGAAGCTGGTTATGATTGCCCGGAGGTCAGCTGCGGCCTCTGTGTAACACAGATGGATCAGGGCATCCTCGATGCGGTGAGCCGCTTAGTGCACTTGGCAGGAAATCCTATAGATGCGCAAATACTGGCGCCCATGGCGAGGCGGGAGATTATCTATCGGGCTCTGATGGGTGAGATCGGTGCGCGTATGCGCAAGTTTGCCATGGCGGACAGCCAGGCTAACCGGGTATCGCGGGTGATAGAGGTGCTCAAAGACCGCTTCTCCGAGCCCCTGCGTATCAGCGATCTGGCTGAACAAGCCAATATGAGCGAGTCCTCTCTATATCACAGCTTCAAGCAGATAACCCGAATGTCGCCACTGCAGTTCCAAAAGAAACTGCGTCTGCATGAGGCGCGCCGCCTGATGCTCTCAGAGGGGTTGGAAGCAGCTTCCGCCAGTTACCGGGTGGGCTACGAAAGTCCCTCCCATTTCAGCCGTGAATACAGCCGCATGTTCGGCCTACCGCCTCGCGCCGATGTCAGCAAGCTGCGCGGTGAGCTGCGGGTGCCGGCTTAGTCTGAAGTGGCATTGCCCTGTTTGAGAACAAACAGGCTACACCAGCCCTCGGGGCTGATATCGCCCTCCACTACTATGCAGGCATTGGGTGGTGTAAATAGCTGGCAGTCCACACACTTCTTGCCATCTTTCGGTGTGTCCTGGTAATTGACCGATTCCTTGGTCGCCTTGATTTGGGCGTTGGCCCGATCAGTGGCGATTATGCTAACCGGAAGAATCGCCAGGGCACCGCCGGATAACTTAAGGAACCTTCTGCGGGAAATATTCTGATGTTTTTCCATTGGCAAAATTTCCAAAACGCTTTGCTTTAGTCTTCAGAATTTCAGAGTAGCTCGGTTTGGAATTTCTGCAGGGGGGGTTGTATTGCTGCAGAAAGGAAACGAAATGAGAAGAAATCTTATTCGCTTATAAAAAAGGCGGCCATCTGGCCGCCTTCCAGATTTATCTCAAAACAGAATTACTTCTGAGAGATAAGGATTTTACCTACCGACTTGTCTCTGCTCTGCGTGACTACGCGAACTTTCAAACCGTAAGGGGTAATCGCGCGGCCAGCATCGGGGATCTCATCGCTGCTGAAGCTTCTGCGATCGTTGAATACCCGATGGGGACGGTTGTGGATATCGGTCATGGTGATGCCGTAATCTTCCAGAAGATCCAGTGTCAGCCGCTGGGCCCAGTCGACACCAAATGTGGCATCGTGGATCTGGTAGCGAGTAGATGCAACGGAGTCATCGCTCCACTTCAGAACCTGCTGATCTGCATCGACTACGCCGAGGAAGCCATTACCGGGGTGGACACCTACCCAGTTGTTTTCATAGCTGGTGTCCGCATACCAAATCAGGAGACCCTCGTTATAGGTCAGCATTTGGCCGGCCACATTTATGTGTGCCAGGCCTTGGTCTACACCGCGGTGGGTACGCCATTCCAACAGGTAGTAGTGGTCGTGGAGGTTGTAGCCGGGGTGGCGGCTGAAACCGGTCAGGCTGAAGTTGCCGTCGCTCTCCGCATCATCGAAGAGGGTGGCTTGGCCGTCGACATTGATGGTGATGTCATCGGCAAACAGGCCGGGGTTGGCTTCATAGGCATCGGTAATATAGGCGATGGACAGGTTGAACTGTTGGCCAGCGTAGGCACTCAGGTCAAATTCGGCATCGACCCAACCACTGGAGCTGCCGGTAATACCGAAGCCCGGGTTTTGCCCATTGGGGCTGGTCTCGGTGGTAATGTTACCGGGTATAGAGACGAAGCCCTCACCCAGGTCAACCATAACCGCACCGTAATCCCAATCCTGCTCAATGTCATACCAGGCCTTGAAGGTCAGGCTTGCGCTCTGAGCATCGGTCAGGTCGACAGGGATTACCATGGAGTTTTGAAGGTTGTTGTCACTGCCACTGAAATAGGCGTATTCACCGCTGGTTGGTACGGTCACGACCACTTCCTTTTTGGGAAGGTCGATACGGATCGCATCGTTGTTGGTGCCCTTGTGTACCGCCTCGTCAAGCAGGAGCGGGATGCCGCGGCGGGGAATATCTTGCAGGGCGATGGTCTCACCGTGCAGCCAATTGCCGCCGTGGTTGGTTTGCAAATACTCCTTTGCCCAAGCAGAGAAACCCGTGGGTTCTGAGCCCGGGATAACACCGGCCCAGCTGCCGCTGGACATGATTGACCAGGAGGAGACGGGTTCACCGCGGCCGGAACCATCGGTGTCGTACTCGTCGGGTAGACCCAGGTCATGGCCGTACTCGTGACTGACAACACCTGCTGCTGCGTCGGCAGGCTGTACTGTGTAGTCGTAGGCCGCCATGGTGCCGCCCCAGTAATCCACTGACGCGGTAGTTCCCTCAATAGAGAAAACATCGCCGAGATTCCAGCGGTGCGCCCAGATCGCGTCTTCTCCCAGCTGGCCGCCACCAGCTTCTTCCCCCACTGAGGAATGGAAGATCATAATGTGGTCCACCAAGCCGTCGGCTTCCCAATAGTTGCCATCCCCATCCAGGTCGTAGCGGTCTTCGATATCGAAGTCAGCGAGGTTAACGCTGGGATCTGCTGCGGCAGCCTGCAGTGCTTCACGCACCAAAGCACGGGCATCGCCGTTTTCATTGTTACCATAGAAAGCTGCTGGCTGACTGGCAGTGTACCAACCTACTACTGCACCTTCGACGGAGTAGCTATTGCCGGATTGTTGCCAGTAGAACTGTTGCATAGACAGTAGGTTTTCACCCTGGGGGCCAGTAAAGCCCTGTTGGGAGAACAGCAGATCTGCATAGTGTTGTGCGGCATAGTCCTCGTAGTACATATCCGTTTCCCCTGGCTCAATGCTGTTGTGGGGGAAATCTGGGAAGTCCATCAAGATTGCGAGAACCTTCGCGGTACGCATTTCACCTTCATAGTTTTCGAGCTGAATGGGTGCCGGTGCATGGCCGATGCCATGGAAGCGCCCCTTGCCTTTACCACGCCCTAATCTGGGATGCTTGCCGCCACGGGCATGCTTCATCATTTGTACCGTTTCACTGGACAAATCCTGGGCCAGGTTCTGGCTTTTACTGGCACGTTCTTTCAGAAACTGGTGTAGAGTGCGCTCGGCTTCGCCAATGGATGCATTTTTACTAATTCGGCCTGAGCGCTTGAGCATGTCGATCAGCTTGGCTTCGTTGGCGATTACCAGGTCGAACTGATTGCCACCTTGTAGCTGAGGTGAGGGTGCAGCGTAACTGCTCGCAGCCATCAGGCTGAGAGCAAGCGCGCTGACGGGCAGCAGACTATTTACTTTTAGCATTGATCCCTTCTTTCATTTTTGTTTTAACAAAGAGCTCGGGAGATTTTTATAAATTTTAAGGGCACTTTGCCGGTGCATTACCCGAACCTTAAGGGCCGGCTGAACTATTCAGTAGCCCCATGTTGTTCAACGAAGTAAGAGGGAAGAGCCACAGCACTTTTTTTGTGATGGACTTGGTATTTTTTTACTCGGTTATTTACGTTGCTTTGCACTGAGATAGTGGGTGCACACTCTGGAATTATTTTTTTATCTTAATCCTTCTTGGAAGGCTTAATTTCTATTTTAATTGTTTAATTTAAATTTTTGCTATTAAGTTTCTTGCTCCCAGGGTAGCCATAGTGAGATTTGCAAGCCGCCACCGTTTCGGTTCATTAACTGAATGTGCCCTCCGTGTGCATCGACAATTTCTCTACAGAGGGCGAGGCCCAGGCCCACTCCCTGTTCTTTGGTGGAGAAAAATGGCAGCAGCGCTTGTTGCAACACTTTTTCACTCATGCCGCAACCACGGTCGGCAATAACCAGTTGTTGACCCAGGCCATCAGTGTGAATCGACAGTTCGATATCATTACTGCCGGAGCCTGCTTCACGGGAATTTTTGATTAAATTTAGTAGAGCTTGCTCAATTTGTACCGGATCAAAGTAGCCTGGTCGCTCTGGTAGTTCACCTTTTAAAATAAATTCCTGTAAGGGGGCTATGCGTTCTACAAGTTCTTGCCAGCTGACTAGTTCACAGCTTGGTGGGGGTAATTTGGCAAAGCTGGCATAGCCTTGGGTGAACTCAGTCAGGTGTTTGCAGCGCTCGGCAATAATATCGAACACCTTTCCAAGCGCTGCGGCTTTATCCGGTTTGGCGATCAGCATTTTTCCTGAGTGGGCCAGGGAGGAGATGGGGGCGAGGGAATTATTTAATTCATGGCTAATCAGGCGAATCACTTTTCTCCATACCTCTACTTCCGCCTTGGTGAGCTCCTTTGTCATCTCGCGCATAACAATCAGGCGGTGCTTGTGGGCGTTGAGTACAAATGTGCTGTTGCCAATATGCATGGAGTGGCTGCCATATTTATCCGTGTAATTAAACAGGCCGTTATCCCAATTTTGTATGGCGCTGGCAATTTCTTTCGGGCTGTTGGGCAGCAACTTTTGCAACAGTAAACCCTGAATAGGTTTCCCGCCATTGAGTAACTTTTTAGCGCTACTGTTGGAATAAATAATATGATCACTCTGGTCCACCAGGATCAAAGCCTGGGTAGAGCTTTGTATTACTGTATCCAGAAGTAATTCCCGCTGATAAATATGGGCGCGTTCGCGTCTGAGGTGTTCGCCGATATCATTGTATAAATTCGTGATCTTGCTCAGTTCAGTATCCCGGGGAGAGACCAGTGAAATAGAAAAGTCACCATCGCGAAAGTTGAGCAATCCACCCTGTAGGGATTTCAGGGTGGAGGTCAGGGGCTTTAGTGCCAGACGTATCAGGCTGATAAGAGTACAAATTCCCAGGATAAGGCCCAGGGTCCAGGAGAGACGGGCGTCCAAACCAATAAGGCTTAATAACCACGGCAGGCCGGCGGCGATGGCTAGAGCCAATATGGAGAAGGCGAGGATACGGCCTTCCAGAGAGAAATATTTCGACATCAATAGGGAATACCGTGTTTGTCCAGTCGGCGATACAGTGCCTGACGGCTCATGCCCAGTTCCCTGGCAGCTTGGGCGATAATGCCATTACAGCTGGCCAGCGTTTGCTGTAGGAGTTCGCGGCTGGGCTCGAAATGTACTTCGGCTCTGTCTATTGAGGCCTGTTTCGGCAGGGCAAGCAGTGCTTCATCTATCGTATCTCCACGGCAGAGAACCGAAGCGCGTTGCATCACGTTTTGCAGTTCACGCACATTGCCGGGCCACTGATAGCGGGTTAGGGCGGTCAACGCTTGGGGGGAGAGTTTTTTTGAACTGCCGTTATCCTGTAAAAAATTCATGGCCAACGGGGCTATATCCTCGGGGCGTTCACACAGAGGGGGCAGGCGCAACTCAATCACATTCAGGCGGTAGAACAGGTCCTGGCGAAAGCTGCCATTAGTGATGGCCTGGGGCAGATCGCTATTGGTGGCACTGATCACCCGAACCTTAACCTTGCGGGTTTGACTGCTACCGAGCCGCTGGAACTCGCCGGTTTGCAGTACGCGCAATAACTTCACCTGCCCACTGGCAGAAAGTTCGCCGATCTCATCGAGAAAGAGGGTGCCGCCATCGGCGGCCTCGAAACGTCCTTCACGGGCCTTATTACCAGCGCCGGTATAGGCGCCTGGCTCGGCACCAAATAGTTCTGCTTCCATCAGCTCTTCCGGTAGGGCGCCCACATTGATCTTTACAAAAGGTTCGTCACGTAGCATGGAATTGGCCTGCACAATTTCGGCAATTTTTTCCTTGCCGGCTCCATTGGGCCCTGTAATTAGAACTGGTACATCAGATTTGGCCACCTGCGTGGCCATCTCTAGCAGTTGTTGCATTTTATCGCTGCGGTAGATGATCTCGCGCAAGTCGAATTTATCCTGTAATTCACTGCGGGCATCGATGGCCTTTTGCTGGGAAGCTCGTTGCCGTTTTTGCAATTCACCGAGTTCAAGAAGATTATTGATGGTGGAAATCAGCTTGTTATCGTCCCAGGGTTTGCCCAGATAATCGGCAGCACCGGCGCGGACCAGCTCCACGGCCATTTCCAATTGCGTCCAGGCGGTCAAAAGAATGATGGGTAGATCTGGGTTAATTTCGCGAATGGCAAAAAACAATTCGCGCCCCTCCTCACCAGAGGTAGTATCCGCGGTGAAGTTCATATCTTGGATCACCAGGCTGATATCCCGGTTTTCCCGCAACAGCTGCAGACCTGCCTGGGGGGTAATGGCGCAGAGAGGCTGTAGGTCGTGCAGTGACAACAATATTTCTAGGGCTGAGACGATACCGCTGTTATCGTCGATAATGAGTATTTTATCCATAGGGCCAAGAGCCAGCTTGTAAGCTGAACATTATGCAATGAGTGGGTATTAAGGGGGAACTGCAGCTAGGGCAATATGTGCCCCAGCGGAAGGCGTTCACCAAAGTATTAGGAGTTATTGACTATTGTTGGCAGGTTGGTGATCAAAGCTCAGCACCCTGGCGAGCTTCCATTGCCCATCTACCTTTTGCCAGAGATGGGTAAATTGTCCACTTTCACGCAGTACTTCTTTGTTGTTGGCGTGAATACCATAAAAATTATGCGTTCCGGTTTGGACCGCGCCATAGTTGTTGATTGGGAATATCTTTACGCTTTTAGCAATTAACTCGCGGCGTGCCTTGATATCGCTGCCGGATTTTTGTCGTTCACACATACCGCTAATACCATCGAGAAACTCTTGTGCGGAGCTTGCCGTTTTTCCCCATTTATCGTGGTACATTTCCAAGTCTTCGGTTATAAGCTGGCTCAGTTTGTCGATGTCACAGCTGTTGAAAACTGCATCAAACAGTTGTGAATCCACAGCTGTGATTTCTTGTTCTAATTCCTTCGTGGCTTGAGGGCCGGCAACGACTGGGTGCTGCTCGGCAAGTGCTGTGGACATGAAAAGCGATATAGCTGTAAAACCTACAGCTCCAAAATAATTGCGCATAAAAAATCCTTCTATGTTTTCTCAAGAATAGTGGTCAGGCTATTAAGAGGCTGACCACCAAGTCCAATCTTTATACACTTCGTGTTGCAGTCGCCGGGGAAATATTGGCAGCGCGCAGTGCTGGTGCTAGAGCTGCAGCAAGGCTGACAACCAGTACCAATAGAGCGCAGATAGTGAGTGGCAGCAGGGTTAATACCGGCTGGGAGTAATCGCGCACCATATATTGGTTGGCGATTAAGGCTGCGGCACTGCCCAGGGCAATACCAGTAGCGGCAATCAGGCTGTTTTCAATCAGAAAATAACGGCTGATATTACTGCGGGTTGCACCTAGTGCACGCCTTACGCCAATTTGTTTGGCCCGTTGATTAATCCAGAAGATTGTCAGGCCGACAATTCCCAGTGCTACGATAAAGCTGAGGGTGGCTGCAACAATAGATAACACTTTTACCATTAAGTTATCGCCTGCATAACTGCGAGCGACATATTCTGAGAGAACTCTGGTTCTTATAACTCTTTGAGGATCCCTTTCTGACAGTTTCTCTACTAAGGTCTTCAATACTTCATCGCGCTTTCCCGGCTCGGCACGTACTAAATAATTGACGTCCTGAGTATTTCTGACAATGGGGAAAAAAGCCACATTGCCTGCTTTTGGCCAATCCACCCAAGCGCCCAGATGCCGTTCGACAATACCAATAATTTCTATTGGATGGGAAGTGTTGCCATCATAGAGGGGTTTTCCAATAGGATCTTGGTCTGGGTAAATTTTATCCGCGAATTGCTGGGTAATAACTGCGACATTGATATCCCGATTTTCACTGGGATCAAAATATTGCATTTCAGCACTGGTAAAGTTTCGCCCCGCCACTAATTTTAGGCCCAGAGTATTGATAAAGTTTGGGTCTGTATTGTAACGGTTAGAGACCTCTCCACCGATTTCCTGATTAGGTTGATTGTAAAAAGTGCCCGCGGAACCTGACCGGGATAAAGGTACTTGATTGGTAACCGTTGCATCTTGGACGAAAGGCAGTTTTCGCAGTAACTCTAAATCAGAAGATACAGCTCCAATCATATCGTAGTTATTAGGGATCGCCATTACGTTGATGGCTATGATTTCCTCTACGGCTATACCAGTAGGTCTTTCTATTTTTGCAATGCGGTCTTTTACGATAACAGCCGTGTTGCTGATGATTGCCAGTGTCAATGCAAGCTGCAGAGCAATCAGCATGGCAGGAACTTTGTTACGCCAGAGGGCGGATAACATGGGTTTTAATTCAAGCATGACTCGTCCTTTACTGGGTTTTCAGGTAAATGGATGGATTAGTGCGACTGATACGCCAAGCTGGGTAAAGTCCTGCCAGCAGGCTTGCGATCAGGGCAAGCCCGATGGCGGCTATTACCATTATCCAATCCATCTTGGCCACTGTATCCAGTTGTCCCATAGCCAAATAACGGATTCCACTGATGCCCATAAAAGCAAGTAAAATACCAACTATCCCACCGAGAATACCGATGGTAGAGCTTTCAATGAGGTGTTGTGTGAAGATGGCATTGCGGCTGGCACCAAGCGCCCGGCGCACACCCGCTTCGGGTGCTTTGCGCAGAAACTTGGCTAGTAGCAGAGCTACCGCGTTGATAACGCAAACCAACAGAAAAGCCAGAGATACCCAGCCCAATATACGATTGTCATCGCTGAGAACTTCGTTAAGAACTAGCCACTCGGAAGGTTTACTCAGGGCAAACTTTAATGGTCTCTCGAAGCGCCCTTGGTCCTTTTGTCCTTGAATATACGCGGTTAGGAAGTTTTCGTACTCAGCTTTCTGTTCGCTATCGCGGAGTTCAACCCAAAATTGAATCCAGACGCTCTCACTTTGTAGGAAACCCTCGTAGCCTTCTCCCTCTCCTTCTCCACTATTACCCCAGCCATTAGTGTTCCCCCAGCTGTAAATTTCCAGCTTGCGGTGGAGGCCAAAAGGCACGAAAAGGGATTCAACTTTTGCAAAGGAACTGTTGTTTACATCGTAAACTTTGGGTGAGGGTTCCCAGGTATCAATAACGCCAATGACTGTAAAAGGCTGGCTATTTAATATAACGGTTTCGCCAACGCTGTTTTTTCCCGAGAATAATTTTTCATTAGTGGCCTTGGAGATTATTACCACTTGCGAGGGGGAGTTATCAGCTGCTTGTTCCCAGGTTCCTCCATAGATAAAAGGAACATCGAACAGGGCGAAGAAATCGCGAGTGGTTACGCGGATATCGGCGGTATAAGGTCGGATCGCTGAATCTTCCAGCTCCACGGTGAAACCATAGCGGTGCATGGCCACCTGGTGAGTGGGGATATCGGAGCGTAGCAGGGCCTGAGTGTCTCTATAAGTTAGCTGCCAGGGAATTTCATTGGTGGTATTTGCGGCTTCATTAACATCCCAGCCATCGAGCTGTACTGCGAAAAGTACGTCATCTTTATGCTTGAGAGCATTTTTTGACATCGTGTAGTTCAAAGTAAGCACTGTCATGGAGGCACCAACACCCACCGCGATGGCCGCGACCATCAGTGCACTTAATATCGGTGTACTGCGCAGGCTGCGCAGAGCCAGGGAAATATAGTATCCAATCATTACTGCAGGCTCCTTAAGCAGTAGCGGCTTCAGGTTGCTCGGTGACCGGGCGCAGATCACATACTTGCCCATCCACAATCTGAATATTGCGATGCGCGCGGCGGGCCAGCTCGGGGTCGTGGGTGACCATCACGATAGTAGTGCCCCATTCATTGATAAACTCCAGAAGCTCCATAACCTGGCGCGCCATCAGGGAGTCGAGATTTCCGGTGGGCTCGTCCGCGAGCAGGAAGCGCGGTTCGCCGGCCAGGGCACGGGCGATGGCGATACGCTGCTGCTGACCACCGGACAGCTGTGCTGGAAGGTGCTTGGCTCGGGCAGATAGACCTACTTGTTCCAGAACTTTTTCGATGCGTTTACGGCGCTCTTTAGCATTAAAGCCGCGATAGCGCAGAGGCACATCGATATTGTCGAATAGGTTGAGATCTGGAATCAGGTTGAATCCCTGAAAAATAAAACCGATTTTCTCGTTGCGCAGGAGGGAGCGCTGGCGGTCATTCAGGTTGCTGACATCTTCACCGTCCAGCAAATATTGGCCACCGGTTGGGGTTTCTAGTAGCCCTGCGATATTGAGAAAGGTGGTTTTACCGGAGCCGCTTGGACCGGTGACAGAGACAAATTCCCCTTCCTTTACTTCCAGGCTGAAGTCACGCAGGGCGTGGGTTTCTATGGTGTCTGTACGGAAACTCTTGCGGACGTTATGCATTTTAAGCATGGCGATATTCCTTGTTTATCACTGAATTTTTTAAATCTTTAATGAATCGCGGAAGCTGAGTGGGTGTAGCTTGCGCGTGCCGAATGTCTTGTTTGACCTATTCTTTCAGGGCAATCAGCTGCGCCGTATCCAATCCTTCGGAGGCGGAAATAATGATTTGATCGCCCTCTTGCAGGCCGGAAACAATTTCCACTTGCTTCAATCCCAGCGCGCCGACTTGAATGGCAACGCGCTCTGCCTGTTGTTGATCGTTGAGACGGAATGCAAAGCGGCCGCCGCTCTGATCCAGAAAGCCTCCACGTTTTACCAGCAACACATCATTGCGGTTCTCCAGCAGTACGCGAGCGGTGAGGCGCAGGTTCTGGCGCAGGTTTTGGGGCTGTCCCTCGCTAAAGCGCACCCGGGCGATGACTTGGCTGTCGATGACTTCAGGGGATATCGCGGTGATTTCGCCGGGCAGTTCCCGCCCTCCAAGGTTGATGGCCACGGCCATATTCAGACCCAGGTCGTCGGCGTAGTTTTCTGGCACGGCGGCTTCCAATTCGAAACTGGTGAGATCCACTACAGTGATCAGCGGTGAATTAGCGGGCACTGCACTGCGTTGGGTGACGGCGAGACTGCCGACAGTGCCATTCACTGGAGAGAGGATCTGCAGCTCGCGCACACGGCGCTCCAACTCCTCCACTTGCAGTTGTTGTTGTGATAGCTGCAGCTCCAGAGTCTGGGTTTCAAAGGTGAGGGACTCTTTCTCCAGCTCTGCATTTTGTACGGCCTGTTGGTATTCCAGCTGGGCGCGGGCCATTTCATCCTTGCTGCGCTCAAAGTCGAGCAGGGAGATAATCTGTTTCTCCATCGAGAGTTCGGAGCGCTTTAACTCCCTCTTAGCTGCAGTGAGATCGACTTTGGCCAGGTCGGCTTTTTGCTTGTTCTCCATCTGTTGGCGCTTGGCCTGGATTTTCTGCCGTTGCAGCTGCACACCGAGCTGGTTCAGTTGCGCCTTTTCCTGGGCCAGTTGGTTGGACAGCTCTGGGCTGTCGACGCTGGCGAGGATCTGACCGGCCTTTACGGTATCTCCGGCTTTCACGGAAAACTTCACGATACCTTGAGCGGGGCTGAACAGGGTGGGGCTGTTGGCGGCGACGACTTTGCCTTGAACCACCAGGTCGCGCACTAGATCACCGCGCTCCACTTGGGCGATATTGATCCTTGATAGAGATAGGGTGTTATCCACGGAGCTGGTGCTATGCCAGGCGCTGATACCCCAGGTGAGGAAAGCGGTGGCCAGGCCGAGGCCGAGGGTACTCTTAATTACTTTTGGATTCTTCCACAGCGGCACGGCTTCGATTTTTGTATCTTGCCTGGAAGTGTCTCTGATCATCTCGCTTTCCATTACTCTCTAATTGGGGCTTTTGCTTTTCCAACTTGGATGCAAAAAATTTTCTATTCGGATGCAAATCAAAAAAACTGGTTTTGCCGGGTATTCAGCAAGGGCTGTGCCAACTTTGAAATAACTGTTAACTCATTGAAAAATAAGGATTTTTTGAGTTATTGGTAGTGCGGGGCTTTTTCGGGGGTGTCCGCAAAAAGTGTCCGCTGTCCGCTTTGTCCGCTAGTGCTAAGGGGCCGGGGAAGATGAATAAAGCTAGGGCTGGGGAGACTGAAGGCGAAGGTCTATCCGCTGAATCTTTGGTCTGTAGTGGGGGTTTATGCGGGGGGACTGTGCATGTGGTAGAGTGCGCGGCCTTTTTTTGATCAATTCAAATTTATTGCGTTTATGTTCCTTCCATCGCTGCTCTCATCGACCAAAGCCGACTGGTTCGGCAATATACGTCGCGACGTTCTCGCAGGCCTGGTAGTGGCCCTGGCTCTTATTCCAGAGGCGATCGCCTTCTCTATTATTGCGGGGGTGGACCCCAGGGTTGGACTCTACGCCTCCTTCTGTATTGCCGTGGTGATCGCCTTTGTGGGTGGCCGGCCGGGTATGATTTCCGCGGCCACGGGTGCCATGGCACTGCTGATGGTGACGCTGGTGAAGGAGCACGGCTTGCAGTATCTGCTGGCGGCGACGCTGCTCACCGGGGTACTGCAGATTATTGCCGGTTACCTCAAGCTGGGCAGCCTGATGAGCTTTGTGTCCCGGGCGGTGGTGACCGGGTTTGTGAACGCCCTGGCCATTCTGATATTTATGGCGCAGATGCCCGAGTTGATCGGTGGCACCTGGGAGGTCTACGCCATGACCGCAGCGGGCCTGGGGATTATTTATCTTTTTCCCTATATTCCGGTGATTGGTAAAGCGGTGCCCTCACCGCTGGTGTGTATCCTACTGCTCACCGCAGTGGCCGTAACCATGGGGCTGGATATCCGTACCGTCGGCGATATGGGTGAACTGCCGGATACTCTGCCGATCTTCCTCTGGCCCGAAGTACCGCTGAATTTTGAAACCCTGCAGATTATCTTCCCTTATTCCGCTGGCCTGGCTGTGGTCGGTCTGCTGGAGTCTCTGATGACGGCAACCATTGTCGACGACCTGACCGATACCAACAGCGATAAAAACCGCGAGTGTAAGGGGCAGGGGATTGCCAATATCGCTGCCGGCTCCCTCGGTGGTATGGCCGGTTGCGCCATGATTGGCCAGTCGGTAATCAACGTGAAGTCTGGCGGTCGCGGTAGACTCTCGACCCTGGTAGCCGGTATTGGCCTATTGACCCTGGTGGTGTTCCTCAGTGACTGGGTGGCGGTGATCCCTATGGCGGCCCTGGTGGCGGTCATGATCATGGTCTCTATCGGCACCTTTGATTGGAGCTCCATTCGCAACCTGAAACACTATCCGCTCTCCACCAATTTGGTCATGCTGGCCACTGTGATTGTGGTAGTGTGGACCCATAACCTAGCTTATGGTGTGTTTGTTGGGGTGTTGCTGGCCGCGCTATTTTTTGCCAACAAAGTCAGCCACTTTATGTATGTAAGCAGTAAACTGGACGAGGCGCAGAGTCGTCGAACCTATAAAGTGATTGGGCAGGTTTTCTTTAATTCCGCCGATAAATTCACCGCATCATTCAACTTCAAAGAAGTCGTGGATACGGTAGTGATCGACCTCAGCCGCGCACATTTCTGGGATATCTCCGCGGTGAACGCCCTAGACAAAGTTGTGCTGAAATTCCGTCGTGAGGGCGCCCAGGTAGAGCTGGTGGGACTTAACCAAGCCAGTGAGACAATCGTCGACCGGTTCGGCGTACATGATAAACCCGAGGAAATTGAACGGGTTCTTGGAGGACATTGATGGCCGTAAGCAACAGCGACAATAACAATAACTCCTTTAGTAATGGTGCTACACCGCCGCTGATACTCTCCTGTATCGACGGCTCCCATTACACCGGCGCAGTCTGTGATTATTCGGCCTGGCTGGCCGATAGCCTGGGTGCGCCACTAAAGCTGTTGCATAACATCGAACGCAGTGAGGTCCCTGCGGTAACGGACTTCACCGGTAGCATCGGCCTCGGCAGCCAGGAAGAGTTACTGGAAGAGCTGACCGCGCTGGAGCAACAGCGCGCGCAGTTGCTGGTAAAACAGGGCAAACTGATGTTGCAGGCCGCGCGTACTCGCGTTGAGGCTGCTGGAGTGGGGCAGGTAATGAGCTGCCAGCGCCACGACAGCTTGCCCGAGTCCGTGGTGGAGCTTGAGGATTCGATTCGTGTGCTGGTGCTCGGTATTCGCGGTGAAGAGCACGCGGATTCTGACCAGGGCCTGGGTGCGCAATTGGAGACGGTGGTGCGTGCCCTGCACAAGCCGATTCTGGTGGTTAACCGGGAATTCCAGCCACCCAAGCGCATTATGCTCGCTTACGATGGTAGCGAAGCCGCGTGCAAGGCCCTGTCGCTGGTGGCAGAGAGCCCTCTGTTCCGGCAGATGTCCTGCCATCTGGTAAATGTGGGACCTGCGGACGTGGCGGAGAAACTGCTGGCGCAGGCCAGCGCTGAGCTGGATACTGCGGGGCTGGCGGTTACAGCCAGCCACCTGGAGGGCAATCCGGTTGAAGCTTTGATTGCCTATCAGTCAGAACACCAGATTGACCTCACAGTGATGGGGGCCTTCAGCCACAATCGCCTGCGTGACCTGTTAATGGGGAGCATCACCGCCAAGATGCTGCTAAAAACCCGGCAACCCCTGCTGCTGTTGCGTTGATCATTGAAGCTCTGGGGTTGCGGCCTCAGAGTGCTAACGCTGCCTCCCTGGGGCTGGTGAACCAGCGCAGTGCTTCGGCATCTGCAGGCAGTGTTAATTCGCAGTAATGCGCCTCCGGCCGAGCTCGGCATAGCTCCTCCTCCGCGATAGCAAGGTAGTCGCTCAGGGTCCTTAGCGGTTGAGGCTCCTCTTCTTCGTTTATTGCCCCTGCGAAAAAATCCATCTCTGCCAAGCTGACAACTGGGCCGAGTTTTTCTTGCTGGAAGCGCCAGACTCCATGAGCCGTGTCGAAGGCGTAATAGGGCAGCAGCCTCCAGCCGTGCTGTGCGACCAGGGCAACTGCCTCTAGCAAGTATTCAAAGGTGTCTTCGTCGATAAAATAATTGAAATTCAGGCGCACCCAGCCGGGCCGTAGTAGTTTTTGCCCCTTTAGAATCTGTTCTTCCAGAGCGCGGCTGTGCTCCATATCGATGCCGAGCAGTGCGTGCCCATAGGGGCCGGCACAGGAGCAGCCACCGCGGGCCTGGATACCAAACAGATCATTGAGCAGTGCCACAACAAAACCGTAGTGCAAGTCCTTGCCCTGCCAGAGAATACGCAGTGAAGCGATGGAAAGGCGAGGTGCCTGCAGGTTACCGAGAATTTCGATATTTTCTTCACGGGACCAGCGCTGCAGCGCTCGGTTGATAAACTGCTCTTCGCGTCTGGCAATTTCTTCTGTGCCCACCATCCCCTGCAGTTTGAAGACCATGCCGGCGCGAATAGACTCAACAATGGCGGGTGTGCCGCCCTCCTCACAGCGCTCCGGGTCCTCCAGGTAGCGGTGATCTTGCGGGGTGACATAGAGTACTGTGCCTCCGCCGGGAGTCGCCGGTACAGAGTTTTTTAACAGCCGCTCGTGTACCACCAGAATACCGGGGCTACCCGGCCCGCCGACGAATTTATGCGGTGAAATAAAGACCGCATCTTTATTTGCCTTGTCCCCAACTGCACACATGTCGATCCCCACATAGGGCGCGGCAGCCGCATAGTCCCAGAAGGACAGAGCGCCGTAGCGGTGTAGCAGTTGGGTGACGGCCGCTACGTCGGTTTTAATGCCGGTTACATTGGAGGCAGCGGAAAAACTGCCAATCTTCACGGGTCGCTCGGCGTAAGTGTGCAACATGGATTCCAGACCGTTTAGATCCAGCCCGCCTTGGCGATTCAGGGGAATAGAAACCAGTTCGACGATGCTTTCCCGCCAGGGCAATTCATTGGAATGGTGCTCGTAGGGTCCGATAAAAACCACCGGCCGTTGTTGCGGAGGGATTTGCTCCAGTAGCTGGTGTCGCTTATCCAGGTCAGCCGGCAAACGGATGTTGAGGATATCGATCAGTTTGTTGATCGCAGCGGTGGCGCCAGAGCCACAAAAAATGACCTTGTGTTCGGGGCTTGCATTGACCGCCCGGCGAATTTCTTCCCGTGCTTCCTCGCGCAGCGAACTAATCTGTGCACCGGTAAAGGAACTCTCGCTGTGGGTATTAGCGTAGTAGGGCAGTACCTGCTGACGGATGGCATCTTCGATAAACGTCAATGAACGACCGGAAGCGGTGTAATCGGCATAAACCAAAGGCCTAGGTCCAAAAGGAGTAGGAATCGGTGTGCGATCGCCGATAACAGATTCACGGATGTGCTTGATAAGAGTGGTCATGATTCTCTTCCCTGTTTTATAGGGGCACTCTAGGGCTTTGGGAGTGAAACAATGTGCCTATTTATGTGGTTTTTCAGCTCATCACCGAAACGTTGTGCCGTAACTTGAAGATTTTAGATTCTTTGTGTTGAATTCTGTTGAATAAGTGAGACGATGGGCCATTTGATGGTCGGTGTGGGGACAGGTATGGCAGCAGTACTTAACCGGCAGGACAAACAAATTCTCGAGTTATTGCAGCGGGATGCGACACTCTCTGTGGGGGATATTGCCGAGCAGGTGGGGCTATCAAAATCCGCCTGTTGGCGGCGTATTAACAAGCTGGAGGAGGAGGGTGTGATTGCCGAACGGGTGACACTGCTGAACCCGCAGAAACTCAATCTGCCACTGACCGTATATATTTCCATTCGAACCAATCAGCACAATGATCATTGGGCTGCTCAGTTCGGTGAGTTGGTGCAAGGCATCGCCGAGATATTGGAGGTGCACCGTATGAGTGGGGACCTTGATTACCTGATCAAGGCGGTGGTTACCGATATGCCCGGTTACGACCGCCTTTACAAGGCGCTGATTAAAGCTGACCTATTCGATGTCAGTTCCAGTTTTGTGATGGAGACCATGAAACAGACTACCCGCCTGCCACTGACTTACGCGGGTACAGGCTGACGGATTAGTGGCTGTGCCGGTTGCGCCACCATTGCAGGAACTTGGCTTCTCCTCTGGCCCTGTCCCCTTCAGGAACCCGCATACTATTGAGTATTTCTTTCCAAGTATTGGAGTTCAGCCACAGGTTTAGAGCTAGGACAATCAACATAGCGACTATGGCGCCCAGGCCCGCCAGCAACATATCCTTCTGCGCATCCCAAATATCCCCCTGTGAACCGAGAAAGGCGATGCCCAATTCCGGGGAAACTGTGCGCGCCGCTTGCCACTCGATAATTTCATAAATGGAGGACAGGGCGAAGGTGACATCTACCGGAAAGAAGTAAGCCCAGAAACCGCGCAAACCGGCGAGGCGGATCAATATCTCTCGTACCGGGTAGGCCAGTAATAAGCCAAAACTAAAATGCACCAACCGGTCGTACATATTGCGCTCGCTGCCGAGCCACTCTCCCATGGAGAAACCGAATGGTACCTCCGCGTAGGTGTAGTGGGAGCCGATTACATGCAGGCACATAAACAGGGTGATTAGCGTGTAGGAAACCCTGGATAGAGGAAATACCCGGGCGCTGAGTAAAATAACGGGAAGGGCTGCAAAGACCAGGTAGTTTTCCAGCAACCAGTCATCCGGATGTAGGGGCTGCCAGGCGGACCAACCCCAAGTAAAGGCGAAAACGCTCAGTAGTACCAAGCGGTACCAGTGTTGGCGAAGGGTGGACATAACTGCAGAAACCCCATTACAGACAAGGTATATCCGCGCCAGCATACACGATTGCTTATCTCCGTGGGTTATATCGGATTACTGCCTCCATCCCTGGCTAGTGCAAAGCTGCACGGTAGGGCAGTGCCTCAGTGATTTGCGCTTCCTCATCCAGTAGATGGCAAAGGCGGTTTTTGATTGTATGACTAGGAAAGTATTCCAGTGCCAACTCTAAAAAGAGTTCATGGTGGCGGGCTTCGCTCTCGGTGATTACCCGATAAAAAGTTTTCAACGGCCCCTCTGGTAGCGCTTCGGCCACTAGGCCAAAGCGCTCGCAACCGCGCGCCTCAATAATGGCTGCGGTGAGCAAGCGATCCATCAAGTATTCATCAGGGCCGCGGCGGATTAACTGTCGCAGGGCGTGGATATAGGGATCTTTCTCGTCCGCTGCTTGGTAGATACCTCGTTCGTGCATGATTTTGATGACCTGACGAAAATGGTTCATTTCCTCCAATGCCAGGTTCACCATGGCTTCCACCAACAGAGGTTTGTCCGGGTAGTGGGAGAACATGGAGACGGCCATGCCAGAGGCCTTCTTTTCGGCTGCGGCGTGATCCTGTAGAAAACGATTGAAATCTTTGAGCACTACCTCTGCCCAGGCCCTCGGAGTTTTAAAGCGTAGTTGCAACATGGTGGATAACGGCAGTGACAAAATGGTTATTATACCGCCATCCACAGGAATAGCTTTCTGGGGATTAAAGAGCGCTTTAGCCGGCCAATCGACGCTCGCGAAGCTCCCGCTCACGCCGCGTAGCGATACGTGCCTGCTCAAGGGTCATTCCGGCCTTGGCGTGAGGTGTGGGTTTGCCGTTGGCATCCAGTGCCACGAAAACAATCTGTTCCACCTGCACAATGAGTTGCTGGGTCTGCTTGTTGCGTACTTCGCAGTGCACGGTCAGGGAGGTCTGACCAATACCAACCACTTCAAAGCCGAATTCCACGACATCGCCGCAGCAGGCTGAACTAACAAAGTCAATCTCTGACATCAGCTTGGTGACCAGCATGGGCGTGCCCATCTGACAGCCAGCAAAAATGGCGGCCTCTTCATCAATCCAGGCGAGCAGCTGACCGCCAAACAGGCGCTGTGCGGGATTCAGATCGCAGGGTTTGACACAGTGACGGGAGTAATATTTCACGCTGACCTTCCTAACTTACTTTGGGTTTAACGCTCGACGGGTAAGTAATTGCGCAGTGGCTATTCGGATTGGATGCTTCCAGTATTCAAACCGATAGCTTTCGCATATGGAGTGTTCTGCACACAGCGTGCCAAGCCTGAGAAAGTCTAGCTGAGCTTTTCAGGTGGAATGTGTGCCATAACAAGAGATTTAAGCCGTATATCCGGCGTGAAATTAATCCTGATGCGCAAAAATAGTGCAAAAAGTCACTTTAGGGGTGTTTGGCCACTTTGGCCGCTATTGGGGAGGTTCTGGACAGTGTGGCTGTTAGAAGGGAAAAGGGGCTATGGGACTCCTAGGCCACAACCATTAGAATGACCTATCAGTGTGACTCAGGCGTCGATGCGCAGGGTTTGCAGCACCGTTTTCCCCGATGCGTGTTCCGCGTATCTGTGATCACATAACCACGATTCCCCAAGTGCATAGGGAGAGACTGTTAGGATGATTATCCAGCCGAAAGTTCGCGGATTCATTTGTACCAATGCCCACCCGCAGGGCTGTGCTGCCAACGTGCGTGAGCAGATTGACTACATCAAGTCGCAGCCAGCGATCGAAAATGGTCCAAAGCGTGTCCTGGTCGTGGGTGCTTCCACCGGTTACGGATTGGCCTCGCGGATTACTGCCGCTTTTGGCAGTGGCGCCGATACCTTGGGGGTGTTTTTCGAGAAACCGCCCACGGAGAAGCGCACAGCCTCCGCTGGATACTATAACTCCGCGGCTTTTGAGGCCGAGGCGCATAAGGCCGGCCTTTATGCTAAGAGTATCAATGGCGATGCTTTTTCCGACACAGTAAAAGCCCAGGCTGTTGAAATGATTAAAGAGGACTTGGGGCAAGTAGACCTTGTAGTCTACAGTCTCGCCTCACCTCGCCGTACAGATCCCAAGACCGGTGAACTCTACAGCTCCGTATTAAAGCCCATCGGTGAATCCTATACCGCCAAAAACCTGAATACTGACAAACTGGAAATTTCTGATATCACTGTCGACCCCGCCAGCGAGGAAGAGATTGCCAACACCGTGAAGGTGATGGGCGGTGAAGACTGGGAGCTATGGATGCAGGCCCTGGGCGAAGCTGGGGTTCTGGCCGATAACTGCAAGACAGTGGCTTACACCTATATCGGTGAAAAGCTCACCTGGCCGATTTATGGCCACGCCACCATCGGCAAGGCCAAGGAAGACCTGGATCGCGCCGCCAAGGCGATTACCGAGAGCGGTAAGGCAAACGCTAATGTTGCGGTGCTCAAGGCTCTGGTTACCCAGTCCAGCTCCGCGATCCCGGTAATGCCGCTCTATATCTCCCTGGTCTACAAGGTGATGAAAGAAGAGGGTACTCACGAGGGTTGTATTGAGCAGTTGTATCGTCTTTACACCGAAGGGCTCTATACCGATACGCCCCGCCTCGATGAAGAGAACCGCCTACGTATGGACGATAAAGAGCTGCGCCCAGAGACCCAGGCTAAGATTGAAAACCTGTGGCCTCAGGTAACGGCGGAAAATTTGTTTGAGTTGACTGATTACAGCGGCTATCAGGCGGATTTTCTCAAGCTGTTTGGTTTTGGCACTGAGAGTGTTGACTATGAGGCGGATACCAGCCCATTGGTAGAGGCGGAGTTCCGTTGATTTTTGCGGGGCTCAAGTTAGAGCCCCTATCCACGGGGAGTTGTGTCGCTACTCCCTTTTATTTTGCCTCACCGTTAAGGTTTGCATGGCATTTTCTCTCATTCCCTAATTACTTCTTCACCTCCCTGTTTTCTACCTGCGGCGAGGGGGCATAATTCCCTTTTTGTTTTTGCGGGGAGGACTTCATGGAATACCGCCAGCTCGGTACCAGCAATCTCAATGTGAGCCAGATCTGCCTGGGCACCATGACTTTTGGCGAGCAAAATAGCGCCGATGATGCCGCCGAACAGCTGAATTATGCCCTCGAGCAAGGGGTGAATTTTATTGATTGCGCCGAAATGTACCCGGTGCCACCTCGGCCAGAGACCCAGGGGCGGACGGAAGAGTTTATCGGCAGGTGGCTCTCGGCCCGCGGTGGGCGCGACAAGGTGATTATCGCCACCAAGGTAGCCGGGCGTGGGGAGGCAAACTCCGGCGTTGGGCATCTGCGCTCGGGCCCGCGGCTGAACCGTGCGCAGATACTGGAGGCCTGTGACCAATCCCTCAAACGGCTAGCTACCGATTATATCGACCTATACCAGGTGCATTGGCCTGAGCGCCTGACCAATTTTTTTGGCCGTCTCGGCTATCAGCACGGAGGGGATGATGGCATCGCTATTGCCGAGACTCTCGATGCCTTGGAGGAGCTGGTCAAGGTGGGTAAGGTGCGCCACATTGGCATTTCCAATGAGACCCCTTGGGGTATGCATGAGTATCTAAGGGAGTCGGTGATTTTAGGCAAGCCGCGCATCGTCTCGATCCAAAATCCCTACAACCTTTTGAACCGTACTTTTGAGATTGGTTGTGCCGAGATGTCCCTGCGCGAGCGATGTGGATTATTGGCTTACTCGCCACTGGCCTTTGGGGTCCTCTCCGGGAAGTATCTGGGAGGGGAAAAGCCCGTCGGCGCACGCTTGACACTATATGATCGCTTCCAGCGCTATACGGGGGGGCGCACTGGTGCAGCTACCGAGGCCTATGTGAAATTGGCGCATCAATTTGATCTAAACCCCGCACAGATGGCCCTGGCCTTCGTCAATCAGCAACCGTTTGTGACCTCTAATATTATCGGCGCCACAACCATGGAGCAGTTGCGCCAAAATATTGCCAGCCTTGATTTGAAGCTCGATGAGGAAGTGCTGGCCGCAATTGAGGCAATCCATAGCGAAAACCCTAACCCTGCACCTTAGAGCGCGGGTGGAGATATCTATAATTGGGAGAGAAAATTGCGTAACCGGTAAGGGAAAATTTTAGGGAGCTTTTATGGAGACCACCGGGCATCACACTCTCAATGATTTGTTCGCCCAGCTGGGGCTGGCTTCAGAAGATGCGGAAATACATGAGTTTCTGATCACTCATTACCTGCATCGGCATGAGAAATTGTCCGCAGCATCTTTCTGGACCGAGGGGCAGCGACAATTTCTCGAGAGTGCCATAGAAGAAGATTCTGACTGGTGCGTCGCAGTCGATGAGCTGGACTCACTGCTGCGTCATTAATCCGCCGTGTCACTGGCCAGTTGTCCACCCCTGCGCCGTATCCCATAGGTTATACTACGCCGAATTCAACCGATTAAGCCGGGGGAACTCCCCCGGCCGCGTAGCGATACCCGATGGAAAAACCTCGTTTTCGAGCGGCCCTGCTGCACCCCCGATATTGGCCGACCTGGTTGTTGTTCGGTCTTTGGTTCCTGGTGGCTCAACTGCCCTATCGCTGGCAGCTGGCAATGGGACGCAGTTTTGGCCGAGCAATGCTCAGAATGGCCAAGAGCCGCCGCACCATAGCCGAGCGCAACCTGGCCCTGTGTTTTCCCGAGCTCGGTGATACCGAGCGGGCAAACTTACTTATCCGCAATTTTGAATCCAGTGGCATCGCGTTAATGGAAACCGGTATGGCCTGGTTTCGCTCAGCGCGCTGGTTGCGAAAGCGATGTACTTTCGAGGGCCTTGAGCAGTTACAGCAAATCCAGTCTCAGGGGCAGGGTGTGTTGTTGATGGCCATGCACTTCACCACTCTGGAGATGGGGGCGGCCCTGATGGGTATGAGTATTACCCTGGATGGCATGTACCGGCCCCATAAAAATCCGGTTTATGACTATATGCAACGCAAAGGACGCGAGCGCCATACAGGCGGTGGCAGCGTTTATCAGCGTAAGGATGTGCGTGGAGTATTGCGCGCCCTGCAACATGGTCGGGCGGTCTGGTATGCTCCGGATCAGGACTATGGGATTAAGCAGGGTGTTTTTGCGCCTTTGTTTGGTGTACCTGCAGCGACCGTCACAGGGACTTCGCGATTTGCCCGTGTGGGGCGCGCTAGGGTTGTGCCTTACGTGCTTACCCGCCTGGATGACAATTCCGGTTATCGCCTCAAGGTGTACGATCCCATCGATGAAATTCCTTCCGGTGATGAACTACAGGACGCGATTCTGGTCAACCGCTTCATCGAAGCGCGTATCCGCGAGGCGCCCGAGCAGTATATGTGGGTTCACCGCCGCTTTAAGACCCGTCCAGAGGGCGCAACCAATGTCTATGAAGGTGTGCGCAAGAAGAAAAAGAAGCGCAGGAAGGTAGCGAGCTAGTGGCACTGGCATAGATTCTGCGCCCTAAGTAACATACCAGTTCGACTTTGGCGGTGCTATTCCAGGCCGAGCGCAATAAATAAGGAGAGAGGATGTTTACCGGCAGTATGGTGGCCCTGGTCACCCCAATGTTTGCAGACGGAAGCTTGGACTGGGACAGTTTACGTAACCTAGTTGACTGGCATATTGAACAGGGTACACGTGCACTGGTGGCCGTGGGTACCACAGGAGAGTCCGCAACCCTCGACGTTAATGAGCATGTTGAGATTATCCGTCGGGTTGTGGATCAGGTCGCGGGGCGTATTCCGGTAATTGCCGGTACTGGCGCCAACTCTACCGCAGAGGCGATCGATCTAACTGAAGGTGCCGCCCGCTGTGGTGCCGATGCCTGTCTGTTGGTGACGCCCTATTACAACAAGCCGAGCCAAGAAGGTTTATATCAACATCACCGCGCTATCGCCAAGGCTGTGCCGATTCCTCAGATTCTATACAACGTGCCTGGTCGCACTGCCGTCGATATGTTGCCAGAGACAGTTCAGCGCCTGGCATCAATTGGTAATATCGTTGGGATTAAAGAGGCCACCGGTGACCTGGAGCGCGCTAAAGTTTTATTGGATACCTTGCCAGAGGGCTTTGCACTCTACTCCGGTGATGATAGTACTGCCATGGAACTGATGTTGATGGGCGGCCAAGGTAATATCAGTGTCACTGCCAATGTGGCCCCAGCGGCAGTGGCTCAGATGTGTGAGGCCGCACTGGCTGGAGACGCCGTGACTGCACGGGCAATAGACCAGCGTATTCAAATATTGCACAAAGTTTTGTTTTTGGAGTCCAACCCGATACCGGTGAAGTGGGCTTTGCGGGAGATGGGCCGTATTGATGGTGGCATCCGCCTGCCGCTGACCAGTCTGTCGCCCGAGCATCATGCTACAGTGCGCGAGGCTCTGCGCAGTGCCGGCGTACTATAAACCTGCGAATCGTGAATTAACCAGGAAAGCTTTAATGAACAAATTGACCGTTGGAGTCGCGCTTTGTATTTCTAGTCTCAGCCTGGCGGGTTGTGGTGTGTTCGGCAACGATGGCTATTTTCGCGATCGCAGTAACGATTACCAGCAGGCGGACAGCCTGGCGCCGCTGCAGATTCCAGAGGGTATCAACGCCAAACACCAGGAAGAACTCTACGAGATTCCACAGATCGCCGGAAATGGCTTAGAGGATGGGGACTTTGAAGTGCCGCGTCCACAGGCACTATCGGTCAATGCGGGGCTGGAGCGGGTAAAAATTCAGAAGCTGGGCAACAGCCGCTGGGTATTGATTTCCCAACCCCCCGAAGAGGTTTGGCCCCAGCTGCACTATTTCCTGCGCACTTCCGGGCTGACCGTGGAGATGTCTGACGCCAGTGCCGGTATTATGGAAACCGCCTGGATGACATTTAACGAGAGCCCCGATACCAAGGATAAATATCGCCTGCAGATAGAGACTGGTGTTCAGCCGGACACCACTGAGGTCCACGTGCGCCACTTATCTGTTGCGGTGGATGCTCCTGTGGGGGGAACGGTCAACTGGCCGCAACTCTCAAGTAGCCCGGAGCGCGAGGGGTGGATGATCGATGAGATGTCAACTGCCCTGGCCACAGATGCCTCCGGTGCTTCGGCCTCTCTGGTGGCCCAGGCTATAGGTGGTAGCTCTGTAAAGGTGCAACTGCGTGAACCCGTAGGTCACGAACCCTATATTTCCATGGGGCTCGAGATGGAACGTGCTTGGGCTACCGTTGCCCACGCTGTGAATGCCGGCGCTTATCGCTTGCATCGCGAGGATTCCGATATCGGTCTTTTCTACGTTACCTACGATGAAGAGCGCGAGTTGGCGGAGAGTGAAGAGGATGATGGTGGTTGGTTCTCCTGGGGTAAGAAGTCCAAGCAGGACGATGAACTGGCCGAAAATGCCGACCAGATAACCCTGCAGCAGATCCTTGCCGGTATCGATACCTCTGAGGGTAGTGAGCCTGCGCTGTTCAAGGAAATCAAAGGCTTGGGTGTCGGCTCAATTCCTGAGGGCGGCTTCCCCGGCTACTTAATTGTGATTCGGGGTGGTGACGATGAGATCGAAGTGCGTATCCGCGATACCCGCGGTCAGCCTCTCTCGCGCAACAAGGCCTCCCAGCTACTGCTCTCTATTCAGCAGAACCTGATTTAATAATGGGTCTGCGCTTCGCCTCACTGGGAAGCGGCAGTAAAGGAAACGGTACATTGGTCGCCGGTGGCGACCAATGTCTGTTAGTGGACTGCGGCTTTACCATCAAGGAAACCGAGCGACGTATGTCTCGGCTCGGTATGTCTCCGGCTGACCTCGCTGCGATACTGGTAACCCACGAGCACAGCGACCATCTCTCCGGTGTCGCTCCGCTTGCGCGCAAGTATGGCTTGCCGATTTACCTGACTCCTGGGACTCTTCGCGCTCGTGATATCGGCAAGTTACCACAAGTGCACTTGATTGAAGGGCATCAGCCTTTCCTTATTGGGGATATTCAGGTGACACCTGTCGCCGTGCCGCACGATGCCAGAGAAGCTGCACAGTATGTATTCCGCAGCCGAGGGAGTAGTTTGGGCTTATTGACCGACCTGGGCACAGTAACGCCCCATGTGGAATCCCATTTTGCAGGTTGCGATGCACTGGTTCTGGAAGCCAACCACGATCCACAGATGCTGGCCCAGGGGCCCTACCCCCCCTCTCTGAAACGGCGTGTAGGTGGTGCCTATGGGCACCTGAGTAACCAGCAGGCTGCGGGATTTTTACAGCGTGTGGGTTATGAACAGCTGCAGCATCTGGTGGTCGCCCATATTAGCGAAAAAAACAATACTCTCGAACTTGCTCGTTCGGCTCTGGCAGAAATGGTGGAGAGTGTCGAGAACTGCATTTTTGCCTGTCAGCAGGAAGGGTTTGACTGGCTCACCGTTGAAGCCCGAGAGTAATCGGCACTCGGGTGTCACCTAAATTTCCTCTCAGAAAATAGTGATAACTCACAGGCCCAAGGGCGCTGCGGTCAGTGCTAGCGGTTGTTTAAAGGATAGAGACTGGATGGAAACCTTACTTATTTACTTGTTAGTGGGGGCTGCGGCAGGGACTATTGCCGGCCTCTTTGGGGTGGGCGGTGGTTTAATTATCGTGCCGGCCCTAGTGCTGGTTTTTACTGCCATGGGTATCTCCCCGGATATCCTTACTCATATGGCGGTGGGGACATCTCTCGCAACCATCATCATTACTTCTATCAGCTCAGTGCGCGCACATAATAAAAAAGGTGCGGTGGACTGGCGCTTGTTCGGAATGATGACTCCGGGGATTCTTATTGGCTCCTGGCTTGGCGGAATGACAGCAGATTGGTTGTCTGGGGCCTGGTTACAGCTGTTAATCGGTGTCTTTGCCATCGTTATTGCCATTCGCATGTGGCTGAGTGGCTTGCGGCACAGTGGGGCGGAAGAGGGCGCCGGTATTTTACCGGCAGCCCCCATATTAGCTGGCGCAGGTGCAGTGATTGGTTGGGTTTCGGCAATCTTTGGCATTGGTGGTGGTTCGCTCACAGTGCCATTTCTGTCCCGTTGCAAGGTGCGGATGCAGAGAGCCGTTGCTACATCCGCAGCTTGCGGTTTGCCCATCGCCATTGCGGGAGCTCTCAGCTTTGCGGTGCAGGGTTGGGGCAACACTCTACTGCCAGGCTGGAGCAGTGGATTTATCTACTGGCCTGCCTTTTTGGGGATTGTTGCGACCAGTACGATCTTCGCTCGCTTCGGCGCTAATCTGGCCCACCGCCTACCGGCAAAGTGGTTGAAACATGGATTTGCAGTGTTGCTCTGCGTTATCGGTGGACGTTTCATTTGGCTGAATAGCGGCTTACTGGCTCTGTGAAGTAAGGTTGCTCAGGTCATATTGATCTGAGCTTTTTGGCAAAGCGCAGTTAGGGGGTGAGTGCTTTGTACCTTCTCTGTTGCCCACAACCCATCCTAGTCCCACAGGGGTGGCTAAACTGAAGCAACATGGAAATGTTGCTTATTTATTTGTTACTCGGTGCTGTTGCAGGTACCGCGGCAGGCCTCTTGGGGATTGGTGGGGGGCTGATTATTGTTCCTGCTCTGGTACTGATCTTTTCCGCGACGGGTATTTCTCCCGAAGTGTTGACCCATATGGCTGTGGGTACCTCTCTAGCAACCATTGTTATTACTTCAATAAGCTCGGTATGGGCTCACAATGCTAAGGGCGCCGTCGACTGGCATCTATTTTGGGTTATGACCCCTGGGATACTTGTGGGATCTTGGTTGGGCGGCGTGACTGCGGACCTATTACCTGGAGCCTGGCTACAACTCCTGATCGGTGTCTTCGCCATAATTATGGCTGTGCGTATGGGCGTGAGTGGCTTACGCGCAGCCTCCCAGAAGGAGAGTGATGACCGCTTACCTGGTTCACTCCCGCTGATTTGTTCGGGGGGGGTAATTGGTTGGCTTGCGGCCATTTTTGGTATTGGCGGGGGGGCGTTGATTGTCCCCTATCTGTCGCACTTTGCTGTCAAAATGCAGCGGGCAGTGGGTACCTCAGCGGCTTTTGGTTTGCCTATTGCCATCTCTGGTTCGCTGAGCTTTGTTGTTCAGGGGTGGGGTAATAAGTTATTGCCGGACTGGAGCAGTGGTTACATCTATTGGCCGGCTTTTTTAGGGATTGTTCTTACCAGCGTGCTCTTTGCCAAGCTTGGAGCTAACCTGGCGCATAAGATATCTGCCAAGCGATTGAAACTTTGCTTTGCCTTATTGCTCTGCATTATCGGCATTCGATTTATTTGGCAGAACTTCAATTTATTAGTTGGGCTGAGCTAAAGCTACTGACTGCGTATTGATTGCCTGGCTCGGCGCCAATTAGGTTCGCCGTGCTTTATATTTATCCCTGCGAGGCGGGAGGCCAAAAATAAAAAGGCCGCTGTAAAACAGCGGCCTTTTAATGCTATGGTGGTTCTTCTTATCGGATACCACACATGCCTTTTTTCAGCAGCGGTGAGATAACTATCATCAATGCACCGACACCCAGGCCCCACCACATCAGATACTCATACAGGTTGGTATAAGTCGCCAGAGTGGAGGCGAGATCAGTTGCTCCATCCTGGGGAACAGCTGCCATCTTACCGATACGGGTTGCAACGGTTTCTGACAGGGCTGTTGCCAGGAACCAAGTGCCCATACTCACACTGACCACTTTGCCAATGGACAGCTTGGTCACGGCGGACAGACCAACAGGGGAGAGGCACAGCTCACCAGAGGTGTGCAACAGGTAGGCGAGCACCAGCCAGATCATTGCTACTTTACCGGCCTCTGTGGGGTATGCAGCACCTAGCACCAAGGCGCCGAAGCCCAAGCCAGCTTGGATAATGCCCAAACCGAATTTCACCGGTGTACTTGGCTCCCATCCGCGCTTGCCCAGCCAAACCCACAGGGTGGCGAAGGGAATGGCCAGCAGCATGATAAAGCCTGCGTTGAGTGAGCCAAACATGGAGGCGCGTACTTCACCGTCGCCGATGGAGCGGTCCAGTACACGGTCTGCATACAGGGTCATAGAACCTGCGGACTGTTCGAACAATGCCCAGAAGACGATAGTAGAGGTAATAAGGACCATCAGTACAACGGTGCGTGAGAACTCCTCACTATAGTGGCGGACAAAGCCGTAACCAATAAAGGCTACCAGAGCCAGCAACATGCCGCCCAACCACAGGTCGTCGCCATTGAAGGCCCAAATCAGGCCAAGGCCGGCAGACAGAGCGGCCATACCAATGGCGACAACATCTTTACTCTTATTGTCTTTGTACAGCATGGAGAACAGGATCAGGCCGACGATTGCGACGATCAAGAGGCTGTTCTGAGCCAGGTGCACCATGGGCTCACTCTGTACCAGGTACCAAACCAAACCAAGAGACAGGATGGCGCCGAGGTAAACAGCCCACTCTTTATTGATCGGACCAAGCGCCTTTTCTTTCAGTACTTCCGGACGGCTCGGTTCTGCCAGGCCGTCAAGGTACTTTTGGCCCCAAACAAAGGTGATCAGGCCGAAGACCATACCGATACCGGCAAGACCAAATCCATAGCCCCAACCGTAAGTTTCTCCCAGCCAACCGCACAGCAGGGTAGCAATAAAGGAGCCTACGTTGATGCCCATATAAAAGATGGTAAAGCCGGCATCGCGGCGGGAATCATTTTTCGGATAGAGTTGGCCGACAATGGTGGAAATATTGGGCTTTAAGAAGCCGACTCCCACGGTGATCAGTGCCAGGGCCATAAAGAAGACTTTGAGGGCCACCACATCCTGAATAATTACGTTTTCAGTCAGGGTGGTCCCTGCCGCAATCACGCTGCCATCATTCAAAGTAATGGCTTCTGAAAGAACTGTACCTGCCGCATAGGAGATAGCCTGATGGCCTTCCACAGCCATTAACAAGTGGCCTAGACACAGCAGTACACCGCCAAATAGTACGGCCTTGCGCATACCCAGGTAGCGGTCAGCCAGTAGGCCACCGATCAGGGGCAGGGCGTATACCAAGCCAGCATAGGCGCCGAGTACGTCGTAACCCGCGCTATCGGTAAAAAGGTGATACTTGGTGAGGTAGAGTAGGAGCAAGTACTTCATCCCATAGAAGGAGAATCGCTCCCACAGCTCTGTAGCAAAACAGATATAGAGCCCTTTCGGGTGGCCGAGCAATTCGCCCGAGCTCGGAGAGGCCGCCGTTGTGACGTCCGCGACATTAGAAGACATAGAAGTTCCTCTGTCTGAAATAGTTATTGGGGAACCTCCGCTAGCCACTCTCCCGGATAAGGGGCGGGATTCATTGGGCTGCTTCCAGAGCTTCCAGTACAGCCGACAGAGTTTACCAGCTGTCTAAATTACAGGCGAACCGTTGTGGAACAATTTAGAGAAATGGTAATCAGGTGCTTCCATTGCAGCGTGATAAGTGGTAAATCCTGCGTAACATGGAATTTTAAGGGGAAAATAACAATGAAAACCCTATTGCTGCTAAGTCTGCTCCTGTTCTTGAGTGCATGTGCGAGGCTACCGTCTGGTCATATTCAGCCAATTGACTTGGAAGATGCCTTGAGCGGTGAGGCTTTGCTGGGCAGAACGGTCTCCATGGAGGAGTTGCCGCAAGAAGATCTTCTGGGGTTAGACCCAGAGATACGCGCTTATTTGAAAGAGTTAGCTCCAAATGCCAGCCCGCAAAGTCGTTTGGCAGCCCTGATACGGGCCTTTGAGCTGCGCGACTTCACTGTGGAGTATGATGAAAGCGCTACCTTAACAGCCATGGAAACCTATCGGCTGGCACGGGGTAACTGCTTAGCCTTCACTCTGATGATGGTGGCGATGGCCAGGGAATTAGGGGCTGAGGCTTCCTTCAATCAGGTAGAAGTGCCTCCCGTCTGGAGCCACGATGAGGCTGAGACCTTCGTCGTTTACAGACATGTGAATATGGTATCGGAAAGCTCCCGCGGTCGTCGTGTAGTCGACTTCAACCTTGCCGTTTATGACCCTGCTTACGATCAGCACATCCTGGATGACACGACGGTTTTTGCTCTCTTCTACAGTAATCGCGGAGTTGAGTTGATGCGTGAAGGGGAGAGAGAGCAAGCCTTTTTATATCTGCGCAAGGCTCTGGAGCTGCGTCCACAAAGGAGTGATTTATGGGCCAACTTGGGAGCCTTGTACAGCCACTTCGGTTTTCTAACCGAGGCGCAGCAAAGTTACCAGCAAGCCTTACATTTAAAAAGCAGCAACCTCGTTGCAATCAGCAATCTGGAGCGTCTCTACCGATACAACGGCCAGCAAGCACTTGCCGATGAATACGCCAAGCGTGCCCGCTACCACCGGGGACGTAATCCCTATTATCTCTTCTACCAGGCACGGGAGGCCTATGAGCAGGGGGACTTCAAGCGGGCCGAACGCCGCTTGCGCAGAGCTGTATCGCATTATGAGGGTGATCATCGCTTCCACTTTCTGCTCGGGTTGGCCAGATATCAGCTTGGGGAAATGGCGGCATCAAGGGAGAGCTTTGAAGAGGCCTTCTCGTTGGTGACTAGTCCCTCAACAGTCAACGCCTATCAGCGAAAATTGCATCTGATAATGCAGAGTGAGTGAGGGTTTTTGTTACTTGTAATTAAGTGTTAAGTACAAGGGCGTACTAAAATTCAATGCTAAATTGCTAAATAAAGAAAGGGGCCAGATTGGCCCCTTTCTTATTTATTGACTTGCGAGATTCGCTAATTAGAACTGGTAAGTAACACCAGCCCAGGCATAGCGGCCCTGATAGTCGTAAGTGGCGTTCCAGTTGCTACCAGAAGTAGTGGCTGGCTCACGGTCAGTTACGTTATCAATACCGGCAGTCAAACGCATAGCCTCGTTCACATCCCAGCCGGCCTTCAGGTTCAGGTAGGTGTGAGAAGGCATGTCCAGATAAGGGCTGTGACCGTCGCCAATATACTGAACGTCAGCACCGAAGTCCCAGTTATCGGCATACCAGGTTGCACTGGCAAGGCCACGCCACTTGGTGTATGCATCACCAGTTGTACCAATGTAATCTACGTTATCTGTAGTTTGTTTGGTTTGGGAGTCGTATACATCGTACTCAAGCAAGTGTGTTGCTTGAGCACGCAAAGCCAGCTTGCCAGTATCGTAGTGGAAGTTCTGGACGATATCGATATCTATACCACTGGTATTGATTTCGCCAATATTCTGCAGAGAGCCTTCCAGGTGGACAATTTGACCGGTGCTATCACGTCGTACCAGATCTTCGCTACATGCAGCGGCTATACCTGAGCGATAGCAGTCATCAAGCAGCTGTTGGAGATCTGTAGAGGTGATTGCATCTTTGATCTCTACATTGAAGTAGTCCAAAGTAATGGACAAATCTTCAGTAAAGGCCGGAGTCCAGACAACACCTGCGGTAAAGCTGGTAGATTCTTCCGGCTGTAGGTCCTGATTTCCGCCGATATTGGTAGCGATCTGGTTACCTGCCTGTAGGAAGCTGGAACTGAGATCGCCGCAGTGGTCTCCTTGTCCCTTAGTGTTGCTTTTACTGGTGTCACAGGGGTCAATTAGAGTTTCGTAGCTTTGTGCGGTGCCGCTATAAAGTTCATAAATGCCCGGTGCACGGAAGGCCGTGGACAAGCTGGAACGGAAGCGCAGATTTTCAGTTGGTGCATAAACTGCGCCTAACTTGTAGGTTGCTTGACCACCAAAAGTATCGTAGTCAGAGTAACGCACAGCTGCATCAACAGATAATTCGTCTGCGTACTTAGCACCAGATAAGATCGGCAGGTTGAACTCAGCAAATACCTCGGTAACTGCAAAGTCGCCAGAAGTAGCATCCTGCTGATTGCTGTAGGTCGCGCCACTTTGGGTTTCAGCACTTGGATTGAACTCACCAGATTCTTTACGGTATTCAATGCCACTAGCAAAACCTAAAGCACCACCTTGAAATTGAATTGCTTCAATATCACCAGTTAAGCTGGCGCCAAAATTGAGCATTTCATATTCATTATCTTCACGGTCGGTGTAGCTGATGTAATCGATGACTTCATCACTCATTCCACCGAGGAGCTGAATATTTTCTTCAGCAATACCGCTCGTGCCATCAAGGATCTGCTGCATCAGCGTTTTATTGATGGAGTTACCAACAGTATTCTCCCCTTCGTTCTTGCCGTAGCTCACGAAAGTATCCCAGCCCCAGCCATTAGCTAGGTCGCCGCGAAGGCCGCCAAGAATACGATAGGTTTCTGTCTGCTGTTCAGAGTCTCGGGTGCCACCTGCAACCGGACGCAAGCGAACATCGGTTAGTCCTGCTTGCCAAGAGTCACCATGAGATGCCTCCGGTTCACTAGGCTCCAGATCTTTCGGGCTGCCCTGAGACTTCCACTCAGCAAGCGCGGCGTTATAGGCGGCCAATTCAATTTGATAGGCGTCCTCAGCTTCCTGCCAAGCATCAGCAAGTTGGGCCTGAACTTCGGCAGGTAAGTTATCAGAAGTTATTTTTAGCCCATTGCTATTGTACATGGGCTGGGCTGCCAGCTGCTGATTGGTAGTCTTGCTGGTATAGGAACCCTCACCATAAAATTCAATTGCATCTGTAATGGAGAAGGTACCGCTGCCAGTAAAACTGGTGCGCTCCATGGCTCCGGATAGCCACATGTACTGGCCGATATCATAGTAGGAGAAGGCCCCTAATGTCTTCCCATCACTATCTACACCAAATTTACCATAGTCGGTATAGATGTTGCCGGTTGGTGACATGGAGCTTTCTAATCCAGCCCAGTCACGGTCTTTAAATGTGATTTCATCGCGTTTGCTATGGGTAATGTTACCGATAAATTGCCCGCGATCGAATTCTTTACCGAAGGTAATAGACAGCTCACCATTCTCACCGCCGCCGGCTTCAGTGGCACCTGCACGGGCGTTAATGCGAACACCGTCGAAAGAATCTTTTAGAACAACGTTGATTACACCGGCAACCGCATCAGAGCCGTATACAGCGGAGGCTCCGTCGGTAAGAACTTCGATGCGGTCGATCATATCAACCGGGATATTGTTCATATCTACGGCAGAAGCGACACCAGAGCTAGAAGATACGAAACGGCGACCATTAACCAGCACTAGGGTACGGGCAGAACCCAGGTTACGCAGGTCCACAAATGACAGACCAGCACCACCGTTGTTGTCGTTGGCATTGATACCTGTTGTTCCCATGGATGGCAGCTGGTTGAGCAGCTCATCAATGGTGCCTACACCAGAGCGCTGGATAGCTTCAGAGTCAACCAGGGTAATGGGGCCGGTAGTGGATAGTGGGTCACGAGCAATGCGGGAACCAGTAACAACTACTTCCTCAACCTCTGGTCCGGGAATAGATTCCTGGGCGAAAACGCCAGAGCTGGCGATGGTGCCCAGTGCTGCAATGGCAACGCTCAGTTTGGTCTTGATCATAGTGGAACCTTTTTATACTTAAGGTGCTTTTATGGCTATAAGTTTTAATTAAGATAACCTGTCAAATATGACTTTAAATGAAAATCCTGCAATATGGAACTATTGTGACAGCTTACTAGTCCGATTTAGCATGAATTGACAGCATCAGCCACTGATCATTTTGGCTGAATTTTGATCTTGTTAGGCTCGATATATCGCTTTGTGGTTGTTTTTTGTAAGTTCGTTGCTCTCCCTGGCTTATCGCTAATAAATTAATTTTTTTAAGATTAATCTTGACCAGCCAGATGTAAGTCATGTTTGTGTAAGTACATTACATTGTTAATTGAGGTTGGCAGGTGGCTAGCTAAGTTCTGTTTTGTTCAGTTAGTGGGTTTAGGGAGGGGGCTTTCATCTAGATGAGTGGTGATGCAGCAGTTTACTAGTTGAGTGGCTAACTGGTACATGTGGAAAAAAAAAGCCCCGCAAAAGCGGGGCTTTTCATCTAAGCCTTGGGGGCTTAGTACTAACTGTACACAGTTATCAGGAAATTAGAATTCCTGAGAGAGGCGCAGATAGTAGGAACGGCCGAACAAGCGGTAGACGGAGGGGTCAGTGCTTGCGTTGAAGCCTGCATCAATATACGGAGGTTCTTCGTTGGTCAGGTTAGTGATACCGAAAGAAACGCGTGTATTAGTTTGGGAGAAGTTATACGAAGCCGCTAAGTCGTGATACAGCTGGTAGTCAATTTTCTGGGTGTAATCAGAGTATGAAGCATCCGCTTTAATACCGCTGATGTATTCACCTAGATAAGAGACTGAAAGGTCATTCCAGTACCAGTTTACGGCATAGTTAGCTTTGTCTTCTGCGTAGGTCTCTGAATCGGAGTTCATTGTACCAACGTAGTCTTCGGTATCTGCTCCAGCAAAGGCCACACGGCTGTTTTCCAGCTGGCGAACCCACAGTAAAGAGGTTTCGAAGCGGCCAAAGTCTGTATCGAAGCCGTAGCGAATCTCAGTATCTACACCCTTTGCAGTCAGAGAGGCCACATTGAGGTAGGTATCTTCAAGGTATGCAATGCTGTAATCATTATTGCGGACAATCAATGAGCAAGCATCGGAGTTTCCGTTCTGATAGCAATCATCCAGAATGAACTGAGCGCCAAGATTATCGATCATGTCGTCGAGTTCGGTCTGCCAGTAATCCAGGGTAAGAGACATATCACCGTAGGGGAGTTCAGGCGTCCATACAAAACCAACGGTAAATGTATCACCAGTTTCTGGATCGAGGTTCTCGTTGCCACCTACACGCGCCAGTACTTGAGTGTCAGTCTGAGGTGCGGTTTGGGCACAGCCGGGAGACTTACCAACATTGGCAGAGTTACAAGGGTCATCATATGAGGGGAAGGAGTCGGTTACGCCGCGGTAGAGTTCTATGATACTTGGAGCACGGAATACTTCACCCTGAGTGGCTCGGAATTTTAGACCATCGATAATCTGAGCTTCCAGGCCAACTTGATAAACAGTGTTAGCGCCGAAGGTGCTGTAGTCATCCCAGCGAACCCCTAAGGTCATGTCGAGAGACTGAGTACCATTGTCGTACAGAGGGGCAAAGAATTCTGCAAACAAGGAGTTAACATTGTAACCACCTTCAGTTCCGGCCCCAGTATTACCTGTTACTTCATCAGCTACTTTCGCTGAATCTGGCTGGTAGGCGTAATGTTCGCGACGATACTCATAACCAAATGCGGAGCCCAAGGTACCTGCTGGCAGTTCGAACAAATCGCCAGTAATTGAGGCCATGAATTGATCTTGCTCGGTAGTGGTCTTGTCGACGACTACAGTGCCCACATACGCTAGCATCTCGTCAGTGAGTGAGCCAGCACCACCAAACAAATCGATTGGTACACAGCCCTCAATCAGAGTTTGTGGGTTGTTAATATCTGTATAGCATTCTGGAGTCCCATCTCCGTCAAGGTCGGCGGAAGGACCCATTGCTTTAGATAGATTAGGCCCATAAAACTGACCAAAATCCTGATCTGATCGTTGGCGGTATCCCTTGTTGTAGCTAACTTCCCAGTCCCACTCTTGGATAGAGCCGGTCAGGCCAGCGATGGCTTGGAATTGAGAAATTTCCTGCTCGAAACGACGGTCGGATTCAACTACCCGGCGGCGAGCATCGATAATGGGCATGTCAAAAGGATTGTAAAAGTTATCCTCAGAGATTCCGATATAGGATGAGGCTTCAACCTCACGGCCGGCACTTTGGTCGTCAGTGTAAACCCAGTTTGGATCGTCATCGGTACCAACATTCACTTCGCGAAGTGGGTTTCCGGTGAGAGGGTCAACTAGAGTATAGAAGCCATTGTAGCCTGGATCGCCGCCTGAAGCGTAAGGTTGAGGAGCAAGCTGCTGTGCTGAAGTGCGTAGATTTGCGCGGAACTCAGAGTAGAACTTGACGTTATCTGTAAGATCGAAGTTAGCTTCAGTAAAGATATTCACTCGCTCATAAGGAGTCTGAATATAGTTTACCGGGGCATAATTATAGCTACGGCCGTCAAACTCAACGACGCCATTGCCCGCATTCATAAATACGTCGGCATGATCAAAGGTAGGATTACCTTGGGAGGCTACAAACTTGCTGTTTGCAACAAGATCGCCATCATCGTTAGTTATGTAATTAATATTTCCTGCGTGATCCACTAATCGAGCTGTATTAGCGGTACCATCCCCATTGAGGTCAAAGAATCTCTGAGTCAAATTGCCTCGCTGCAGGCGACCTTCAGGGATACGGGAGGAGCCAAGGGGGAAGCCACTGGTTGCCCCATTTGCCTCAAACTCGTCACCATCCAGAATGTAGTATGAATTCTGGAAGTAATCCCAGGGTACATCTGACTGGTAAATTTCTTTCTGCTTAACGTACTCAGCCCCGAAGACTACGTTGCCGCCATCAAATGACTTGCCGGCAAGGAAGCTAAAGGACTGCTGACCACCAGCATCAGCTTCAAATGAGTCAGAGGACTGAATGTCGAGTTGAACCCCTTCAAAGTCCTTTTTGGTGATAATGTTGACAACACCGGCAACGGCGTCAGCGCCATAGGCTGCAGATGCACCATCTTTGAGGATTTCAACACGCTCGATCATCGCCGCAGGGATGGTTTGGTAGTCACCACCATCAACGGTGCGCTTGCCATTAACCAGGGTTAAAGTGCGAACTACGCCCAGGCCTCTCAGGTCAACGTTTACTGCACCAGAACCGCCATTGTTAGTGGTAGTACCAATTGGGGAGCCAGACATGGCGGGCAAGCGTTGTAGCAGGTCGCCAACGTCAGTAATGCCGGTAGCCTGCATATCTTCTGCAGTAAGTACAGTAACCGGGCTGGAGCTGTCCAGGTCAGCACGCTTAATGCGCGATCCGGTTACGATTACTTCTTCTACCATTTCCGCGTCTTCTTGGGCGAAAGCTGGCATAGTCGGAACCATGATCGCTGCCACGGTGAGGCCCAGCGCCCCTTTTACGGCTGCGGATAGGAGGTTCTTTTTCATTGTCAATCCTCTCTTGATCGTTGGATTTATAGTCTTTTGCCATGAATGGCGATCGTTAGAAACGGGTACCCCCAAGTAGCCGCTTCTCTCCCAACATACTCAAAGACGGTTGGCATCAAGAACCCCTCCATAAAAATCACATTTTTTTTCCAATAATTCGCAATGTCAGTTTTGCCAGGTTGTACGGGCGTTTTCAATTGACTTCAGCGAGAGAGGTAATCCGTATCTATGGGGGGATGTTGAAGCTAGATGGAGGTTAAGTGCAGCTTTTTAGGGGGGTGAGATATGGACAGTTAGGAGGAGAGCGATTTTTTGTATGTAGGCTTGACTTGTTAGCTTATAAACTGAATGAGAAACTGCTATACCAGTACCGTCCAGTCAGGTCGTAAGTGCGGTGGTCAAAGTTATTTTCTGTCGCCGTTACAGCAAGAGGAGGTGGGGTGTTAAGCAGGTTGTTGACTCCTATTGAGAATCGAAATCTGCTAGAGGGGTTGAAGGCGAGTTGTGCATCATGGCTAAACCAGCTGCCTATATCGTTGGTGACGATTCTATCGTTCAGAGCGTAGGTTTCCTTAGTGCGACCGACGAAATGTACGGTGTAGCCAGCTTTCCAGCGGTTGCTGCTCCAATAAATCCCCGCATTGGCTTTAAATTCTGGCAGTGAGCCTGCCCCGCCAGTTGTGATGTCTACAAAAGTGCCTGACAGTTCTTCTTCAGGCAGTCCTGCGGCTCCCTGGTTGAGGTAGTCCAGCATATGGCTTATGTTCATAGCCAGCTTGAACTGCCCATGCTCATCCTCGGGTAGATCGTAGCGAAGCGCAACATCGTAACCACGGATGGTTCTGCGGCCTTTATTGATTCTTGTTGCGAGAATTTTGGTGATTTCACCTTGCTCGTCTCTCAATACTCTATCGCTGAATAGCCCAGCATAGGCATTTTGCTCAACCAGGAACTGAGGGTTACTGCCAATGACATCTTCCTGTTGAATGTTAAAAAATTCGACTGCAGAGCTTAACCCTTCTATATGCTCTGGTGTCCAGGCAAGGCTAGCTGTAAGGGTTTTTGAAGTTTCAGGCGTGAGGTTGGGGTTGCCTCCAAACTCGGTAAGATACTGAATTCGTGCGCTGTCTGATTGCCCTGGGCAGCCAGTTAAAGTGCTTGCGCTCTTACTGGTACAGGGGTCAAAGATAAACTCCTGACTTTGATAGCCCTGTTGATACATATCAGTAAGAGTGGGGGCCCTGAAACCGCTGGCATAGCTGACCCGTAGATTTAAGTCTTCCAAAACCTGCCAGCGTATGGCGAGCTTGGGGTTGTAGGTATTACCAAAGTCGCTATAGCTGGATAAGCGGACGGCCCCATCGAGCCAGAGTTTTTCTTCCTGAATTGGGATTGAGACCTCGGCGAAAGTTTCTTTAATGGTGCGTGAGCCTCGAGTCGCTCCTGGGGAGTGCCCACCAATATAGGAAAGGCCGTTTAGGTCATTCGAGTCGCTGGTCAGAGTTTCATGTCTAATCTCGAATCCTGCTGCCGCTAAAATTTCTCCGGCTCTGGTTTCCCCTAGGGATCCGTCTGAGATAAAGGTGAGAGATTCCATTCTCGTGCGGCTGTTGGTAGTGCTTGTTCCTCGAATAAACTCCAGCTGTTCCTGAGGGATGCTGCCGCTGGGGCCGAGGAGATTGATAGGGGTGCAGTCGTTGCTTGAATTGCAGCTGGTGGGCCCCTTCAAGCCTTGAGAGAGCGCTAGGGGGTTAATAAGGTTGCTGAGTTTTTCAGATTTTTTTGCCCTTTGCAGGGAGGTATTCAGTTCCCAATGCCACTGGTTGTAGACCCCTTTGATTCCTGTATTGAGTCTCCAGGTGGCTGTGCGGTTTTTTTGAATGCGTGGACCTAGTTCCGTAATGCGCTTCCTAACATCTGTAATTGTTTGGTTAAAGGGGTTGTAGATGTTATCTGCTGCTATTGTCAAATCACCGTTATCGAAGCGTGTGAAGACTGGGGAGGGTGCTTTGGTCGACTCTGCAGAGGTATGTAGACCCATTGCCTCGGCAAATACAAGGAGGTTGTCTGAAAGGTCAAAATTAGCAGATAGGTAAGCAGAGTTACTTTTGAGTGGAGTGACGGCAGAGGTGTAGTCGTTATAGTTGTAGCGATCCTCTAGGGACCAGTCCCGATAATTATTGGAGGTTTGGCTGGTCAGAGTGGCACCGTTATCAAGCGCGATAAATCCTTCGGGGGTGGCTGATGAGCGTTTATCTGTGCCACCAAAATTTCGGCTGTCTGCAGACTCAGATAAGTTGCGGTCGCGGCTCATTATTGAGCCTTGGGTGTATTGTGCCAGGTTGAGCATGATATGACCCCGCTCGCCGTGTCTCCCCCAGGTTAAATGGTGGGATTCGGTTTCGCGATCGCCAGCACCTGATTGCCCATAGTAGTTATCTATAGATAGGCCCTCGAAGTCCTTGCGGAGGATAATGTTGATCACTCCAGCAATGGCATCCGATCCATAAACTGCAGAAGCCCCGTCTTTTAGGATTTCGACACGCTCGACTAAAGATAAAGGAATTGTGTTGAGGTCAGTAGCCTCTCCGTTGTAACCATCCCCAATTATGCGGCGGCCGTTGATCAAGACCAGTGTGTTGCTGGCAGGAAGGTAACGGAGAGAGACGGTGGCTGTGCCGTCATCCTGTTGGCTGACTGAGGTACTGGTGGAATTTCCCGAAATGGCTGGGAGAAACTTGAGTACATCGGCAACAGTTTGCGCTCCGGTAAGTTCAAGCTGCTCCCGGGTTAGTCTGTCGATAGGAGCATAGCCGTCTAGCTGATAATGGCGCAAATGGCTGCCGGTAAGGCTTTGGCCGGTAACTGTGATTTCTTCAGGTGCTTTGCTGGGGTGCTGTTCAGATCGAGGCGGTGACTCCTTATTTGGAGTCACCGCGAAGGAGGTCGGGCCTATACGGTGATAGGAAAATGGAAGGCCTTCTAGTAGTTGTTCAATTGTTGCTTCAAATGGGTTTTGCCCTGTACTCAGTGTCTGCTTAGGTAGTTGATATAACGAAGCTGAGGAGGCTGGTACCAGAATAGAGACTTGGCACTGCCTTCCCAAAGAAATGAGGGCCTCTGGCAGAGAGCTCGCTGGAAGCTCGATTCTGGGCTTTGGGCACAGTGCATCGGCCGCACTATTTGCCGACAGCATGAGTGCTAAAAAAGCTGTAACCCAGTGCTTTACCGTCAAGAAATTGCCCATTTTTATTGCGCCCAGCAGTTTGAATTTAACTGAGCGGGTGTATCTATTGTGTTTGTGGGCGGGGAGTTGGTTATTTGCTTAATAAACGACCGCCATTTGAGACGGTTATAACCTAGTTGTGCTTGGGAGACAAGATAGTCAGGTTGTTGTTACTGCGGTCCTGCTGAAGGTCCAGGGCCGTGGTAATGGCTTCGAGTGTGTTATCTGGGTCGGATATGGCAAAAGTACCAGATACTAGGCGCCCCTCGATTTGTGGTGCAGCGACAACAGGGGTGGCTAAGTAGCGGTTTAGCTCTTGCAAGGCCTCTTTGAGGGGAGTTCTTTCAAATACCAGGATACCGCGAGTCCAATCTGTCGCCTCTTCCGGTGAGGTGCGCTGGACTTGGGTGAGGCCTTGGTCAGATACGCTGACCTTTTGGTTCTTGATTAGCGTAACGGAGTCGGGGGTTAGGCCTGGTGTTTTCTCTGTTTCACTGACAGAGACTTTACCTTCGGTGACCGATACTCGGGTATTCTTTGGGTTCAGCTCTACATTAAATTCGGTTCCCAGTACACGGATACTTGCACTGCCTGCGGCAACGGTGAAAGGGCGGGCAGTTTGGCGAGCGACGTCAAAAAAGGCCTCTCCACGAAGGAGTTGCGTTTGTCTTTCCTTGCGGCTAAAGCTGACGCGAAATTCACTATTAGAGTTCAGCTTTACTTCGGACCCATCAGGCAGGCTGATGGTGCGAATCTCACCTAGCTGGGTGATATAAATTTGTTGATCAGTCTTGCTGTTTCCTAGCCATTGCAGGCCAACCCAGACAGCGAGGAATACACCACAGGTGGCGAGTCCGCCACCGATGAACCATTGCGGTAGTCCCCAATGAATAGGTTGTACTCTTTTCTTTTCTTGAGTTTTTCCATTTTGGGTGTGGGGGCTGGGTACACTCTCAGGGAACAGTTGATCGATTGGCATATGGGCGAGGGCACCCAGGTCGCCCCAGAGCTCGACCACCTCATCGAAAGCCTGGCGATGAGCTTCAGAAGCTGACAGCCAGGCTTCGAATTCATGCTTTTCCGCGCTACTCATGGCCTCTGAGCGTAAGCGAGCAACCCAAGCACAGGCCTGGTCCAGGCTCTCATTGCTTGTTTGACTTTGGGGGTTGCTGTTCATATTTGCTCTGGTAGTTAAGGGTTAAATAACGCTTTAAGAGTGGGACTTTGGTCTCAAAATTCAGTGCATCTTACTCAAAACTGCCCGACTTTTGCGATGCCGGTGAAGGTAAAGATCTTCCTACAGAATAATCGCAACGCAACTGCCTCATGTAGCAGCAAATAATTCTGAAAGTGCCTCACTTTTTAGGTTTTGTCAGGATTTAAGCTCCACTCATGCACACTGAGACGGCTGAGAAGGTGCCCCCCTCAACAAAAATTAGTGAGGAGGCTGAATGGAAGCTTCGGGTTTACGGGGAGGAATCCACTTTGCGCCGGCAGGCCTTTAGTGCCTGTAGAATATATTTCTCCACACTGCTCACTGAGATGTTCATTTCATGGGCGATTTCGCTATAAGAGAGTCCGCGAGTTCTATGTAGCAGAAAGGCTTGTCGGCACTTCAGTGGCAGTTTATCCATTGCCTCATAGATGGACTGTAACTGTTGGCGTGCAGCGAGAACCCGTTCTGGGGACTGGTGATCGGTATGGTCGTTACCGTGAGTCTCCCCCTCTAATGAGACTTGCTGGTTGAGGTACTCCACATGCAGCTTGCCTCGACGTAGTTGGTCAACAGCCAGATTGTTTGCGATTTGGTAGAGATAGGCGCGAGGGTTTTCCAACTCCTTTTCATCGCTGAGTTTTTGTAGGCGCAGGTAGGCATGCTGAGCAATATCCTCGGCATCGTCTGGGCTTTTGACAATACGTGCGACAAAGCGCACCAAGGCTTGGCCGTGCTCGGCAAATAGCCTCTCCAGAAGTGTCTTCCTGGCTTTATTCATTGCGTATTGCTTTCCCCGTCCCAGGCTCGCTTTATCGTTGTGAATTGTTTGTTCTTAGTGCGAGCTGGCGCAGTTATATCACAAGGTTGGCTTGGGCTACGAGTGGCGCGAAACGATCTCTTGGGATGATAGCCTGCTATTCGCTATGCCTCGTCGTCTATGCCGGTATAATGGCGCCCGCGCCAAAGGCGCTGAGATATAAGTTGGCAGAGGTGTGCCGAGCACCGGAGACTGGATGAGCTATCAAGTACTGGCACGTAAATGGCGCCCGCGTCTTTTTAAGGAGATGGTGGGACAGGAGCACGTGCTTCAGGCACTTATCAATGCCTTGGATAACGGCCGGCTGCACCACGCCTACCTGTTTGCCGGTACTCGGGGAGTGGGAAAGACCACAATTGCCCGCATTCTGGCCAAATGCCTGAACTGTGAGGAGGGTGTCAGCTCAGAGCCCTGCGGACATTGCAATGCCTGCAATGAGATAGCCGATGGCCGTTTTGTCGATCTGATTGAGGTGGATGCGGCATCCCGCACTAAGGTGGAGGATACCCGGGAGCTGCTGGAAAATGTCCAGTATGCTCCGACCAGGGGTCGCTACAAGGTCTATTTGATCGACGAAGTGCATATGCTCTCGAACAGTTCCTTCAATGCCCTGCTGAAGACCCTGGAGGAGCCGCCGCCCCATGTAAAATTCCTGCTCGCTACCACAGACCCACAGAAGCTGCCAGTAACTGTGTTGTCCCGCTGCTTGCAGTTCAAGCTTAAGAATATGAGCCCCGAGCGGATTGTCGAGCATCTGCGCTTTGTACTGGGGGAGGAACAGGTGCCTTTTGAAGAGGGCGCCCTTTGGCAGCTAGGCCGCGCGGCAGACGGCAGTATGCGCGATGGTATGAGTCTCACCGACCAGGCTATCGCTTTTGGCGGTGGCAAAATCAGCGAAGCCGAAGTGCGTGGCATGCTCGGTAGCATCGATACCGGCTTGGTGTGGAAACTGCTACATGCCTTGGCAGAAGAAGATGCGGCGACGTTGTTTGCTACTGTCGCTGAGCTGGCTCAACAGGCTCCAGACTTTGGCGCCACCCTGGCAGAGCTCTCCGATAACTTACATCGTCTGGCGGTCGCCCAGATTTTGCCCCAGTCGATAGATAACGCCCTGGGCGATGGTGAGCGGCTACGACAGCTTGCCAGTCGTATAGCCCCAGAGAATATACAGCTCTACTATCAAATGACCCTGCACGCTCGCCGTGACCTGCCCCTGGCCCCAGATCCCCGTAGTGGCTTTGAAATGGCGCTGTTGCGCATGCTGGCGTTCCGTCCGCAGGGCGTAGCGACAATTCCAAGGGCAGAACTGCCTGAAACAACTGCTAGTGCACAAACTCAGACGGCTCCTAGAGAACAGGCGCCTATCGAGCAGGAGAATGCCGCCGAAAAAAAGTCTGAAGTTGTGGTGCCTCAGCACTCTGAGAGTGCCGAGGCTGTGCCAACTCCAGGGCCTCATGCCGAAGCGATAGCGGCTGCGCAGAATGAAAGCCCGGTTCAGAACTCGGTGCCGGCAAGAGGGGATATGCTTCCTAAACTTGAAGAACCCGCGCCCCAGCAGCCTCCATACCATGCAGAACAAGCCAGCGAGTTAGTACTGGGTGCCCAGACTGCAATAGTTGAGCGGCCACTAGAGGTACCCAGCGCGCAGCCCTCTGGCTCGCGGGAGGGGGTTCTAGCTGAACTTCGCCAACGCGTAGCGGAAGTCGAGGCCTCCCCCCCTGCGCTAGAAAACCAGGCCCCCACGAGAACGGAAGCGGTTGCTCAGGTTGCTGAAGCGCCGCCGGCACGCTTTGATGCCCTTACATCAGGTAGCTGGCCGGCACTCTATAAGCAGTTGGGCATCAGCGGCATATTGCACTCGATCGCGCAGCATCTGGAGCTAGTGGGGCGCCAGGACAATATACTTTCCTTTACCCTGGACGAATCTTTTAGCAGTCTTTATGACGAGGTGCATCAGCGGCGCCTGGGGGACTTACTGGGAGACTTTTTCCAGCAGCCGGTTATTGCACAGATTCAGGTGGGGCAGGTACAAGGCAGTACGCCGGCACGTTTGGCTGCGGCGACTCGCGATGCGCGCCTAGCAGCAGCGCGGGATGCCCTTACCTCAGACCCCCTGGTTCAGGAACTTCAGTCCGAGCTGGGCGCTGAGTTAGTGTCAGATACTGTTGAATCCCTGGCGAAGGCGAATTGATAGAGTTTTTGGTTACCCGGCGTCTAACCGGGCTCACACATAATAGAGATAGAGGTTATCTATGAAAGGTTTGGGCGATCTGATGCAACAGGCCCAGAAAATGCAGGCCGACATGCAGGAAAAAATGCAGAAGGTACAGCAGGAGTTAAATGAGCTACGGGTGTGCGGTGAATCCGGCGCGGGTATGGTTAAGGTCACCATGAATGGCCGGCACGATGTTATCTCTGTGGAAATCGACCCTTCCCTGCTGTCCGAAGACAAAGAGATGTTGGAAGATCTTTTGGCCGCGGCAGTGAACGATGCTGTGCGCCGAGCTGAGGAGAAGGCCCAGGAGTTACAAAAGCAGCAGGTGGGCAACCTCGCTTCTGGCATGAATCTGCCGGAAGGCTTCAAGTTTCCATTTTAAGGGGCAGAGCCCGGTTGTTTAGCCTTATATGTTTAGTCCCTTAATCGAAGAGTTGATTCGCGCGCTGCGTTGCCTGCCCAGTGTGGGCCCCAAGTCGGCCCAGCGCATGGCGATGTACTTGTTGGAAAAGGATCGCGACGCTGCAGAATTACTGGCGCGCAGCCTGGCGCAGGCTGTGGAGAAGGTCGGACGTTGTCAGCAGTGCCGTACATTGACCGAAGAAGCCGTATGCACTCTGTGCAACAACAGCCGACGCGAACAAACCTCTCTCTGTGTTGTTGAAACTCCCGCCGACGTGCTGGCGATTGAGCAGGCTGGTAACTACCATGGCCGCTATTTTGTGCTGCACGGTCACCTGTCTCCGATTGACGGTATCGGCCCCGCGGATCTTGGTATGGACCTACTGGAGCGCAGGTTGGCCAGTGAGCCATTACAGGAGTTGATTGTCGCCACCAATCCCACAGTAGAGGGGGAGGCGACAGCCCAGTACATCGCCGAGCGCGCCAAAGCGCAGGGAGTGACTGTCAGTCGTATCGCCCATGGCGTTCCCATCGGCGGTGAGCTGGAATATATCGACGGCGGTACCCTGGCGCACGCCTTCAATAGTCGCACCGCCTTCTTCCCCCCAGCAGAGTAATACCGATGGTTGAAATAGATACTACTCCACGCTGGGTGGACTCCTGCGAGCAGTTGGCGGCTTTGTGCGCACAGTGGCGACAGCAGCGCGCTGTGGCTCTGGATACCGAGTTTATGCGCAGTCGCACCTTTTATCCTCAGCCGGCCCTAGTACAGGTTGGGGATGGCAGGCACTGCTACCTCATCGATAATCTCGCCATTGAAGACCTGCAACCTTTGCGTGATCTGCTGCTGGATACGGCTGTTACAAAAATCATGCACAGCTGCAGCGAGGATTTGGAGACTCTGGAGCGTCTGCTGGGGGTGATCCCCGAGCCCATTTTTGATACTCAGATCGCCGCGGCGATTAGTGGTATGGGGGCAGGCCTCGGTTACGCCGCTACCGTGCGCGAGCTATTGAGTATTGAACTGCCGAAGAGCGAGACCCGCTCGGATTGGTTGCAGCGCCCTCTCAGTGATGCCCAGAAAACCTACGCCGCACTCGATGTGGCTTGGCTACCGGTTCTCTATGGTGCCTTGCTAAAGCGGTTGCAGGAGCAGCAGCGGGAAACTTGGCTAGTAGAAGACTGCGCAACTTTGGTGGCAACTGCGCGAAGCCCGCAACCCCCTGAGTTCTATTACCAGAAAGTGAAAGGTGCCTGGCGCCTGCGCGGCAAACATTTGGCCGTGTTACAGGACCTTTGTACTTGGCGGGAATGTGAGGCGCGAACCCGAAATATGCCGCGCAACCACCTGCTCAAGGAAAATCTCTGTATGACCATGGCCCAGCAGTTGCCGCGGCATAAAGGCGCCTTGAGCCAGGCTGGCCTCGAGGGCCGTGCCCTGCGAGAACACGGTGATAGGTTGTTGCAGTTGATTTCCCGCGCTCTGGAGCGCAGCGATTTACCGACGCGTTTACCGCAGCCGCTCAACCGACAACAGGGGGAGTTACTGAAGTTACTGCGTAAAGAGGTCGCGAGTATTGCAGAGCGTGAAAATCTGCCTGCAGAAATCCTAATTCGCAAAAAAGAGTTGGAAGCCCTGGTCCTTGCTCGCGACCCCCAGTTGCAAGGGCGTCTCTGTGGTTGGCGCGCCGAAGTGGTTGGTCGGCCCCTGCTTAAAGCTCTGCGACATTTACGCAAAGAGGAAATGAAGTGAAAGTCTTGTGTGATATTTATCGCAGTCCCAAAAAAGAAGAAATGTATTTGTACGTCGATAAGCGTGAGGGGACTGCGCGGGTACCTAAAAATTTATTGGAGTTGTTTGGCAGCCCCCAGCACGTCACTACCATGCTAATGACTCCAGAGCGCAAACTTGCGCGTGCAAATGCCGACAAAGTCCTGCAAGAGGTACGTGTGCAAGGTTACTATTTGCAGATGCCGCCGGTGGCCGATTCTGAAATGCGTGAGATCGCATTGAAAAACAGCAAACTGCAACGCTGAGTTAGATTAATGGCACAATTGCCTTTTTGGCGACGTAAAACTCTAGCGCAAATGAGTGAACCTGAATGGGAAGCTCTGTGTGATGGTTGTGGGCGCTGCTGCCTGCACAGCCTGGAAGATGAGGAAACTGGTGAGCTTTACAACACCAATGTCGCCTGCCGTTTGCTGGATACAGACTCCTGTCGCTGTAGCCAGTATTCAAGGCGAAAAGAATTGGTGCCTGGATGTGTGCAGTTGCGGGTAGAGGATATAGACCAATACACCTGGCTTCCGAGCACCTGTGCCTACCGTCGCTTGGCCGAAGGGCACCCTTTGCCGGAGTGGCATCCGCTTGTGAGTGGAGATAGCCAGTCTGTACACAAAGCGGGTATGTCTGTGCGCGGCAGTGTCATCAGTGAGGAGCTGGTTCACCCGGACGATATGGAGGAGCACATCGTCACCTGGGTGGAAGCCGGTTGAGCTAGTGAGGCATAGTCACTAGTTCCTGAACTGGGCGGGAAACATAGAGTAAATAAAAAATGTCTGAAGATTTTCAACTTGCCTGGTTGGTATATACCGGCTCGACACTGGTTTTACTAGCTGCCGGCTGGTGGTTTATGCGCAATTGGCGCTGGAGCTGGCTGCGCCGCACCTTGTTATTGGTCTTGGCTGGTGTACTACTGCTGCCGGTAAAAATACCGGTGGCCGAGTCAGTAGCCATGCCCGTACTACCCCTGTATCTCTACCAGGTATTATTTGAAGAAAATGGGGCTGCACCGGAAGTGACAGCAAATTTGGTATTTGCTGCAGGTGGTGCTTTAGCGGTGATGATTGTGTGGGGACTGGTTTCGCTATTATCTAAGTTTCGTCGCAGTCGCCGCCGTCGTTTCGACGAAGACCCATACTTCAAGGAACAGTAACGGGATTTTTCATCCAGATCTTCCCTCATCACAGGGCTCATCGCAACTGGGCCCACTCACTTTTCTCCCCTTGCTTATCAAAGGCGTTCCTTCCTTTCTCTAGCCTCTCTGTGGATGGTGACAGCTGCTATATCTATTAGGCTGCTTACGCACTTGGCGTGAGGCCAGACGAGCCGGCTTACTGATAAAGACCAATAAACAAGCCCCTGTTGGGAAATCATGGATTGTATTTCCTGAATATCCCAGTGGAGAGGGTTACTTATTGGTAAGCCAGACTCACGACAGATAAAGTTTATAAATTGCCCTTGGCGTAGATTTTCGCCCATTGTTATGGCGCAGGTTGCCAGATGGCTGAGGAACCCTGATGCTCGACCACCTGCTGATTCTCACTGCAGTAATGCTGGTATCGGGCATTCTCGGTGGGCTGGTGAACTATTATCAAATGCTGTTTACGGAGGAGGATCCCGCCGGCCTTGCTCGCTGCCTGATTATGGGATTATGTGGTGCCTTAATGGTGCCAATCTTCCTGAAGTTTACCCAAAGCGATTTACTGATCGAAATCCAAGGCGACCCTTCACGGCTTTTGATTTTTACCGGTTATTGTCTGCTTGCCGCTATAGCTTCCCGCATGTTCGTGTTTAATGCTGCGCGTCGCCAGCTGCGCGATGCCAGTATCGCCCGTGCTCGAGTGGAAAATATGGAGCAGGAACTGCGCACTATGCAATTGGAAATGATGCCTTTGCTGGAACATGAGATAGAAGGGGATCTGGAGCAGGGGCCGGTGCTGGATTTCAACCAAATTCGCAAGCTGGACGACAATGCCCTGCAGGTACTCAATCTGCTAAATGACGGTGAGTGTGTATTCCGCTCCCTAAGTGGTATGGTGCAAGATAGTGGTATGGAGACCAATTCTATTGCCCGTGCCCTTAACAGCCTGCTTGTATTAGAAATGGTGGGCAAAATCCACAGTCACCTGGGGATTCGCTGGTATATCACCGGTAAGGGGCGCCAAGTAGTACACCGCCGCAGCACTCAGATGGCTTGAGCCATAGTCGATAACCCCCTTCATTTAGTCTCTACTCGGGCTGGTCATCCAATTTGATCGTTCCCGCCTCGCCACCCGCCCCGCTGTTCAATTATCATTCGCTAAATCTGAAGATAGCGTGATGACAGGATTGGAGTAAGCATGAAATTTACCGGTACCGATAGCTATGTAGCTACCGAAGACCTGCAGATGGCGGTGAACGCAGCCGTCACCTTACAGCGCCCTTTGTTGATCAAAGGCGAACCGGGCACCGGCAAAACACTGCTCGCGGAACAGGTTGCCGAGAGCCTTGGAATGAAATTGATCCAATGGCATATCAAATCTACCACTAAGGCCCAGCAGGGACTTTATGAGTACGATGCGGTATCCCGCCTGCGCGACTCCCAGTTGGGGGTGGATAAGGTTCACAATATTGCCAATTACATCAAGCGCGGCAAGCTGTGGGAATCCTTTGCTGCGGAAGAGCGTGTGGTACTGCTGATCGATGAGATTGACAAAGCGGATATCGAATTCCCCAACGACTTGTTGGTGGAGCTGGATCGAATGGAATTCTTCGTTTACGAAACCGGAGAAACTATCAAGGCCAAGCACCGCCCCATTGTCATTATTACTTCGAATAATGAAAAAGAACTGCCGGATGCCTTCCTGCGCCGCTGCTTCTTTCATTACATCAGCTTTCCCGACCGCGATACCATGCGCAAAATTGTCGATGTCCATTACCCGGAAATTAAAGGGCAACTGGTCGCAGAAGCGATGGATATTTTCTTCCAGTTGCGCGAAGTACCGGGTTTAAAGAAGAAGCCTTCCACCTCAGAGCTGATTGATTGGTTGAAGTTGTTGATGGCCGATGATATTCCGGAAGAAGTACTCAAGAATCGCGATAACAGCAGTGCCATTCCTCCACTGTATGGCGCCTTGCTGAAAAATGAGCAAGATGTGCATATGCTCGAACGCCTGGCGTTTATGGCACGTCGTGACAACCGCTGAGCAAGCCTTGTTGCCTTTCATTAGGGGTAAACTTCTGCCCCTGATGATGTTCCGCTCGGTACCACTGAGCATTTTTTCCCATTGCTGACTGCGAATTACTATGCTGATTGGCTTTTTCCTGAATTTACGTCGCTATAAATTACCGGTATCCATCACCGAGTTGTTGGCCTTGCTGGAGGCTTTACAACAGCGCCTGGTTTTTGCAGATCTGGAGGAATTTTATTTCCTCGCTCGTGTCTGTCTGGTGAAGGATGAAAAACATTTCGATAAGTTCGACCGCGCTTTCGAGGCCTATTTCAAAGATTTGGAAACCCTCGACGATATCGTTGAGCAAATGATCCCGGAAGACTGGCTCAGAGCGGAATTTCTCAAGCAATTAAGCGAAGAGGAAAAGGCTAAAGTCCAAAGCCTGGGTGGTTTGGAAAAGTTGCTGGAGGAGTTCAAAAAGCGTCTCGAAGAGCAGAAAAAGCGCCACAGTGGCGGCAATCGCTGGATAGGTACCGGTGGCACCAGCCCCTTTGGTAACAGTGGCTATCACCCGGGTGGTATTCGGGTGGGAGGGCAGGGGCGTAATCGCTCGGCATCCAAGGTTTGGGAGAAGCGCCAATTTAAAAACCTGGATGACAGTATCAGCCTGGGAACCCGCAATATCCAAGTGGCTCTGCGCAAGTTGCGTAAATTTGCCCGCACTGGCGCAGCAGAAGAGCTGGATTTGAATAACACCATTTCTTCCACTGCGCGCAATGCGGGTTTGTTGGATATTAAGATGGTGCCAGAGCGGCACAACGCAATAAAAGTACTGATTTTTTTCGATGTGGGCGGTTCTATGGACCCCTATGTGCGCGTGTGTGAAGAGTTATTCTCTGCCTGCCGCTCGGAATTTAAGCACTTGGAGTATTTTTATTTTCACAACTTTGTCTATGAACATGTGTGGAAAGACAACCAGCGGCGCTATAGCGAGAATACGTCTCTGTTGGAAGTACTGCGTACCTATGGCAAGGACTACAAGGTTATCTTTGTCGGTGATGCCTCTATGGCACCCTACGAAATTACCAGCCGTTTCGGCAGTGTTGAGCATATGAATGAAGAGCCGGGTGCAGCCTGGATGGAACGTATCACCGATATTTACCACAATCTGATCTGGCTAAATCCGGTTGATGAGGAGTATTGGCAGTTTACGCCCAGTATCGGCATGACCCAGCGTCTAGTGGATGGCCATATGTATCCGATGACCCTTGAGGGATTGGATCGGGCGATTGCCTATTTAGTCAAAGGCCGCTAATAGCGGCGTCAATGAAGGTTCCTTGCAAGAAGCTCTAATCTAAGGAGTTTTGGGCAAGGAATTATCCGCAGGCGGCACACTCCTGTGCCGAACTACCCGATAGATAATTTTAGAGTTAATCAAGTACTACTCTTTATTACCGCTGAAGTGTTTGGGTGGCGTTCCCTCGTGATCAGCAGTAATACTGATTTCTTCTCTGGTGGTTTCGCCCACTGTAACATGCACCTCTTCTGCACCGTGCATCCAATCCACTAGTTTTTCACGAATCAAATATAGAATAAAACCGGCCACTATGGCAGTTAGTGCGACACCGCCGAAAGTGGCGAGTGGTCCAGAAACCCCCACTAATTTACCGATCTCTGCTGCCCCTTTGTTGGCGATGCCAATAAAGGCAAACCAGAGTCCCATCATCAGGGATAAATAACGCAGGGGAGATAATTTGGTCACCACAGAAAGTCCGATAGGTGACAGGCAAAGTTCACCAATGGTGTGAAAAATGTAGGCGAAAATCAGCCACCAGATGCTTGCTTTAATGGTCTCGGAGTCGCCGATTTGTAGTGCCGCGCCGCACATAGAGAGAAAACCGATTCCGAGAAAAGCTAACCCCAAGCTGAATTTAGCCGGTGAACTCGGCTCGCGATCTCCCATACCTACCCAGATAGAGGCCATAATCGGTGCGAGGATAATAATAAACAAGGGATTGACCATTTGTAGCCAGCTGGCAGGAATTTCCCATCCAAAGATATTCAGGTCGGTGCGGTACTTGGCAAATAGATTCATTGACCCGGCAGCTTGCTCAAAACCAGCCCAAAAAACCACGATAAACACACCCAGAACCAGAATGACTTTAATGCGATCCCGCTCTTCCTGTGTGAGGGGGCGGTGTTTATTTTCCTCCTCGTCTTTTTTATTTTTCAGTTCCAGATGAGCGGAGGGTTCTACGCCTATTTCTCCCAAGTAGCGTTTGGCTTGAGTCATTTGCAGAATCAGGCCCAGCAACATACCAATGCCTGCAACAATAAAGGCGAGCTGGTAGTCCACCTTTTCCCCAATCCAGCCTACGACCAAATAACCGAGAATTGAGCCCAGGTTGATCCCCATATAGAAAATAGTAAATGCGGTATCGCGGCGGTGGTCCCCCTCTTCGTAGAGATCCCCGACCATAGTGGAGATGTTCGGTTTAAAGAAACCATTGCCGATAATCAGTAGGGCCAGCCCCAGCCACAGCATGTAAATCTCACTACCGTCTGGTAGCCAGGTATGAGGAAAACCCAGGGAGAATTGCCCCAGCATCATCAGGGTACCGCCAAACATGATACAGTGGCGCTGCCCCCAGCGGTTGTCAGCCATCCAGCCACCGATAATGGGGGTCAGGTACACCAACATGGCGTACCAGCCCAGATAGCTCAGGGCTTTGGACTGCAATTCAGTATCGGTGAGCTGTTCCCAGCCGAAGACTGCGGCAGTGGCAGTGGAAGTCAGGTAAAAGACAAAAATACCGCGCATGCCGTAGTAGCTGAGACGTTCCCACATCTCGGTGCCAAATAGCAGAAACAACCCTTTGGGGTGGCCAAACAGCTGTCCGGCGCTGGCGGGGGGCTTGGGCTTGATCTCTTGCATAGTACTGCTCGCAAGGTGTGACCCTAAGGCGCAGCACTGCCACCAAAAGCAGTGCGCCTGTGAAAAAAATTACTATCTGGACCAGTATAGTTGAGCGCCACCAAGGGATTTTCTGCCCCTTAGCAAAGTGCGGGTATAATCTCCCGTTTACCAATTCTGTATGAATTATGAGTCACACCGAAGCAGATAAAAGCCTGGCCGCTTTACAGGCCCGAATCTCCGGCTGTATGGGACGGGACCGCTACCAGCTGTATCGAACGGTTAAAAATGTGCGCCGGCGCCAGAAAGAGGGCAAGCCGGTCGATCGTATGTTAGCCCAGCTGGAACAGCAGCTGCAGGTTTCACAGTCTTTGGCAGAAGAGCGCCAGGGCAAATTGCCCGAAGTGCAGTGGCCGGAGTCGTTGCCGGTGGTGGCGCGGCGTGAGGAAATCGCCGAGCTGATCGAAAAGCATCAGGTTGTTGTTATCGCTGGTGAAACCGGCTCCGGTAAAACCACCCAGTTACCCAAAATCTGCCTGTCCCTGGGGCGGGGTATTTATGGCCAGATTGGGCATACACAGCCACGTAGAATCGCCGCGCGCACTGTAGCCAATCGAATTGCTGAAGAATTGCAGCAACCTTTGGGGGAATCAGTCGGTTACCAAGTGCGTTTTACCGACCACAGCACTGAGCACACTCATGTCAAATTGATGACTGATGGTATTCTGCTGGCTGAAATTCAGCGCGATCCACTATTGAATAAATACGATACGTTGATTATCGACGAGGCCCATGAACGCAGCCTCAATATTGATTTTCTACTGGGCTATTTAAAAACCATTCTGCCCAAGCGCCCAGATTTAAAACTGATTATTACCTCAGCTACGATTGATCTAGAAAAATTCTCTCAGCACTTTGATGACGCACCGATTATCGAAGTATCCGGTCGCACCTACCCGGTGGAAATTCACTATCGCCCGACGGCAGATAGCAATGCCGACCTCAACGAGCAGGTTGTCGCAGCAGTTGAAGAGTTACTGCATGAGGAAAAGTCCAGCAGCCGGCGCGGCGGGGACATCCTGGTATTTATGAGTGGTGAACGGGAAATCCGCGAGTGTGCCAAGGCTTTGCGGGATGCGCAGATTGCTCAGTTAGAGATACTGCCCTTATATGCGCGGTTAAGTCTGGCAGAACAGGCTAAGGTCTTTCACGGCCATAAAGGTCGCCGTATTGTGCTGGCCACCAATGTGGCGGAGACCTCCATTACGGTGCCGGGTATTCGCTATGTGATTGACCCGGGTACTGCGCGTGTCAGCCGTTACAGCTATCGCAGTAAAATCCAACGATTGCCCATAGAGCCGGTTTCACAGGCCAGTGCCAACCAGCGCGCTGGCCGCTGTGGTCGTGTCAGTGCCGGTGTCTGTGTGCGCTTGTACGAAGAGCGGGACTTTGCACAGCGCGCAGAATTTACCGATGCGGAAATTCTGCGCACCAACCTGGCAGCGGTAATCCTGCAAATGTTGCAGCTGCGTATCGGCGATATCCGTGAGTTTCCCTTTGTCGATCCGCCCGATCCGCGCCTGATCAATGACGGCTATAAATTGTTGCAGGAATTACAGGCCGTCGATGACCAGGGCAGAGTAACCAAACTGGGCCGCGCACTTTCACGTTTGCCGCTGGACCCACGATTGAGTCGAATGTTGCTGGCCGGTGCGGACAATGGCAGTGCGCGCGAATTATTAATTATTGTCGCCGCCCTGGCCGTGCAGGACCCGCGCGAACGCCCGGCGGAAAAGCGCCAAGCGGCGGATGAAAAGCACCGACAGTGGCAGCATGAGCAATCGGATTTTCTATCCTTTGTGCAGCTATGGGATGCCTTCGAGACTCAGCGCCAGGAACTGAGCCAAAACCAGCTGCGCAAATGGTGCCAGAAAAACTTCTTATCCTGGCTGCGAATGCGTGAGTGGAGAGATATTCACCACCAATTGCGTGTGGCTTGCCGGGACCTCGAAGTCAAAGAAAACAAAGAACCTGCGGAGTACGAGGCAATACACCGGGCCATTGTCGTGGGTTTACTCGGTAATATTGGCGCTCGAGATGAGAATAAGGAATTTATCGGTTGTCGTAATCGTCGCTTCCATATTTTCCCCGGCTCCGGCCAGTTTAAAAAACCTCCGCGCTGGGTGGTTTCCGCTCAGTTATTAGAGACCAGCCGCTTGTTTGCCCACACTGTTGCGAAAATAGAACCGGACTGGGTGTTGGCTGCGTCTAAGCACCTGGTAAAACGCAATTATTTTGAGCCCCACTACGATGTCCGCTCTGGGCAAGTAATGGCTTTTGAAAAAGTCTCTCTGTACGGCTTGGTACTGGTAGAAAAACGCCGTATTCCCTATGGCAAGTTGGACCCGCAAATCGCCCGGGAAGTATTTATTCGCCAAGCATTAGTGGAACAGCGTTATCGTGGCAAGGGTCGTTTTTATAAGCACTACACTGACCTGTTGAAATCCCTGGAAGAGTTGGAAGCCAAGTCCCGTCGCCGGGATATTTTGGTGGACGATGAAGTGGTTTATCGCTTTTTCGATGAGCTAGTTCCCGCAGATGTCATCAACCTGGCCGGGTTTGAGCATTGGCGCAAGAAAGCTGAAGCCAGTGATCCGCAGTTGCTGTTTGTCCCCCGTGAGTTGTTGATGCAGCAGAGTGCTGATCACGTGGGTGAGGCGCAATTCCCTAACGAACTGCAGGCTGGGGGTATTGTTTACCCACTCCGTTATCACTTCGAGCCCGGCAGTGTAGATGATGGCGTCAGTATCCAGGTGCCCGTTGGGGCGTTACATCAGGTGCCTGCCGCTCGACTCTCCTGGTTGGTGCCTGGAATTTTACGAGATAAATGTATCGCGCTAATAAAAGCCCTGCCGAAACAGTGGCGCAAATACTTTGTACCGGTACCGGCGGCTGTGGATAAGGCCCTGCCGCGACTGCGCGCAGACAATACTCCCCTATGTCAGTCGCTGGCCTTGGAGCTGCAACGTCAGACCGCTCAGAAGCTACCTGAAGATGCCTGGGAATCTGCGGAACATTCCTTGGAAGATTTCTACCGCTTTAATATTCAGGTGTTGGATGAGTCAGGAAAATTGCTGGATCAGGATCGCGATCTCTCGCTATTGCAGGCACGCTATCGCGACCGGGTACAGCAGGGACTGGCAAATGCAGGCGATAGCTTCGAGCGGGATGATATTACCAGCTGGGATTTTGGTGAACTGCCGGAAACTCATACCCTCGATCAGGGAGGGCTCAAGGTGCGCGCCTATCCGGCGCTCGTAGAAGCTAAGGAAAGTGTTTCCCTGAAATTGCTGGATAATCCCGCTGAAGCGCGTCGCCTGAGTCGTGCTGGGATCTGCCGCCTGGCTCTGTTGCACTTGCCCGAGAAGGTGAAATATCTACGTAAAGAGCTGTTGCGTGGCAAAGAGTTGGGGCTTTCCGCCGCAGATCTGGGCCGCCGCGAAGAAGTGGCAGACGATATTCTGATGGCCGCCGCGCGTGAAGTCTTCTGGGGAGATGAAAACTGGCCACGCAGTGAAGCTGAGTTTCTATCTGCACTGGAGAAAGAGGGTGATTTGGTGGGAGTGGCCCAGGAAATTGGCGACCTTTTGGTCAAAGCCCTGGGGCAATTGGTCCCCCTGCGCAAGCAGATCAAACAGCAAAAGAACCTGGCAGTCGCTATGGCGGTGGGGGATATCCAGCAACAATTGGCAGGACTTTTCTACCGGGGTGTCTTGTTTGATACCCCTCTGCAATGGTTGCGCCAGTATGGCCGTTATCTCAAGGCGATTTCTGTGCGTCTGGAAAAGGCGGCCCTCGATCCAAACCGCGACCGCAAGTTGCAAGTGGAGTACCACAAGGCTGCCGAGTCTTTCGATAATCAGATTGAGAAGTTTTCGAGGAGAGAGCTGGCTTCAGAGCCTGCGCTGGTAGAGTATCGCTGGATGCTTGAGGAATTCCGTGTGAGCCTGTTTGCACAGACGTTAAAGACTCTGATGCCGATCTCTGCCAAGCGCCTGCACAAAGTTTGGATAGAAATTGATGGCATGGAGCTGCTCGGTTGAGTACTGCTTAGCCACAGTTCACAAAAAAATTTGTGGCCTTGTGTAATATTTCCCAAACTGGCCCGACAGATGAATGAGAGTCGGTAAGCATACGCGGCATCATTAAATATGTGATGGCTGTGAGCCGGTTTCACAATATGACGGTTTTTCAGTGCGCATCATTATACTGTTGCGGGACATAGAAAAAGTCATAGAGAGTTATATTACATTGGGTATTAGTTAGGAGATTCATTATGAACAAGAAGCATCTTTCCCCTGTAGCAGCTGCTGTTGGTGCTGCTTTTATTGCAACTGCTGCGATGAATGTATCTGCATCCACCGCTGAAGCTAACCCGTTTGCCGCTGCTGAGCTCACCTCCGGTTATAACTTGGCTCTGGCCGATCACGATGACAAGGAGAAAGAAGGCAAGTGCGGCCACGGCAAGAATAAAGAAGGTAAATGCGGCGAAGGTAAAAAGAAAGAAGGTAAATGCGGCGAAGGCAAAAAGAAAGAAGGTAAATGCGGCGAAGGTAAGTGTGGAGAAGGTAAAAAGAAAGAAGGTAAGTGCGGCGAGGGGAAATGCGGTAACTAATACCCCAACACGCGCGATTGGGGCGGCACTGTGTTAAGGGCCGCCCCAAGTACTTTTCACTATCACTAGAGGCAAATAGCGGTGCGTAATTATCCAGTGGAGGGTGCCGGTCTCGGGCTGCGTCGCTCTATGATGGGTGAAGAACTTTCATCGGGTGCGGTGGATTTCTTTGAGGTGGCGCCGGAGAATTGGATTGGCGTCGGCGGGCGCTATGGCCGCTGGTTTCACCAGCTCAGCGAACGATATCCATTTATCCTACATGGCCTGTCTCTATCTATTGGCTCGTCTGACCCGCTGGATATGGACCTGCTTGCTTCGATCAAGCAGTTTATCCGCGATCACAATATCCGTCTTTACAGCGAGCACTTGAGCTACTGCTCAGATAAGGGCCATCTCTACGATTTATTACCCATCCCCTTTACCGAAGAAGCGGTAATGTATGTCGCCGAGCGAATTCGCATTGTGCAGGATACCCTGGAGCAACGTATTGCCATGGAGAATGTCTCCTATTATGCGGCGCCGGGTCAGGAGATGAGTGAGCTGGCATTTTTGCAGGCGGTCCTGCAAGAGGCGGACTGCGACCTTCTGCTCGACGTAAATAATATCTATGTGAATTCAATCAATCATCGCTATGACCCCCTGGAATTTTTGCGCGGGCTTCCCTCCGAGCGTATGCGTTATGTACATGTAGCGGGGCATTACGATGAGGCGGATGATCTGAAAGTGGATACACACGGTGCTGCAGTGATTGATCCCGTGTGGCAGTTGTTGAACAAAGCCTACGAGGTACACGGTGTCATGCCGACCTTGCTGGAGCGCGATTTCAATATCCCACCGCTGCCGCAATTGTTTCAGGAAGTGGAACAGATCAAGAGCATTCAGGCCTGTCACCGAGAAGAAGAGAGCTATGTCATCAGTCGCCGATAAGACAGCCAGGTTCCAAGGCTTACAGCGGGCTTTAGCCAATCACCTACGCGCCCCTGATCAAGTTGAGGCGCCAGAGGATATTGAGGACCGGCGAGTTGCCATATATCGGGACCTGATTTACAACAATATCGAATCTTTTATTGCCAGTGGTTTCCCTGTATTACGCAGCCTCTACAGTGATGAGCACTGGCACAAAATGGTGCGTGATTTTGTTCAGCACCACACTTCCAAGAGCCCCTACTTTCTGCAGATTAGTGAGGAGTTTCTCACTTACCTGCAACAGGAGAGGGAACAGCGGGAGGAAGACCCAGCGTTTCTATTGGAGCTGGCTCATTATGAGTGGGTGGAGCTGGCGCTGGATGTGAGTACTGAGGAGATTCCCACCGACCTGGATCGCCAGGGAGATTTATTGACCTCTATTCCGGTGGTGTCACCGCTGGTGTGGAGTCTCAGTTACCGTTTCCCGGTGCACCGTATCGGTCCTACCTATCAGCCCCAGGAGCCAGCTGATTCTCCCACCTTCTTGCTGGTCTATCGCGACCTTAGCGATGAAGTCAGCTTTATGGAAATCAATGCAGTAACCGCACGACTATTGCAGTTGGCCTCAGAGGGTGATGTCACAGGGGAGCAGCTCTTGGCACAAATTGCTGCCGAGCTACCGCAAGTCGATAGCGAAGCCCTTTTCGGCTTCGGTATTGAGTTACTCCAGAAATTACTGGATAACGGAGTGATCGCTGGTTTGCGGCCGCAGGCGACAGAGTAGATCGGCCGGGCCTAGGATTTCTGGCGCAAATTACCTTTCTGTGACAGCGTGTGCTTGCCTGAAACTGCGGCATCTTTGATGAATACCAGCTGCTATGCTGCCGAGGGTGGTTTACAGTTTGCGGGGGCGTTAGAATCCTTGACCTTGAAATTTGTTAGAAGAGGAGCAGGGTTTTGCTAGGACGCAGAGATTTATCGCCCTGGTTGATGGCCGCATTACTGGCCATCTCCCCCATGGGCGCTTTGGCGACACAGGACCCATTTGGTGACGCCGCCACTCCCTCAGCCCAGCCTGAGGCGGTAGAGCAGAATGACGTTAGTGGTGAGTCCAATGGTTCACTACTGGATGAGTATGGCTTTGACCCCGCGGAAGAGTTTGAGAGTGAGGAAGGTGAAGACTTTTCTCTTCGCGATCCCTGGGAGGGATTTAACCGCGCCATATTCAGCTTCAATGACGGTGCGGATCGCTATGTGCTAAAACCGGCGGCTGTGAGTTATCGGCAGATTACCCCGATATTTGTACAGCAAGGTGTAAGCAACTTTTTCAGTAATCTGGCTGAAGTAACCAATACCTTTAATGGTGTGTTACAGGGCAAGTGGGGCCAGGCGGGTAATGACGCCGGTCGTCTGCTAATCAATACCACTATTGGTATTGCCGGTCTTTTTGATGTTGCCAAGCATATGGGCTTGGAGAAAGGTGACGGTGAGGACTTTGGCCAAACTCTAGCGGTTTGGGGGGTACCCTCTGGTCCCTACCTGGTGTTGCCACTGCTAGGGCCCTCCACGGTGCGGGATACGCCAGCTAGAGTGGTGGATTACTACACCAATCCTCTGACCTATGTGGAGCACGATCCCACGCGCTATACCCTTAAGGCTACCGATATTATCCAGAGTCGCGCTAGCCTGCTGAAGGCTGAATCCCTTCTGCAGGGTGATCGCTATATTCTGCTGCGCGACGCCTACCTGCAGCGCCGCGACTTCTTGATTGTGGATGGTGAACTGGATGTGGATACCGCGACCGAAGCTGCCGAGGCAATCGATCAGGGGGAAGTCGAAGAGTCCAGTGACTACTGAGCAACAGCTGGTTAACCCCCTTTCCAAAAGAGCCTGCAATGGCCGGCCCCAGTAGCCTGTTACTGACCGATGATGAGCGCTCCCGCAATTTCTTGCGTGGAGCGCTTTCGCGTCAAGGGCTTTCAGTTGCTGTAGCTGATAGTGGCCAGCAAGGCATAGAACAATTTACTCCCGAACTGTTTCAGCTGGTTATCGTCGATCTACTCCTGCCCGATATGGATGGGTTGGAGGTACTGCGCAAAATCAAGCTCCGCTCCCCGGCGACGGCGGTTGTAATGATTGCCGAGCAGGGTGAGCTTCACGAAGTATTACAGGCCATGCGTCTGGGGGCCTGCGATTATCTGATCAAACCCATTCAACAGGCTGCATTGATCGATAAAGTAATCTGCCGTATCACCGGCGCGGAAAACCTCGCCCAGCAGAATATTGAGTACCGCAATACCCTGGAGCAGCGCAATAGCGAGCTGCGCGAGCACGTAGAAGTATTGCGCCGTGATCAGGAGGCCGGTCGCTTGCTGCAGCAGCACCTGTTGCCACGCAGTCCCTATTTTTACCCCGGCGGCGTTGAGGCCGCCTACCGCCTGATCCCCTCTCTGTATCTCAGCGGCGATTTTGTCGATTACGGTTTGTTCGGCGAGCGCTTTGTGGCGTTTTATCTGGTGGATGTCTCAGGGCATGGGGTGTCCTCCGCACTGGTTACGGCACTGATCAAAAACAGCGTGATGCATCGCCTGCGTGAGCGCCCTTTGTTTTCCCAACTGGAGTCCCTGGACTCCGACTTGTTGGAAGTTTTGGAGTTGATTAACCGCGAGCTCTTATCCACAGGTATGGGTAAGCACGCCAGCATGTTTATCGGTGTGGTAGATACCGCCGCTAGCCAACTGCACTATGCCGTCGCCGGACAGATCCCCATGCCGGCGCTTGCCAGTGCCGCTGGCGCCGATTGGCTGCCAGGCAAGGGGCGGCCCTTGGGCATTTTTGAGCGGGGTGACTGGCAGGTAATGTGTGCCGAGCTGCCCAGCAGTTGGCGGTTGGTGGCCTGCTCCGATGGTGTACTGGAGTTACTCGAAGGCGATTTACTGCAAAAAGAAGAGCGGTTACTAGAGTTGATAAGCGCTACGGGCGGTGAGTTGGGAGTACTGTGTGAGAGCCTGAAAGTGGACACTTTTGGCGCATTACCCGATGACATTACAATTCTTACCCTTGCCCACGTTTAGAGGTGGCATTTCTGCGACTAAATAGTCGAATTTCATGCCCTAGCACTCTTGTCAGTCCCAGCAGTCAGGAGTAAGCTCCGCCCATCCTATGCACAAAAGTGCCGAGGCGGCAAAACCGCCGCAAGCATTTTTGCTCTACCAGTGAACTTTCGCCATCCAGTACACTTTAATCCACTGAGTGTGTTCGGGTGAGCCAGGGGTTGTTATGCAGTCCGGGCAAATTATGGTTGGGGCCCACCAGGGCGTTTACATCATTAAATTGATGGGCGATGTTCGCCTCAACCTATGCACTTCTTTCGATAGTTTTATCGATAATATGTTTGCAAGCAGTGACTTTGCCGGTGTGGCCTTTGACCTACACGGTGCCGAGGGTGTGGATAGCACAACCCTGGGGCTGATGGCCAAGATCGCGATTCGCGCCCAGGAGCGCGGCTGCCAGAAGCCCTTGGTATTCCTTGCCGATAGGGGTATTCAACACCTGCTAGATGCGATGGGTTTCGATTCCCTGATGGAAATCAGCGATGAGAAACGTGATTTCTCCGTGGAGACAACACCGCTGGTCTGTAAAACCCCGGATGAATGTGCTGCTCGGGAGAAGGTGTTAGAGGCACACCGGGTGCTGATGAGTATGAACGAGCAGAATGCGGAAACTTTTCGCGATCTGGTCCATACCCTCGAGCTAGAATGTGGCTCCCACAGCAAGTCCTCCGCGCACCTGCACTGAGATTTAACAAACACCCTCCTTCAAAGTTTTAACACCCCGGCAAAACTTTTCAGCTACTCCGCATGTCTCTAGCTTCCGCCCGTGCGCGGGTAAAGAGTCCGTGGGGAAGGTAAATTAACTCGGAAACCCGGCGGATCAGATGTTCTTCAAAAGCCTCGATCACATCGTCGGAAAAAGCCACCTGCCACATCTGCCGAACCAGCAGGTACTTGTCTCGCTCGCTGAACTGGTCATTGACGGCCTGGGTAAACTCAAACAGGGAAGTGGCTCGCTCCCTTTGCTCTATGGCTTCATCAATAATCTCTGCCGCCGCATGGCTGCTCAGCGCGTAGTGTTGGCAAAGTAGTTCGATCAAAGTGTTACGTTCGCGCGGGTCTAGCTTTTGATCCACAGTAGCCACCTCAACCAGTAAGGCGGCACTGATCATTCGCACGTCTTTTTCATCGTGCATTTCGACATCGGCACTGTTGCCAATCTGTTCAAACAGCTTACGGATTTGTTGCAGCATCAGTTTCCCGGCGTCCCATCACTTGGCTCTGCAGCAGCATTTCGAGCCGCTCCTGGTCTTTGACAAAATTACGGATACCCTCGGCGAGCTTTTCTGTGGCCATGGCATCACTGTTGAGTTGGTAGCGGAATGCTGCTTCGCAGAGTCGCCCCTCAGGGCGTGGCAGCGGTTCGTTGACCGTGGGAAGCCCACCAACCAATAAACCCTCGCTCTCTTCCAGAGACTGGAGCAGCTGAGGGCTGATGGTTAAGCGATCGCATCCGGCCAGCGCTTCGATCTCCTCCGCATTGCGGAAGCTGGCGCCCATCACAATGGTGGAGTAGTCGCGCGACTTATAATAATGATAGATATTGCGTACCGACAGTACACCGGGATCCTCTTCACCGCTAAAGGCTTTGCGGTCCCCATTGGCTAGATGCCAGTCGAGGATGCGGCCCACAAAGGGAGAGATCAGTGTTACTCCAGCTTCGGCGCAGGCAATCGCTTGGCTCAAACAGAACAACAGGGTGAGATTGCAGTGAATGCCCTCCCGTTCCAGTATCTCTGCTGCTGCTATCCCCTCCCAGGTGGCGGCGACTTTAATTAGTACTCGCTCCCGGGCTACGCCTTCGCGCTCGTACAGGGCCACAAGGTGTCTGGCGTAATCAATAGTGGCGCGGGTATCGAAAGACAGGCGCGCGTCCACCTCGGTAGAGACTACCCCAGGGATCAATTGCAATATTTCACTGCCGATACTGACAGCCAGCTTGATTGCAGCCAGCCGTGCTGTTTCAGAGGAGTTGGCGCCACTGTGGTGGTGAGTTGCCCACTCCAGTGACTCTTGGATCAGGCCCTTGTATTGGGGCAGTTGGGCAGCCTTAAAGAGTAAAGAGGGATTGGTGGTGGCATCCTGGGGGCGATAGCGGCGTATGGCATCAATATCGCCAGTATCTGCTACCACCTGGCTGCGCTGTTTGAGTTGATCCAGTTTATTCATCGCGATTCCCTCGATAGTATTTGGCTTCCCTTCCTATGAAATACTGGCCTTCCAAGTTAAGCCGCTTGGGTGACCAGTGACAAAGCTTGCTCCACAACCTCAGGCCCTGCCCCTTTCTTGTGAGCATTTTCACTCAGATGACGACGGAAACGGCGTGCCCCGGGCAGGCCCTGAAAGAGCCCGAGCATATGCCGGGTAATATGGTTGAGGCGTTGACCACTTGCCAGTTCTCGCTCGATATAGGGCAACATCTGCTCGACCACTTGCGCGGCATCGGGTCCTTCATTTTCTCCAAACAACACACTGTCCACCTGTGAAAGAAGCGCTGGGGTCTGATAGGCGGCGCGACCGAGCATAACACCATCTACCCGCTGTAAATGTTGCTGGCATTCTTCCAGAGAATTAATGCCACCATTAATGATGACTTGCAGCTGTGGGTAATCCTTTTTCAGCTGGTAAACCATATCGTAGTTAAGCGGTGGGATTTCGCGGTTTTCCTTTGGGCTGAGGCCCTGCAGCCAGGCTTTGCGGGCATGGACGATAAATGTCTCTGTGCCGATGGCTGCCTGTGCCTCCACAAAACGGGTCAGGCCAGGGTAGTCTTCCATATCGTCTATACCGATACGGTGTTTGACTGTGACCGGAATAGACACTGCGTCACGCATCGCAGATAAGCCGGCAGCTACGACATCTGGTTCCGCCATCAGACAGGCGCCAAAACGTCCAGACTGAACCCGGTCACTGGGGCAGCCGCAGTTGAGGTTGATTTCCGCATACCCCCACTCCTCGGCAATTCGTGCGCACTCCGCCAGCTCGCGCGGGTCGCTTCCGCCAAGTTGTAGGGCGACAGGCAGTTCGCCAGCGTCAAATTGCAGGTGGCGCTGGCGATCCCCGTGCAAAATTGCCCCAGTGGTCACCATTTCGCTATAAAGACGGGCGCGTTTACTCAGTAGGCGCCACATATAGCGGCAGTGACGGTCACTCCAATCAAGTAGTGGCGCGGTGCAAAAGCGGTGGGGACTGTAATCAGACATAAACTACGATGTAAAAGACTAATAAAAACAGAGTAGCCCGCCATTATATGGGATGTAAAACATAGACCCTATGTGGAAGTGCATGTAAATGAAGATAAATTTACCCCCTGCAAGCCCTCAATCTGAACTCCCTGGACATTTGCTACATTCAAACACTTGACTGGTTGCATAGAGAGACTGGCAGCTGCCCTGATGCGCAATTACACTTTATTCCTGCTATCCTCACGGCTAGGTAGTACAAAGTTCTTTCTGTTTAAATACCTCTGATAGAAACTCGACAAATGCGCTGACTTTAGCAATCTTGATTCGATTTTGTGGGTACAGTGCATAGATACCAATTCTTTCCATGTTCCAGTTTGGTAATAGATTTACAAGAGTGCCTTGTCTAATTTCCGTGTGGCACATGTAGTCTGGCAGAACTGCGATACCGCATGAATCCAATGTGGCTTGCTTAATGATGGAGAAGTCATCCGAAGAGAAGGTTGGATTTATGTTAATTTCAAATACCTTTTTCCCGTTCTGCAAAATTATTTTAGGAGCCTTCTGCATGGCGTTCATAAACAGCCATTGATGCCCCTCCAAGTCTTTAGTTCTCGTAGGTGTTCCATATTCTTTAAGATAAGCTGGACTGGCATAGATTTTTCGGCATGCGTGCCCAAGAGGTTTTGCGACCAGCCTGGAGTCATCCAATTGCCCAACTCGAATCACCACATCAAAGCCCTCTTCGATCAAATCGACTCTGTGATTAACCAAGCTCAGGTTCATTTGTATTTCTGGGTAAAGATGCAAAAATTTTGCTAGCGTGGGTTTTAGGATTTGCTGGCCAATAGTAATTGATGCCCCTACCTTAATGAGGCCTCGATTGACCTGCAGGATTTCTGATACTTCCGCTTCGGCCAGCATTATCTCTTCTTCAATACGCTTACAGTGACTTAAATACTTTCTACCAGCCTCCGTTAAGGTTTGAGAGCGAGTGGACCGCTCCAGGAGCCTGACTGATAGCTGATCTTCCAGGCGTGCAACTTTCCTACTTACGTTGGCTTTTGGTATGCCCAGTCGGTCTGCGGCTTGGGTAAAACTGCCAGTTTCCACTACGGCTAAAAACACCATCATATCGTTGAGGTCTTGGTTCATAGAAATCAATTGTTGTTAAAAATGAGATAGTTATATTCTAATTTTTGTATATATCAAACAATAAGTTGTACCTAAGATACCTCCATCGCTTACATATTTTGGAGGCACATCATGAAAATCCTCAAACGTGACTCACTACCACTTGGCGGTTTTGCTGGGCTTACCGAGCACAGGTTGGTCATGGATAGCCAGGTATTCGGTCCGCACAAACATCCACATACCTCTGAAGGGCTCGATAATTTTGTTTATCTGGCCGATGCCCGCTTCAATCCGAAAGGCGAAACAGGCATGCACCCTCACCGTGAGATAGATGTGATTTCGGTCATGGTGGATGGACGAATACAACATGAGGGCTCTTTAGAGCATGGCAAAGGTTTAGATAAAGGAGGAGTACAAGTCCAGCGGGCTGGAGGCCAGGGGTTTACACATAACGAGATGAACCCGGATTGCAAAAAAAATCGAATGATCCAGCTATGGGCCTTACCACCTGTCTCTGGTCAAGCCGCAGGCTACAAGTACTACAGGCCAGGCCAAAATAAGGTCACCCGAGTTTATGGGGGGCGCGATGATCAAACAGTCACCTTTGATAACAGTACGATTATCGAGATCGCCAATTTAAATGCAGACGAGCAAATTTCATTTAATGGCGAGACTCTGGTTTACCTAACTAATGGCTGGGGAATCTTTTCTGAAGCTGAGCAAAAAGAAAGTGTGAAGGATGGAGATTTAATTAGGAGTCATAGCGGTAAGTTAATTGCAGATGTTAATACAAGTGCAATTGTTATTAGAAAGTTAAATCATTAAATAGGTAGGTAACACCGTGAATAAGTTTTCAGAAACCTTAACTAAAGACAATTCTGTGTTGGCGTTAATTGATCATCAAACGGGACTATTGGTGAGTTGTCGGGATCTGGACCCTCATCTGATGACGGAGAACATAAAGGGATTGGCAAATCTTGCGAAGGCAGTAAATTTACCCACTGTTGTTACTGCGAGTATGCCTGAGGGGCCAAATGGCCCTATTATGCCTGAGATAACAAACATCTTGGGCAATGAAATTATTGAGCGTGAAGGTGAGATAAACGCGTGGAAAAGCCTGGAGTTTAAGCGAGCTATTGAAGCAACCGGGCGTAAAAAAATAATTATGGCTGGCATCGTTACGGATGTCTGTTTGATGTTTCCCGCTATCTCTGCTGTAGCCGAAGGGTATGATGTATATGCCGTAGTGGATGCTTCAGGTACTTGGAATAGTACAGTGACACAGGCTGCTATGCATCGTATGACGCAGGCGGGTGTGAAAGTTGCTACCTGGTCATCCGTGTTGGCAGAAATGATGGATGATTGGCGAAGTGATCACGGCACGGAACTTGGGGGCATATTAGCTCAACACACGACCTACCGATGGGTATATAACAGCTACCTTACTGCAGCAAACCAAAAGTAATTTAGAGCCCCTCTCATTTGTACGGGAGGGGCGGGAGTATGCCTATGGTTCATCACAACAAACATTTTGCGCCACTAATTACTTTTTTGTCCTTGATTCCTTTGGTTTATTTTATCCCTGACAGTTTAGCCTTAATCTTGCCAGATCATAAATTGCTCCAGGTAATTACTGCGGTGGCTATTATAGTACCGATTATTAGCTATTTGATTCTGCCGTTAGCTTTCTACTCGGTTAGGCATATTTATGGTGAAAATGTGGAGAGATAATTCATTGTTTGGGGGCAGTTCTTCAGATTGTTATTCAGATTACTTGCGCTCAGGTGGTTAAACTGCTCTTCAAAATGTATTTAAATGTTTCGCTCTCTTTCGGAGGAGCTATCTTCTGATTTGGTTGGAGTGTTTTTTGTAGTAATCGGTTGGCCAGCCTGGAAGGTAGGCTCCAGTTTTTTCAGTATCTTGCGTGCGGTGGCGCGGTAGCTGGTAAGCTTGCCGCCGGCTACCGCGAGAATACGAGGATTGCGCTCATTATCACAGCAAATCATGGATTCCCGCGAGCGGGCGAAAGGACTTTTTTCCGCTTCCGGTAGAACCCGCAATCCAGCATAGCTATCACATATATCCTCCACCTGTAGGCTGCGTGTCTGGGAAAAATACTGCTGTACTGTACGTAGCAAATAGGCCTCCTCTTCCATGGTGGGAACCACTTCCCGTGGATCGCCGAAGAAGGGGCGCTCTGTGGTGCCAACTAAGGTTTTGTCTTGCCAGGACATTACGAAGACCGCTCGATGATCCTCAGCTTCCACATAGAAGATCTTATTGCCGAGCGACAGTGGCAACAATATGTGGGTGCCAGCGACAAGGTCTATAGGAGGTAGGGTCAAAGAGGGAGAACAGCGCGTGTTGGTGGTCGCTACCCAGGGGCCGCTGCAATTAACCAGGGCACGGGTGTGTAGAGTATTGAGTTTGCCGTCGGCCACGTAATCAACCCGCACCCCCTCCTCGGTAACTTCCGCCCCGACTAAACTGCCGGGACAGATAATTTGCGCACCATGCGCAATTGCTGAAGCGACTACATCACGGGTTAGGGCGGCATCGTCTGTTTGCGCATCGTAATAGCGAAATACTGCGAGTAGATCCTCCTGCTTGAGGCCAGGTAGGGTATCCCATTCGGATTTGGGTAAAGCGCGAAAGCGCGAGGCCTCACTGCCGATACCGGAGAGGAGCGCGTAAAGGCTAAGCCCCAGTCTGACCATCCATGGTGGACGCTTGCTGTCACGGTAAATAGGAATATAAAAGGGCACCATACGCACCAACTGCGGCTTATTTTCCAGCAACCAGTGACGTTCGCGCAGGCACTCATAGACAAGTCGGAATTGACCGCTCTCGAGGTAGCGCAGGCCCCCATGGATAAGCTTGGATGAGCGTGAGGAGGTGGCTGCGGCGATACCGAGCTGTTCCAGAATCACGACCGAATGCCGTTCCTTGGCCAGAGCCTCTGCGGTGCCTGCGCCAAGAATTCCCGCACCAACTACCAGTACATCAAAATCCGTAGACATCACTCGCTTCCCAGGAGCGCATTAATAGTGGCAGGTTGCCGGTGAGGATATGGTGCGCCCCCCGCTTTCGCCAGAGTACAGCTTCTTCGGCAGAGTTAATTTCATAGACAACCCACTGCCAGGGGCCAGGGGGTAATTCTTCGCAATCGACGAAGCTGTCGCGAATCAGCAGAAACTCCGGGGCGAGAGTGACAATATCGGCAGACAGGCAACGTGGAACGCTGTTGATTTGCAAGGCCACCCTATGCCAGCCCATGCTGCGTGCGGCCCGAAGACTGCGACAGTCTTTTGTGAGCAGCGCGAAGGACTCGCGTTCGTTACGCATTAACTCCATGAGCTTCTTTACCGCGGCTGTAAAACCCATGTTGGTGATATTGGCTGCGGAGATGCCTACAAACCAATCCAGATGCCGGTGACAGCTGGCCCAGTCCACCAATTTTATAAAGGAATCGATAGGCAAGCGGTTGAGTTGGGAGTCCCTTAGATCGTGGAAGAAATGTTGACGCTTATCACTTGGCATAGGCAGTGTATCGCTATGGTAGCACCAGGGAGTGCCATTCAAGCTAAAGCGGACATCGCACTGAATGGCGCAGGCGCCCAGATTATGGGCCGCCTCGAAGGCGGCGATGGTATTCTCCGGGTGGCGGGTTTTGTCGCCTCGGTGCGCGATTAGCATGTGAGTCAAATCCGGAAAGCAGGCGTTATTGTCGAGTGGATATAGGCGCTTAGGCGCTCTGTAACCCAAGGGTCAAATGACCCAGGCTGGAATTGGGTCTTACAGGAAAAATAGACCCTGGAGAGGTTGTTGCAAGTAGAGTTAGGCGGAAATTTCGATGCTCAGGTGCATTCCTCAAGAGTAGGGAATAGCCAGCTAAACTTAAGGTGTGCCCTTTAGATGTCTGTGCAGCTGTGGCATAACTGCGCTGTTAAAGAGGTATATAGCCCCCGTGAGTAGTAAAAGACGTATTCTGCTTTTGGTAATTTCCACCACTGTGCTAGCGTTAGCGGAGCAGGTACAGTCTGCAGGACAGACTGCCCAGGCGACTTCACAGATAGTGCTGAGTTTTACACCTCAGGTGCAGTGGCGTTATGAGCGAAGCAGGGAATCGGTAAGGTTTTGTCTTCGCAACATACCGGCCAAACATTTTCGTTTAACAAGCGAAGCTCTGCTGTCTTCCTCTGAGCAGCGTGTATATTATTTAGGTGTTAATAAGTGCCTGGAAACAAAGTCCATTGAGAACTTTTCGGGAGTGATGATTTCAGCGGAGTAATCATTTCAAGAACAAATCGTTTTTGAATGACTGGCTCGGAGTTAATTCTTTTGTATGGGGGTGAGTTTCTGTAGGTCTCCCTGAGTTAGAACAGAAATATGGGAAGAGTACTATATACAGCCATATAAATTCGATGAATACAGTCTTTAAAATAATGGTTAATTTAGGTGGATATTAGAGCGATGAAAAAAATACTGCTCTCTTTCTTGTTGCTACTAGGGCAGCCCGCACTGGCAGCCATGTCCCTGGATAAAATAATTTTTTATCTTGATGATGCTCCCAATGCGCGTGATGACGTGGTTATCACTAATCCGGATAAAGAGACCCTGTATGTACAGACAGAAATATTTCGGGTAGATAACCCCGGGCTAGATAACGAAGAGCGCATTCGAGTGATTAACCCGGATGAATTCAGGTTGTTGGTGAGCCCGGCCAAGGCCATATTGGCGCCAGGAGAGAGGAAACGTTTTCGTCTAATGGCGTTGGATAGAGATTTAAAGGAAGAGAAGGTCTACCGGGTTACCTTCAAGCCAGTAGTTGGGGAGGTCAAGTCGGAGCAAACCGCACTGAAAATTCTTGTGGCCTACCAGGCATTAGTATTTGTGCAACCTGAAGATGGAAGTTACCAGCTGGAGTTACAGGCTGACGGAAGTCAACGCTACTTAAAGAACATCGGAAATATCAATGTTGAAGTGGTTGAGGCCCGTCATTGCCCAAGCGAGGGTGAATGTCAAAAGCTTGATATTTCAGGTCGTTTGTATGCTGGAACAAGCCTGACGTTAGAGGACCTTCCCACCGAAGGGGAACTAGAGCTCTTTTTAAGAGGGCGTGATAGCGAGCGAGTGCGGCTTCCTTTGGGCAGTTAAGGGTCAGTTAGCTAAGATTTTTACTGACTAGGTGATATAGAATAAATACGATAAGGGGATATCTAAGACCTGGTTTGGTATCCCTCTTATAATATCGAAAGTTTATACCTGATTTACAGCATTGAAATTTTTTCAGTTTAAAGAAAAAGTCCATTTTTGTTTTATGCTTGGGGTTTAATCTAAACCAATCGTTCAAACTCTAAATGTACTGCTTGTATAGGGTATAGCTAAGCGGAAGTTCTCATTAATCATGGCTATTAGTATTGGCTACTGGCTAGTAACTGTCACGGTAAGGACGTCTGTATATTTGGATTCTGTTGCACGTTCCCAGTAAGGAGATGGTACTCTAATAGTAATTCTGGTATTGTCGCCAAGGCATCCCTCTGGGGTTGTGCGAGCATAAATACCGGGAATATGCCCGGATGCGTTGAGGTTTGTGAGCGCTCTCCCCTGTGCATTATTAGAAAAGCTGGCCATATAGGGCAATTCTTCTCTTATGCCGGTGAGCATAAACATTTCTTCTTGGAGGCTAGTGGTAATGCGCCCGCTATTACCAGCGATGATGCCGCTGCTACTGGAAAGGGAGATGGCGTAATGGCTAAAGCCGTTGCCAACAACGCAAAAATCTTCATGACCAACTATATCCTGTCCCGGTGAGATTCCTGTATCACTAAGAAATATATTGTCGAGTTGCAGGATCTTGATTGTTGGTTCAATTGTTAGTTCTATGGAAAAATTAATTTCCTCAGCTTTGCCTGATTCCTCTTGAATAGCCTGCAATTGAAAATTCCCTCGGTAACTGCTGGAGGTGAAGTTTCTATTCCCAACTAACTTTACTTTAAGGTCAGCATTGAAATCGCTTATGCTGCCGGGTATGTCCTGATAAGTTTTACCAGGGCGAAAAGTAAAGTATTTACGATGAGGGGCAGATAAAGCTAAAGATAAATCTACGGTATCACCATTATCGGCGTATAACCTATAATAACCCTCATGCTCTGGCTGAATCTCCAGTGAAAAAGGTGAGGCTGCCCCGAGTTCCTGGCTGAGGAATGTGAAGCTAATATTCTGCTGTTGTGCTTGGTTGTTGATCGTGTGCCATCCAGAGAGATTGCAGATGCGCAGGTAAGTGTCACCTTGGCAGCTGGCAAGGCTGCTATTTGGCAGATAGAGAAGAAAAATTAGTATAAGAAAATTTTTAATAAACTTTCTTGATTTTTTATTGGGTGTCATTTGTTTTAGCAGTCTGTGAGATTTGACAGTTGGCTGAACTTTCATCAATAACCCCGAGGTTTAACCAGTCTTCACTGGACTCCACAACCTCAACTTTGGCATTACAATCAAGCCAGGTGACTTCGAGATGTGAAGGGGGCTCGTCAGAAAGAGGTATTTCCAATTGAAAAACACCAAAGCTATCTGTGAGTGTTGACTCTCCTTCAATGGAAACTAACACATTGTCTAAGCCCTGCCCCTTAGCCATAACTCGACCTATGGTCAGATAGACAGGTTGAATCTTGTAAGTAGCGGTGGTCACACTGCCAGGATAAAGCGTCACTTGATCCGTGTTTTCACGGTAGTGAAAGAAACCATCCCCTAGTGGGCGAAGTGATATATTGTAGCTTTGAAATGGACGAAGATTAATCACGGACTTTTTCTCGCCTTTCGCATAGCCATGGCGGTTACCGTCGATTAATACTTCAAAGTTTTCCCGTTGGCTGCCTTCTATATCTACAATGATGGCACTTTCCAGTGAGTGTTCGCCGCCCCATGCCATATGGTCCTTTGTGGCAATGATATTGGTGTTAAAACTGCCAATATAATTTGTAGAGCGGCTATTGTTAACGTCACTATGACTAATGGTGGAGCTGATAAAACCATAATGACCGGAAAGTCGGCTATAACTTCTTAAATAGTAATCTTCCGGTGTTGCTTCTATAGTGAAATCCTGATTTACCTCTGCTGCCCAGCGGTCGGCATCACGCCAGCGGGAGTTGACTTCGAAATATTGGTTATTACCGGAACTTTGCTGGTTTTCTCCACGAAAACTGATTGAATTCTGCCAATTTTTATTATTATGAAGAAGCTCAATACTCAGCAGCGTAAATTTTTCACCGTCAGCATCACTGTAAGATAGATTTGCCGTGGCCTGCCACTTTCTTCCGCGAAATATATTCCTGCGATATTCCAAAGTTCTTAGCTCTTGGGCTTCACTAAGTTGATTGTCCAAAGAGAGTGAATCGGTATAACTTCTGGGAGAGCGGTCGCGCTTACTACGCCTTATACTCAGGTTACCTCCAAAGAGTGGGGCCCTCAGGCTAATATTATTTTGAGATAGTCTATTGCTTAGCAGGGTGTATCTATCGGGCTTTAAATCAATTCTCTGTTCATCAATCTTGATCCGATAGGCGCTCAACATTGCATAAGGTGTTTTTATCAGAGCCTGTAATTTATAGGCATCAATACCATTAGACTCTTTAGCAAATGAGGGAGAGAGTTCTAAATAAGAGCTTACCCAGCGGCCACCAACCTCCATGAATTGCTGACCTTCTGTGGCTGCTAGTGTAGAGAAAACGCCAAAATTTTTTGAAAGGCGGCGGGCAATATATCCTTGCAGTAACTCTTGCTGATAATGATCCGGCATTCCGGAGGATATTTCAGGTTTTACTGGCATTCCTCCCTGCAGGCTCCAGCGCCACTCACCTGGTGCGGGGAGTTGTGAATCCTTGGTAAAAAATTCAGTAGTATTATTGATTAATCTGCCAGCTTCGTCGTAAATACGAATTTCTATGTTGTAAGCGCCATGTGGTAAGGTGGTGGTATCCAGTAAGTGATTTCCAGCTTCCATCAAATCGGAGTGAATCATACGACCATCTCGGTACAGTTCCACCCGGCCACGCACTGGCATGTTTATTTCTACCAGGGCGGAGTGTTGATAACCGATGTCTGTGCGGCTGTACTGAGAGTCACGGAGCTCAAATCCGTAGAGACGGTGTAATGATTGGAAAGTGCTGAAATTTCCTTTTGGTTGCAGTAATCCCAGGCTATAGGCTTTTCCGCGGAAGTCCCTTTCCCAATGCAGGCTACTGACACGGGTACCAATTTCGTTGGCTGTGTACCAATCCCCGTAAATAGCGCTCTCACCAAATCCAATAATGCTGGTAGCAGATAAAGTAGTTTGTGTGTTGCTGTCTACTTCATCGCTTTGTGCTCCCGACCAGGAACCACTGATATTTTGCACAATGGAAAAACTATTGCTGGCTGGGGGCAAGTATCGGTCGGTCAGGGCCTCTTGTTGAGGAAGTAGCTCTGGTGAGAAAAAAACATCCAGTCGATACCTCTCTTCGTCATAGATTACTGCGAAGTATTCTGGATTTATAAATCCACAATCTGTTTGGGAGTTATCACGACAAATTCGCTCACTATTTTTTTCCAGTGAAGCCTGTAATGAAAGCAGCAGGCGCTCGGGGTTTAGGCTGACAGGGAGAAGCTTGATAGCCTCCTCAGGTTCTACAAAACGCACGAATTCAGGCTCGGCAATAATTAGCGCCGAGCCCAAACTGCGCCCGCCATAGTACAGGTCTGCCACAATCCTTTGGGGCTTGGTTAGATCTGCAAAACCTGCAGGTACATCTGTGCTTACGAGATGCATTGGTTCTGTTGATACTGCAGTTGTATGCCAGAGCCATAGCGGTAAGAGCATCCAGGGAAACTTCCCGACGTTGCTTTTATTTACCATTACCATAGGGAGGTTGTTCCCTGACCAAAATTATATTTTATTATTTCTATTGGTTATTCTGACGTAACTGTCACTGTCAAAACGTCGGTATATATAGTGCCGCTTAAAACATTGGGATTTTCCCAATTTGCATTTGGAATTAATACTTCAAAGGTGGAGTTATCTGGAGCTCCATTACAGTTGCCAGGATTTTGAAGAATTTGTCCGTTCAGGGCTACACCTTCATTTGTTGGAGAAAAGCTTCCTCCCGAAACATTTCTAAAGCTAACTTGGTAGGGGATATCCGTGGAGCCATTACTTAGTATGTATGCCCCGTCTCCATTGAGGCTGTCAAATTGAATCTCGAAGTTTGTGAATCCTATGCCTCGAATACAAAAATCCACCCAGCCCTCGGCATCAGTACTTGGGGCGGGGTCTTCAAAGGTGAGGTTTTCGAGGCCATTTATATCAATCGACTCATTAAACTTTAGCATTATTTCTGTATTGGCCTGATCAGTGGCTGCTAGGGCAAATTGTGCCCCAACGATGGATATAGCAGCCATCGCCACAGGGATGACACAACCTCTTAACATGTGCTTCATTATTGGTGTCCTTTTGTTAAGTGTGAGCGGAGAAGGGTATAGTTGATCTTGCGGCTAAAAGAATAGGGAAAATTTCCCAGTGGGTCGGTAGAAATTAGTGATAATTTCTTATTTATGGATAAATAGTGCGCCTGAATTGTCGTAATATTTGTTTGCCTGGATTTGTGGGGTTTTTAGAGTATTTAAAATGCCGTTTTACATGAAACAAGAGTTCTTATGCGGCGCCCATGGAATTTGAGATAGGTGTTAGCAGAGCGATTCCCATAGAAACGCTAATGAGGGAGGTGTATAAGAGTTTTGAAGGATTAGCGCCAGCTAATGGAGTTTTTTTGGTTGGCGTAATTATTTTAATTAATACTAAAGTTGTTTTACAAAGCTGGCGGTCAATAAGAAGTTGTAAAAGTTATTATTGGCTACTAACCGTAATTGTCAGTACATCAGTATATACAGGTTCCCCAGCCTGTTCCCAATCTGAGGGAGCAACTGAGATATATACTCTGGCGTTATCAATAGTACAAGCTTCATCTGACTGTCTAGTAAATGACCCCGGGATATCACCCTGACTATTAGGGCTGTTGAACGTGTTGTTGTTTAACGTATTACTAAAGCCGACTGAATAGGCAATTTTTTCATTAACACCTTTAAGAGAAAAAGGCTGAATTCCAGTTCCACCTGTGTTTCCATTGCCACTAGATAGATTTACGGTATAGCGGTCAAACCCAATGCCGCCAATACAGAAATCTTCCTGTCCCTCAATCGCCTGGCCGAAGGAAATACCCGAGTTGCTGAGATTAATATCCCCCAGGTTACGAATTGCAATACGAGGCTCTACCTGCAAAACAATATCAAATTCTACTGTTTCGCTATCAACTAGGAAAATAAGGAAGTACTGCTCTAGGGTGACTTGAAAACTACCGCTATAGCGATTGGAGGAGGGCGTTTTCGAATCGTCAATGTCCAAGGTTAAGGAGGCGTTGACATCATTGCTACTACCATTAAAGGGGCCAGCAAGATTATTCAGTGTGAGTAGCTGTGCATCACTATTGCTGGGGTTTAAAGTAAAGGAGATATCCAAAATGTCGCCATTGTCGGCAGTTAGAGAGTAAGTGCTACCACTTAAAGGAGTGAGCTCCACGTAGTAAGCTAGGGCGCGGCTACTGAATGCGCTGCGACTGCGCAAGGTGAAGGGAACTTCTTTGCTATTGGACTGGTAATTTAGGGTGTGTGTGCCGCCTAGATTACAGGTGCGCAAGCTGTCATTGCTGGAGCAGCTTTGTGCCTTGGCCGGATTATGACAATGTAAAAAAAGAACACCCAGCCATAGGAGTTTTCCAATTAAGTGTTTAATGCTGCGCACTGGTTAACCCCGCAGTAGTTTCGATGTGGCAGTTGGCCTTGGATTGTTCAATGCTGCCTAGATTCAACCAGCTATCCCCAGAAGACAGGATATTTATGGGAACCTGACAGTGATCCCAAGTTAATGCTTGAGTAAGCAGGCTCTTCTTGTTGGTATTTATGCCTAGTTGGAAAACGCCGTACCGATCGGTGGTGGTACTGTGTTCACCGATAAATAATCGGGTGTTAGGCAGCCCCTCACCCATATCGGTTAGACGCCCCAAAATAAGCAGCTGTTGCTCTATCTGATAAGTTGTGGAATTAACATTACCGGGGTATAGGGTGAAGGTTTTACTCTGTTCGCGGTAATCAAAGAAACCATTATCCAATGGGCGCAGGGACAGGTCATAACTCTGAAATGCCGGCAAGTTGATTACAGACCTATCACCGCCTTTGGCATAGCCACGCCGGTTGCCATCAACTAATACTTCAAAATTCTGTTGGTCGCTGCCATCGATTTCAATAACTACCGCACTTTCTAGTGCGCGTTCACCACCCCAGGCGAAGGTATTTTCTGCAACAATTAGGTTAGTACTGAAGCCACCCAGATAATTGAAAGCCTTGCTATGGTTAACGTTATTAAAGCTGAGAGTGCTGTTTAAATATCCGAAGTGGCCGGCGAGATGGCTGTTGCTCTCAAGATAACGACCATGAGTCCTTTTTTCTGCAGTGATTTGTTGCTCAAATTCCGCTGCCCATAGGTCCCTATCGTGCCAGCGACTCTCCAGGAGCAAGCGCTGTTCGTGATCGCTGTGATTACTGCGCTCACTGTGTAGATTGGCGCTGTGCTGCCAGTGTTTGGCGCGGCGTTGGAGTTCTATCTCCAGGCCAGTATATTGCTGCCCGTCGGCCTTATGGTGTGAGAAAGTGGCACTGCCCAGCCACTTAGCACTTTGTAAGAAGTTGCGTTTGAAGGATAGGCTGGTGAGCTTACTCGCATTATCTAATTTGTCGACTTGCTCTCCGGGCAACAAGCGATACCCGCTGTCTCGCTCACGCAAGCGCAGAGAGAGTTGCCCTCCCAGTAGATTGCTCTGTAGAGCCAGGCTGCGCTGCGAGTAACCTAGTGGTAGCAGTTGCAGACCCTTGGTTTGATCAAAATCGGCAGCGTCATCCAGCCTGGTATCAATAGCACTCAGTGTGGCGAATGGGGTTTTCAACAGCGCCTGAACCCTGTGACCACTGCGCCCATCCTTGTTAGTCACTATGCTCGGCGAAACTTCGAAGAAGCCACCTATCCAGCGGGCGCCAATCTCGTAAAGTTGTTGCTCACGGGTTGAGGCTGCCGAGGCAAAGAACCCCAGATTGCCACTTAAGCGTCGAGCTATAGATCCCTGAGCCAGCACATCCTGGTAGCGCTCGGGTAGCGTCTGATAGTTACTGTAATTGTGCGCGGGTTGCCCTGCATAAAAATTCCAGGACCATTCCCCTGGGGCCGGTAGCAGGGAGTCTTTGGTAAAGAACTCTGAGTGGCTGTGCAGCGAGCGCCCCATTTCATCAAAAGTTCGCACCTCAATTTCGTAGGAACCATGCGGCAGGGTGCTGGTGTTTAGCAACCGGTTACCGGCCTCCAGCATTTCTGTGTGGATCAGCCGCTGATCCCGGTAAATTTCCACACGCCCGCGTACCGGCATATTGATTTCCAGTGGGCTGCCCTGCCGATATTTAATGTCTGTACGGCTGAGCTGGGAGCTGCGCATCTCTAACCCATACAGGCTGCTGTGGTTACCGAAATAGTGCCAGCCCCCTTGGGGTTGTAGTAAGCCAATCGAATAGGCTCTTCCACGATAATCCCTGGACCAATGTAGGGCACTAATCTGATTGTGCTGCGCAGTGGCAGCTGACCACTGGGCGTGAAGGGCGCTCTCGCCAAAGCTGATAATGGTGTTGCCATTCAAAGTGGCGTTATGACTGTTTTCACCGAGATTACTCTCCACACCACTCCAGGCGCCACTGAGGTTTTGAACAATGGAAAATTCACTGGTGGAGGCCGGGAGATAGGGATCGCTGATGGCGGCTTCTTGTGGCAGTAACTTTGCGGAGAAAAATAAATCGAGCCGATAGCGGTTTTCATCGTAAATGACCGCCACCTGCTCAGGCACTAGATAGCCACACTTTCGCTGCCAGCTTGAACGACAGAGATACTGTGAATTTCTGGGCAAAGGATCGGCCAACGCCGCTATTACGGTCTCTCTATCTAATAATTCAGGTAGAAGAGGGAGCAATTGCTCTGGCTCGTCGAATTGGATATGGGTGGGGTCAACAGTAATTGGCGCTGCGCCTATTTGGCGGCCGCCATAGTAGAGGTCTACCAATAACTGCTGTGGTTCGGTCAGTGAATCAAACCCTTCCGGTGCAGAGGTCTCCAGCAGAAAAGTGGCTGCTGTTGTTGCAAAGCTATCGGCGTGAATGGCCTGCGCCAGACAAAATGCCAGCGCATGCCATTGGTTAAGACGTCCTGCCATAAACTGCGATGGGTTTGGCTGGAAATCCTATCCGGCCACGCCACAAAATTATTCTGAGGCTACAGTGATCAGCAGCGTATCGGTGTAGCTGGTGCCATCCAGCACATCGTTGGTCTGCCAGGCGCTATTGGCAACAGTGATTTGGAATCTGGCATTGTCGGAACCGCTGCAAGAAGCGGCGTTACGATCTAGTCCAGTTAGTGGCTCACCCTCATTAACCACAGTAAAGGGACCGTTAGTGCTGTTGTCGAAGCCGACGCTGTAGGGAACGTCTAGGCCGTTGCCGGAGAGGCTGAAAGCCGTATCGTTATTGCCATCATTGCTTTCAAAGGTAATGCTAAAGGTGGGAAAACCAAAACCGCCGATACAAAAGGCATCACTGGCAACGGCATCGGTCCCCAGGGCAGGGTCGGTAATTGTGATATCGCCGACATCGGCAATTACAATGCTCGGGTTAAAGGTAAGGGTGATATCACTACTGGCACTATTGGTGGCTGCCATGGTGGCGGCCGAAGCGCTGAAAAGCATGCCTGCTGCGAGAGCAGAGGCCAGTGAACGAACTACATTTTTGTGCATGGCGTATCTTCCTGAGCCGTTGGTTATCGTTCTGTGAAAAGCCGCTCGCGAAGATCCTGCACTTGTCAGGGGTAATGCGTTAGTCAAGCTATTCCATCTTTATGGCGGGGATCATACTTTTTTTGTGATTCAAGTCACGTCATTTACGGGTAATTTTCGATTTATGGCGCCTAAAAGATCTTATTAGCGACCAGCTTGTATCTGTGCCCGACGCGCGGCCAGCGCTATAATCCCGCGCCTTTAGAGTCCTTTATTTATCTTCAACCAGGTTTGTCATGACCGTAAGAACCCGAATCGCACCGTCTCCAACCGGTGATCCCCACGTTGGTACCGCCTATATTGCCCTGTTTAATCAGTGTTTTGCCCGCGCCCAGGGCGGCCAGTTTGTGTTGCGTATCGAAGATACTGACCAGCAGCGCAGCACCCCGGAATCCGAGCAGGCGATTCTCGATAGCCTGCGTTGGCTCGGATTGGACTGGCAGGAAGGTCCAGACGTAGGCGGTCCCCACGGCCCCTATCGGCAGAGTGAGCGCGGTGATATCTACAAAACTTACTGCGATAAACTGGTGCAGAAAGGCCATGCCTTTCACTGTTACCGCACCGCCGAAGAGCTGGAGCAGCTGCGTGAAGAACTGCGCGAAGCCGGCCGCACCTCACTGAAGCCCAGTGACCTGGCGCTGTCGGAAGAGGAAGTAGAGAAGCGTCGCGCCGCCGGAGCCCCCTATGTAGTGCGCATGAACGTACCGGAGAGCGGTACCTGTGTAGTGGAGGATCTGCTGCGAGGTACTATTGAGATCGACTGGGCCCAGGTCGATGCGCAGATTCTGCTCAAGTCCGATGGCATGCCCACTTACCACCTGGCCAACGTGGTGGATGATCACCTGATGGAGATCACCCATGTGCTGCGCGGTGAGGAATGGATTAACTCCGCACCCAAGCACCAGTTGTTATATGAATACTTCGGTTGGGAAATGCCGGTGCTCTGCCACCTGCCGCTGCTGCGCAACCCGGATAAAACTAAGCTGTCCAAGCGCAAAAATCCCACCTCTATTCTTTATTATCAGCGCGCCGGTTTTATGCCTGAAGCTCTGCTCAACTATCTGGGCCGTATGGGCTGGTCCATGCCGGATGAGCGCGAGAAGTTTTCTCTGGAGGAAATGCTTGAGCATTTCGATATCCACCGCGTTTCCTTGGGCGGTCCGGTGTTCGATGTAGAGAAACTGTCCTGGCTGAACGGCTTGTGGATTCGCGAGTTGGAAAATGAGCAGCTTGCCGACCGCCTTATGGACTGGATGTTTAACCGCGAGAATCTGCTCAAAGTACTGCCCCATGCCAAAGAGCGTATGGAGACTTTCGGCGATTTCGCACCGCTGGTGAGCTTCCTTGCCTCCGGTAAGCTGCCGCTCACCGAGGAGAGCTTCAGTGGCAATAAGTTGGAGCTGGATGAGCAGAAGAAATTGCTGCAATTCGCCTTGTGGCGTCTGGAAGCCCTGCGTGCCTGGGACCGCGACAGTATTTTCCAGGCAGTGAAGACGCTATCCTCGTCCATGGAGATTAAGCTCAAGGACTTCAACGCGCCCCTGTTTGTCGCCATCAGTGGTACCACCGCCTCCTTCTCTGTGATGGACGCCATGGTACTACTGGGCCCAGACCTCAGCCGCGCCCGCCTGCGCCAGGCCATCGACGCCCTGGGCGGCGCCGGGAAAAAAGTCCTCAAACGTTGGGAGAAAGAGTACGCCTCACTCTCCTAAGTACCCCACAGCCCCCGGCAGGGGGCTGTGCCGGCTAAGTTGCTAACTAATTGATTAAAAAGTTATTTTTTCTGTTGACAGGCGTCTAAACCTTGCTAAAATGCGCCTCGCTTTCAACGGAAACGTTAAGCAAAAAGGATTTGGGGCTATAGCTCAGCTGGGAGAGCGCAACACTGGCAGTGTTGAGGTCAGCGGTTCGATCCCGCTTAGCTCCACCAAATTTCCCTTGTCTATCAAGGGGTTGTGAGAAGAGGGTAATGATCTCTTATCCGGTGAGTAAAAACCGGACAAAACTCACAAGAAAGAAAAAAGGGCCTTTAGGCCCTTTTTTTTCGTCTGAAATTTTACCTTTTCACAAAAAATCCCTTTTAGTCACTCGCTTGCCTGGACAAATATTGATTTCTTCTCATGTGCAACATCAAGCTCTTTGCCTGGGTTAATTAGAATCAACAGCGTCTTCACTCACCCATTCACTGGTAGAGGTGCTATTCAGTTGATTTTTTAAGGGGGCTCAAGGTGTTCTATAGCAGCGAAAATACTTGCACATAACGAAGTTTCTATTGAATTAATTTTTTGCGCATTAAGGAAGATGGTATGAGTGGCAAAAAATCATTTTATTTAGAGCTTGCACGGTTGGGAGAGGTTTTGTCGTTAATACAAGTCCTTGCATATCATAAAGGCACGAGTAGAAGCGAAGAGGGGGTGGGGGGACAGCTTCAAAGAAAACCAGAATCAGCAGGTTCATGGATAGAGTTGGCAGAGGCTCACCCTGAACTATTTCGTGTTCGTGTAAAGGAAGGAAGAAGAAAGCTTGTAGCTTTAGTTTCTGGATAAGTTCTTTCGAGCGAAAAGCTGGACAGTGGAGAAAGCGTGTCGCCGGTGCGAGGGCCCGAATTATAGAGCCATGGCTTACATCTACAGAAAGGTGCTCCCTAACTTATTGGTTGAATTATGGGTAAAGTGTGTTTAAGAACGGGAAGTTGAGTCGGACGACTTGAGTCAGTGGCTCACTATCCCTGGTTGCTATTTAGACAGTGGTTTATAGCCTGCTGTAAATAAAGGCTTTTTTGTGGAGCTTGAAGCCTCCATCCCAGAAATAGTAGCCAAAAGGATAGTGAGCCCCTGACTCTTTAATAAGCGGTTAGAAAAAATTTTCATTCACAGAAAGAGGAAAGATAGATGTTTAATAGGTTGATAATTGTATTTCTTGGGGTTTTGTTTTTTTCAGGCTGTGCAACCCAAAGCAATCATATGACAAGAGTTACACCGGAATCCGTTGTAACAAAACCTGAAGACGGTAAGGCGTTGGTTCATTTCATGAGGCCTTCCAATTATGGCGGAGCAATTCAGTCGACGATTTATAATGACTCTAATTATCTAGGTACAGTATCAGCGCAAACAAGAGTTGCCTACCAAGCGGAACCGGGCAAGCATATGTTTATGGTAATTGGAGAAAATGCAGATTTTCTTGAAGCGAATCTTTTGGAAAATAAAACATACTATGTTTTGGTGTCGCCCAGAATGGGAGTATGGAAGGCTAGGTTTAGTTTAAATCCTGCAAGTGGAGACGTATCTCAACAACAGATTGATAGCTGGTACAATAGCACGGCTGAAGTTGTGCCTAACGAGACTGGTTTAAATTGGGCAAAAAACAAAGCAAGTGAAATTGAAAAATTGAAATCTAAGTATCTGCCTAAGTGGCAACAGAAAGCTGAAAATGATAAGCAGAGATTAAAGCCAGAAAGCGGCATATGATGTTTCTAGCTAAGTGTTGAACGTGGATCCAGCTACGTTCTACCAGCATGTGGCTCGCTTTCGCTCACGTTGCCACACGCTGGTTTCGCTACACTGGGCCAGTTAACACGGCGTTAGTAGTGATACCAAAAATAAATTAGCCTAAACTTAGATGTTATATATACTAAAAAAATTCTACATTTGATCTCTCTAGCTTCTTTTGCGGGCCTTCTGCTCGCATGCAGCGGCGGAGATAGTTCTGATCCAGTAGAGATGCCCGCTGAAATAGAAAGCTTTACCTCCTCCGAAATACTTTCAATTGGTCCTCCTTCTTTTGAAGTTGTTGTACGATTTTCACAGAACGTATCGCGAGAAGACGCTCTCGATATAGGAGTAAAAGTTGTGGTGGCTACCGATGGAGCTGGTGATATTATGGGGCAGGACTTTGCCCTATTTTATAATATGGATTGTCCAAGCGGCTATGAAGATTGCGATCAGACAGATTACTTCTTTACCTGGAGCTATGGAGATATTATAGGCTGGTGCTGCACTCTTAGAGGGCGCGACCTTTCGTATGAACTCACGAATGTAGATGGGTACTTACAATTAACTATGAGCTATCATGGAAAATTTACTAAGAGCACATTTGATAATCTCGTTAGCGGTAACATCTTAACAAATGTAGAAGCAATTCTTTTCTCTGGGCCAAATAAAGAAACTGTTTTATCAAGGGACTACTACCCGCTGGTGAATGAGTTTACTGATCAACTTGGAGAGTTGAATGATAATATCCGTGATTATGATGGTTCCTCAGGTTTAATTGATATTCAAAGTATTACTATCACTAATTATTTGGCTCCCTAAATTCGTCAAAGGTACTAACAAATTAAGGAAGCGGGACGCCGTAACTAGCCCCCTTCTTGAGGCGTTAAGCATTCATAAAGAACTATGGAAATATTAAAGGTATTATTTCTTTTTATAGCTACTGCCATAGCGGAAATTGTGGGCTGTTATCTCCCATACCTTTGGTTGCGTCAAGGTTATTCTATTTGGATGCTCGTTCCTGCTGCATTAAGCTTGGCATTGTTCGTTTGGTTGCTTACCTTACATCCACAAGCTGCAGGCCGTACATATGCAGCATATGGTGGCGTCTATGTTTCAGTCGCGCTACTTTGGCTTTGGGCAGTAGAATCAACTCGACCAGTGGTCACGGACTTTGTCGGTGTTATATTCTGCCTAATTGGGATGGCAATCATCATGCTTGGGCCACGTCATGCTTAAAAAGCGCACCTTGTTCGTCTCTATCGGGGCGGGACGGCTTACGGAACCTTCCCCCCTACATTGCGGCCGTTGCTGGCGGCGTTATGCCTCTTGAGAGGTAGTGATGTACAAGGAACCTTGGTCAGATATAAATGAATACGTTGAAAGTCATAGCAAGGCTTTACAGCGAGAGTTGTTTAAGGAACTCTCGAAAGATCATTGCTTGTATGGGATTGAGCTTCAAGCTCTCGCAAAGCGTGAAGACCAAGACGATATACTCTTAACTGACCAGAGTGCATTCTATATAGTTCATCTAACTTGGTCTGGTAAGGAGGAGGAAGCTCCTTATCCTAGAACAGAAAAGTTTAGTACGATGGAAGAGTTGCAGGTCAGACTAGATTCTGATTCGGAAGATTTTTAGAGGGCAAGAACAACCATACAAGGTAAGGCAGTGGACGCCGCATACGTGCCGCCCCTTCTCGCAATGTTATGTGTAATCCGAGGCAACAATGAGTAAGAGGATTAGGGGAATCTGTGTTGCGATATATATTGTTCTGGGAACTGTTAGTATTCATTTTCTTGGCGAAATATATGCTTCCAAAATAATGGAGGAACTGGCTAGGAATCCGTCGCCAGATTTGTATGCTAATAATCACGGGTTTCAATACGTAGCGTTCTGGGTTACATGTGGCATAGCCTTGTCATTCGCCCTAGTGCTATCAGCAATGATACTCAATAAGGTTCTGATTAGGCGACATGCCAAAAACACATAAAAAACGCTGTTGTCGCCATGCTCCACATGGCTAGGACAGCCTACACTGCCTTCTGGTTGCCCCAAAGCTGGTTGTTAAACATCGCTCAAAGTTATGGCTAATTTCGAAATAAGAAAAGTTGAGAAAAATGATATTCAAGTCGTTGTGAGCTTGCTGCAACAGCTAGGATATGAGCCATCCATTCAGGCAATTGAATCGCTGATATCAAATCCCATTTGCGATAGCTATGAAACGGTTGTTGGAATTTTAGACAAATCTGTCGTAAGCGTTATGTCTGTCATCTACTTTGACTATTTTCCTTCAGCTGAAAGGTTTTGCCGAATTACAGCCTTTGTCGTGGATTCAGATGTCAGGGGGTATGGTGTGGGTACAAGACTAATTGATTTCGCGCGAGATAATGCTGCCGCAAAAGGTTGTAGTACACTTGAAGTAACAACATCGCTCAAACGTGAGTCGACTCAACAGTTTTATGAAAGTATTGGTTTCACCAAAACTTCGTACAAGTATGTTCAAAAACTGAAAAGCAATGTTTAATAAGGCAAGCCAGAGGGACTTCCGCACTGCTTGCTCCAGCCCCTGCTGGCGACGTTATGTGTTGCGAGTATTTCGCGATGAAGGAGTCGAACTTTATGGATGAAAGACCAGTTAAGGCACAAGATTTACTCAAGGATGATGAGGATTACAAAACTATTAAAGGGGTAAGAGTAAGAAAAGGAACTATTGCTGCTACTATAAAAAATATTGCCAAGCTAGAAAGCGCAAACTCAGAACAACGGGCTGCTATTCTCGATGCTATTAAAGAAAATGCCCCTGCATTAGTTGCCCTTGATGTTCATCGATACTTCGAGTGTAGAAACAAGGAAGTAGAGAGAATCTTAGTAAAAGCAGCAATGAGTCTAAATGATAGTAAGAGCATATAATAAGTACCGGCAGTACGGCCCTACAGGCCCGGTCCCCAAAATCGTTGGACGAGTTTCCGCTCCTACTATAAGCGCTTAGTGCGATAAGTAGTAAAGAGTATTGTAAGTTGAATAGTTTAAGTACGTATACCTTACTGGTTTTTGCTCTGATTGTTGGAGCTTCTCTTGCATCACAAGCGGGGGTGAATTCACAGCTTCGTGTAGCTCTCCATACTCCCATCCAAGCGGCATTTATCTCTTTCTTGATAGGCACGCTCATACTAGGATCTATCTCACTTTTTCAAAGTGAAAGCTGGTTTACTAAAGAGTCAATTACTTCCATACCATGGTGGGCTTGGCTTGGTGGCGCTTTCGGAGCATTCAATATTGCAATGTCTGTATTTTTGGCTCCAAAGCTGGGAGCGCTAGTTTTGGCAATCTCTATTGTTTGTGGCCAAGTTATAGCGTCTCTAGTTCTAGATCATAACGGATGGCTTGGGTATCCCAAGATAGAGTTGTCAATTTCAAGGGTGTGTGGCGCGCTACTTATAGTAGCAGGTGTACTATTGGTGGCACGGCGGTAGGCATATAACAAGTTGCTGAAAAGTGGTTAGCTGTTCTTAAAATAATCCAGCTAAATCCCTGTGGTAGCTTCGAATACAGCAGGGTAATCAACGGTGAAAAGAGGATCTGCGCAAAGTGGTGCAGCTTCTCGCCTCTGTATACCTCCGTCATAGTATTCCCCACCGCCTTTATATTAACAGTTCAGATAATACGTATAATGGTGAAAAGCTATCTCGCTCTTGATTATCCAAATAAATACCATACATTTTGGTTACACTTTCGTATCTATATATAACACTTATATTTACTTGCTTACTTTTAGTCTATAAATTTCGAATTATGGACCTGTAAAGGACCAATAGAATGTTAAAACGTTTAACCGTGTCTATTCTCAGCCTCATAATGCTATTTGGCATATCCCTCATATCTTCCCAAGAAAATATAAATCGGTTTGTTTTTACTGCCATCCCGGACCAGGACCCGGTACGCTTACAAAAACGCTTTGGCAAAGTTGCTCAGTATTTATCTGATACGCTAGGGGTTGAAGTTAAGTACTTACCTGTGGAGACCTATAGCGATACGGTCGAAGCTTTTAGAAATAATAAAGTTCAATTGGCTTGGTTCGGTGGTTTTACTGGGGTGCAGGCTCGTATTGCGGATCCTGGCGCCAAAGCTATTGCTCAAGGTGAAGAAGATCAAAATTTCACTTCTTACTTTATTGCTAATAAAAGCACCGGACTCAAATCGTCAGAAGACTTTCCCCGTGGTATTGAGGGTATGACGTTTACTTTCGGTTCAGAACACTCTACTTCTGGACGACTAATGCCGGAATATTTTATCCGAAAGGCATTCGGTAAGTCTCCAGCCGATGTGTTTAGCCACGTTGGTTTTGGTGACCACCATTCCAATACCTTGGATCTTGTGCAGTCTGGGAAATATCAGGTTGGAGCCCTGAATCACAAAGTGTGGGAGAATGAAAAGAAAGCTGGCAAAGTGGATGAGAGTAAAGTACAAGTGATCTGGAAAACTCCTGGATATCCAGATTACAACTGGACAATTCGTGGAGATGTCGATGAGACCTGGGGTAATGGATTCACAGACAAGGTACAACAGGCGATTTTGAATATGCGAGATCCAAAACTACTTGCCGCATTTCCTCGTAAAGGGTTTATCAAAGCTGATAACTCAATGTACCAACCAATCGTGGAGATTGCCCACGAAACTGGCTTATTGAATAATGAATAAGCGATTTGGGTTCAAATTTTTCCTTCTGAACGGTGTATTGCTTACCTAAGAGGCCTCAGGGAGAGTCATAAAAAATCTTGGCTATTACAAGCTGAACCAATCAAAGAAGATACGCTACTTAGAGCCCAACAATAATATTGAAACTATTGGGCAGAATAGAGCTTAAGTAAATTTATTATAATTCTAACTAGTCCAGTTTAGGTGCTGGACCAGTATTTATCTTAGTGTTAAAAATTCCCCCTATTAAAACTCCCTTCCTATTGCTTGCCTATCCAAATAGATACTAATCTCTTCATAATCAATATCGTGTCCCGCTTGATAAGACTGAGTAACCCGCTCATCAGTATGCGCCATCAATTGCTGCACCGACTGCACGTCGTATCCCATTCGCTTAAACCGGTCTGAGGCCAGGCTAGGCACTTCGTGAAAGCTGGGTGGGGTTTGCTTATTCGGTAATCCAATATAGAGTCCAATAGCGTTACGAGCTTCTATAAACATATCGTTCAGTCGGCGGGCGCTTACCTGGCAAACATGCTCTTTAGTTTTTTCGGTGCGCCGTTGTTTAGGTGTGTGGCTCAGTATATAGGGGCAGCGGTAATTTCTTATGCCTGGCCATTTCCTAGCCAGACGACTGCGTTACCTGCTCTCAGCCTGCCAGCAGGTTTAGCTGGCTTATGAATTGGTCAAAGTTAACCGCATGTCGCTGCCCAGTTGGTAACACAGAAGGGATGATTCTATGTGGATGGCAGCTGTTGAAAATTGAATCTATGAAAGATTTGAGCCGTGCCTTTTATGTTATGGACACGCACTTTTTAGCAATCAAGAGTGTGAGGGTTTGACTTTATTGGGGGTAAGTATCAGTGGAGCCAGCTGTTAAGGTAGGAGCAGAGTATGAAAGAGCTATAAGATTTGATCCTCATATGCTCAAAACATGTTTCGAAGTTGCTCAGTTATTAGACGACTGTATTTGTACACTCATAATTTTGATAGTAGGCTGAGATGCTTTTGCAAGCTAGCGTGTGTTGTGCCCGCTCACTGCGAAACATGATCAAGTTCAGAGTGCTCGGCCTAGCCATCCCATGAAAACTGTACCAAAGTTTCAAGTCATTTTCGGAAATGAGTTGTGCCTGTAAATCTTGCTCCTTAATCGATAGGAGGATTTCCGTACTGATTACTTGCGGGCATATGAGGTCAGCATGACTTTTAAGTAGGTTGTGAGCGCTAACCAACTTCTAAAGCACTACCCTGCTCCCTTTCATATTTACATCTAGTACAAGTTCTATTTTCTAGGGGTATTCAGAGCAAGTCTTGGATGCTGGGTCATTCAGCTATTTTTTGGTAGCGATTTTGAAAAATTACCTTGCAAGTTTGGGGGTAAACCCTTAGGGGCTTACTCCTATCACATTTGTGGATGTGTATAAAATCAGCTCGATTCGTATAAAAATGATACTGTGTTTTCGTTATGGCTTTAGAGAGAGGTAAGTGCTCACAAAGTAAGTTAAGAGAGAGCTACTTGTTTGCCCATTGATGACAGGCACCAGACGCACATTGAGACTGGTTTTTAATCTGTGTAAGTTCTGCGACTTGTAAGAAAGCAAGTTATCAGATGGGGTTCACGTAATGGCGCGTAATTAATTTAGTGTGACGTAGATCAATCGCCGCGATAATATGCCGCGCTGACCAACAAGGCTGCTGATGTACTCAGGAGGAGTCATCATCATCTATTCCTGCAAGCTTTGAAGCTATCAGAAGTAGATGAGTGAAGTTCTACCAAGTATCACTCGGGTATTTGAAGTAAATCCTTCCAAATGGATTTGAAGTCATTATCCCAGTTTCACGTTTTAGATAGCGGGACTGGTTCACAGTTATTCAAGAAAAGCTGCTATGGGCCCAAAAACTTCGCGAACTGTCTGGCAGATCCAGCGGGATGTAATCTACGCACTGCTTGTGCGCGAAATGAAAACTAGGTTTGGCAAGTGGAAGTTGGGTTATGCCTGGGCTCTTTTGGAGCCCACCATGCATATCATGGTTTTGGCTGCGATCTTTAGTTTCATTGGGCGGGAATTTTATCCTGGGATTCCCACTGCGTTGTTCATGCTCGGTGGTATCGCTCCGTTTTTATTTTTTTCCCATTGCTTTGGTAAATCTATGGCTACGGTGGACTCTAACCGTGGTCTCTTCAACTATCGACAACTACGCCCCTTTGATGCCGTTTTGAGCCGAGTGATGTTGGAGTTTGCTATATACATAATAAGCATGGTTGGGCTATTAGGGATACTGGCTTGGGGTGGTATATCAGCAAAGTTTAATAACTTTCTACTGTTAGTTGCAGTAAACATTTTCTATCTTTGTTTCATATTCGGCATGAGTTTGGCGCTTTGTGTAGCAGGCGCGAAATATCCTGAGATTTCGAAGTTCGGATCCTTAATCCAGCGACCACTTTATTTTATGTCGGGAGTGTTTTTCTCCCTGGAACAGATACCTGAAAAATACCATCCATTTCTTGCCTGGAACCCTTTGTTACATGTGATTGAGTTAACCCGTGAGGGATTGTTCAGTAGTTATCACGGCATGTTTGCAGACTTGCCTTATCTGGCTTTCAGTTCGTTAGCAATGCTCGCTTTTGGTTTGTTGGCTTACCGCAGCCAGTGGAGAGATTTGGTACGCAGCAAGTGATCGAGTTAAGAAATCTGACTAAGTCCTTTCGAACGCCGAATGGTCGCAAAATGTTGTTTAAAGATGTGAATGCTATTTTCCCTGAAGGCAAGAATATTGGCATTCTTGGACGTAATGGTGCCGGCAAATCAACCCTGTTACGGATTATGGGCGGCATTGATTATCCCGATTATGGACAAGTCATTACCAACGAGCGCATATCCTGGCCTATGGGGCTTGCCAGTGGCTTCCAGGGTAGTATGACAGGCAGAGAGAATGCCGAGTTTATCTGCGGTATTCACGGGATTTGGGGAACTGCTAGGCAAAAGGTATTAGATAGAGTTCAGGATTTTGCAGAAATTGGTAATTATTTTAATGCACCGGTTAAGTCTTACTCTTCTGGTATGCGCTCCCGCTTAGCGTTCGGCCTAAGTATTTCTGTAGATTTTGATTGTTACTTAGTAGATGAAGTGATGTCGGTTGGCGATGCACATTTCAAACACAAATGTGAGCAGATTATCGCGGAGAGACGTAAATCAGCCAATTTTATTATTGTGGCCCATGCAATGCAGCAACTGAAAAAGAACTGCGATGTTGGTATCTATCTCGGGCCGGAAGGGTTACAGATATACGATACCGTAGAAGAGGCTATAGAGGTTTATCAGCAGGGAATCCCCAAGCCCAAGGTGCAACTACAGAACAGGGCCGCACAGGCACTTAAGGCATAGACAATGAAAACAAATACGCAGCTTGTCACAGAGCAAAAGACTAAGCCCGATAGTGGCGCATTTAAAAGAACCGCTGAGGTTGTGAAAGGTATATTTGCAAGTTTTGCTGCGAATGAATTGCAGCCACAACCTGGTGCAGGTCGCTCGCGCATGAGCTCTTGGCATGGATTACTGCTTTGTGTTGGCCTACCGCTGTTTCTGGTATCCGCCTATTATCTCTTCTTTGTTTCGGATCGCTATGTCAGTAGTACCCAGCTTATTGTAAAAGACAACGGTTCCAGCCAAGGAATGTCCCCCTCGCTCGGTTTCCTGTTGCCTGGGGTGGGAATAGACAATCAGGATGCCTTCCTAGTGGTCAACTATATCCAGTCTCTGGACATGGCGGTGTATCTGGATAAAACATTGCAATTGAGTGATTACTACAAGAGCGATCGCTACGACATCTTCTCTCGTCTCGGTTCGAAGGCCAGCCAAGAAGATTATTTGAAGTACTACCGCGAACATATTGCAGTTGATTACGATGAGTCGACTGGCATTATTACAATCGAAATGCAGGCTTTTGAGGCTGAATTTGCTCGTAGGTTAGTTGAAACTGTTACCCAGAAATCTGAAGATTTTGTAAATGCGATTAGCAATCAGTTGGCTGATAAGCAAGTGGCTTTTGTTCGCAGTGAGCTGGAGTTGGCGCAGAATAAACTCCGTGCTTCTAAGCAGGAGATTCTCGACTTTCAAAACCGCAATAAAGTAGTCAGCCCAGAAGAGCTTACCAAAGGCATCAGCGGCATTATTCAAGGATTGGAGGCAAAACTTGCTGAGCAGCGTGCCAAGCTGACTGCGGCCAAAACCTACCTTAATCCTAATTCCTCTCAGATTGTCTCTATGCAGGCTGAAATTAATGCCTTGGAAGGGCAAATAGCTGCAGAAAAGGAACGCCTTGTAGGTGTCTCAGACGCTCAGGGAGAACAGCGACTCAACAGTTTGAGTGCACACTTTCAGAATTTGGAATTGAATCTTCAGTTTGCCACCGATGCTTACGCCGCATCCCTTAAAGCCTTGGAGACAGCGCGAATGGAGGCTTCCGGACGGCTGAAGCATTTAATGGTTGTCAGTCAGCCGTCGTTGGCTGAGAAAGCGGAATATCCACGCAAACTTTATAACCTCACTAGCTTGGCAATTATCCTGTTATTAATTTATGGCATTGTGAAGATGCTGGTATCCAGTATCCGCGACCACAGGATTTAGTATCGTTAATCCCTGTTGAAGGTTTAGAGGGTACTGAAAGTAGCTGAATTATTGAAAACGAAACTAGCCCAAATTTTTAATTCAAAATTTGGGCTTTAGAAATAGATACACAAACTAAAAAACCGAAAAAATGATCGTGAGAAACTTAAAAACCCTTGGGGTATTATTAGGCTTACTGACTGGCTTTGCCTTGCCAAATGCGCAGGCCCTGGAAACCCAACTGTTGGATAAGAATGAATCTACAGAGATTCCCAGATCCAATGTGCCGGTCTTTGGTCAGTCCCTATTCCAAGGTGCTTTTAAAGATCAGCCCTTTAGTGGCTTTAACCCAGACTATCGTATTACCGTAGGTGATCAGATTAACCTACAGCTGTGGGGCGCCTATAGTTTTAGCGCGACCCTGGCGGTGGACCCCCAGGGTAATATTTTTGTGCCTGAGGTTGGGCCGGTACATGTAGCCGGCGTGAAAAATGGTGAACTCAATGATTTTGTTCTGCGTCACGTTAAAAGCGTATTTAAGAAAAATGTGCGCGCCTATGCCAATCTGGAAGCGAGTCAGCCAGTCAAAGTATTTGTAACTGGCTATGTGAAAAATCCAGGCTTATATAATGGATACTCCTCTGACTCCATCCTCTACTATCTGGATAGTGCCGGTGGTATTGATCGCGATAGTGGCAGCTTTATAGATGTTAAAGTTGTACGTGGTGATCAGCTGTTGCAAAGCGTCAATCTGTATAACTTCCTTACCAAGGGCAGCATGCCCGCATTGCAGCTGCGTAATGGTGATACCATTGTTATTGGAGCACGTAACGGAGCCGTTTCTATCGAAGGCGCGGTGCAACAGGCCGCAGAAATTGAATTTAACGGTCCTTACACCCAGTTAGGGGAGATGTTACTGGTTACCAAGCCGGATCCGCAGGCTAATTTTGCCCGTATTACCCAAGTGATCGATGATCAGCAGCAAGCCAGCTATTTACCTCTAGAAGAAGCTCTGAATACTGTGCTTTATCCTGGGGCCAGAGTTGAGTTGGTTAGAGATAACGACATCAAATCGATATCCGTTAGCGTAAGTGGTGAATTGGATGGCCCTGCCAGCTATGTCCTTCCCTACGGCGCAACCCTAGAAGATCTCTTGTCGCAGCTTCAGTATCGCGGTAATGCCGATCAATCTGCAGTGCAGTTATATCGTAAGAGCGTGGCCAAGAAGCAGCGTGCAGCACTAGAACGCTCCCTTGATGCACTTCAGATGGAAGTTCTTACCCGCCAGCCAAACACTGAGTTAGAAAAAGGCGCTCAGTCTGAAAATGCGGCAATGATTCAAAAATTTATTGCTGAGGCACGAAAAGCACATCCCCGTGGTCAAGTGGTACTGGCTAACAATCCCAATGCTGGAACGATGTTGCTTGAAGATGGTGATAGGCTGGTGGTGCCCCTGAAGAACTCGACCGTTTCAGTAGTAGGTGAAGTGATTTTCCCCACATCACTGGTATTTAATGCGCGCCATACACTGGAAAATTATATTGAAATGGCTGGCGGTTTCTCCAATAACGCCAATCAAGATGAACTGGTGATCCTGCATTTGGATGGCACAATCAGCCGGGTTAAAAAAAGGAAGTTCGATAATCGTCTGAAGGATATCTTGCGCCCTGGCGATGAAATAATGGTGATGCCAGAAGTGCGCTCCAGTGAGCTACAGGTGACTAAAGATGTCACAGAAATTCTTTATCGTATTGCTGTAGGAACGGCGGCAGTTTTGTCCTTCTAAAACTTAAAGTTACTTCCTTCTTTTAATTACTTTTGGTAATTGAGAGTGAGAAAGCAAACATAATAAGGAGGGAGCAGCTTATTTAGCTTCAGGGGAAAACTATGGAAATAAAAGGAAGCTCAACTAGGAAGGGAATTATTCTTGCTGGTGGCTCTGGTACGCGCTTATACCCCCTAACTAAAGGGGTAAGCAAGCAACTGATGGGCGTCTATGATAAACCAATGATTTATTATCCCCTGACAACTCTAATGCTTGCGGGTATCCGAGATATATTGGTTATCACTACTCCAGAAGAGCAATATTTGTACCAGCGCTTACTTGAAAGTGGTGAACAATGGGGTATTAATATTAGCTATGCGATACAGCCAAGCCCAGATGGTTTAGCACAAGCATTTTTGATAGGCCGTGATCATGTAGGAAACAATAGTAGTGCTTTAGTACTTGGCGACAATATATTTTATGCCCAACATTTTAGTCAGATACTGCAGCGCTCTGATGCACGTGAAGATGGTGCAACGGTATTCGGATATCGAGTAGCAGATGCAAAGGATTATGGAGTCATTGAATTTGACAAGGAAGGTAAAGCAATAAGCCTAGAAGAAAAGCCGGTTCAACCTAAATCTAATTATGCTGTGACTGGTCTTTACTTCTATGATAATCAGGTGTGTGACTTAGCTAGAGAAGTGAAGCCTAGTACTCGTGGTGAACTAGAAATTACTGATATCAATAATGCTTACTTGAACAGAAATCAACTAAACGTTGAGTTCTTAGGCCGTGGTAGTGCTTGGTTGGATACCGGAACCCATGACAACCTGCTTGAGGCCGCACATTTTGTTCAAACTATGGAGCGTCGTCAGGGGTTGAAAATTGCTTGCCCAGAGGAGGTAGCCTATCGTAAGGGATTTATCTGCGCAGAGCAGCTGGAAAAGCAAGCTCAGTCACTTTTGAAGAGTGGGTATGGTGAATATCTCATGAACCTATTGTACGAAAATGGCGAAATCTCCTCTTTAACTCAGCAACGCTTAGCCACATTACTTTGACCTAAATGCTTGACCCATGTTGAGAAAAATCAGCAGTTAGAGAAACCGCATGAAAGTGATTGAAACCGCAATTCTCGATGTGAAAATTATTGAACCTAGAATCTTTAATGATGATCGTGGTTTCTTTTACGAATCCTTTCGCCAGGATTTCTTCAATAAAGAGTGTAAAGATAGAATTTTTGTTCAAGATAACCACAGCAAATCTACACAAGGAACACTTCGTGGCCTCCATTACCAAACCAAGCAGTGTCAAGGTAAGCTGGTTCGAGTCACTAAAGGTGAAGTTTTTGATGTGGCGGTTGATTTACGTAAAAATTCGCAAACTTTTTGCCAGTGGGTTGGCGTGACGCTTTCAGCAGTAAATAGGCGCCAACTTTGGGTGCCGGAAGGCTTTGCTCATGGTTTCTATGTCACTAGTTCTGAGGCAGAGTTCGTTTATAAATGTACTGATTACTATGCACCCGAGTATGAGAACTCCATCCGTTGGGATGATCCTGAACTGTCGATCGAATGGCCCTTGGTAAATGGCGAGGAGCCAAAACTCTCGGCTAAAGATGCTGAGGGAAAATATTTAAAAGATGCGTTTGTTTTCGAGTAAAGGCTCGTTGTAGACAAGATCTATTCATCAAAGTATAGCCAAAATAATGAATAGGCTCAGGTATGTAACTTTGAGGGATAAGCTTCATCATTCCTAGTTTCCACCATAAGGGACAGGAACAGTTGGCACTAACTAATTCAGTGTGAATAAGTAAATGAGAATCCTAGTAACAGGTAGAAATGGCCAGCTGGCAAGAGAATTACAAAAACGCAAACCGCGCGATGTCAATCTGGTAGCGCTAACCCGCAATGATCTGGATGTCACAGATAGTAATCAGGTTATGCAAGCTGTTAATAAGTACAAACCAGATACGTTGATTAATGCCGCTGCCTACACGGCGGTAGACAAGGCGGAATCAGAGAGAGAGCAAGCTTTCGCAATTAATGCTACGGGTCCGGAAAACTTAGCTAGGGCCTGTCACGAAATGGATACTCGCTTAATACATATCTCCACAGATTTTGTATTTGATGGCCAGGGTTGTAGCCCATACAAACCTCAGGATTCGATTCGTCCATTGGGTATCTATGGAGAAAGTAAAGCTGCTGGTGAAGCTGCTGTTCAAAGTGTATTACCACAAGCAGTCATTTTACGGACAGCCTGGGTTTATGGCGCCCACGGAGCTAATTTTACCAACACTATGCTTAGACTTATGCGCGAGCGTGATCAGTTAGGTGTAGTTGCAGACCAGATAGGTACCCCTACTAGCTGTATAACATTGGCTGAAACTATCTTTAGTTTGGTAAGCAAACCGGAAGTTAGCGGTATTTATCATTGCACCGATGCCGGTACAGCCAGCTGGTATGATTTTGCTGTAGCGATCTATGAGGAAGCCAAAAATTTAGGGGTGCTAACCAAAGACGCTAATGTCAATATTATACCAATTGGAAATGCCGAATATCATTCTTGCGCGGTAAGGCCGTCATACAGTGTATTGGATAAAAGTAGCCTCGTAGAAGATCTAGGTATTGAGCTAAAGCACTGGCGTCAAGCATTACGCCAAGTGTTACAAGAAAAAGTTAATAGCTAAAAAGTATACTCGATTCCTATATCCTTTTTTGTAACTTACAAAAAGGATATAGGGGCCTAAAGTTAGAAGTTAAATACGTCATATTTTAATATTTAATTATCGATTACTTAGAGCTATGCATATATTCAATTATTTCTTTCCTACTTTATAAAAAGAAGTGGTAGCTACAGAATGAGTAATTTACTGGTGACTGGTGGCGCAGGGTTTATAGGTGCGAATTTCGTACACTATTGGATGGAAAATCACCCTGAGGATCGAATTATAGTTCTCGATGCTTTAACCTATGCAGGAAATAAAGCGAATCTGAATCCGGTAGCAAAAAATACTAATTTCTATTTTTGTCATGGAAATATCTGTAATACATCTCTAGTAGAAGCTCTACTTAAAGAGTATAAAATTGATACGCTGGTACACTTTGCGGCAGAAAGTCATGTAGATAGGTCTATCTGTGGTCCAGATTCATTTATTGAAACCAATATTATCGGAACATACAGTTTACTTAAGGCGGCTAAGAGGGTGTGGTTGGATGAAGGAATAAACAAAGATAGCCATCGATTTCATCATGTTTCCACGGATGAAGTTTATGGAGCTTTGAATTCTGAGGATTCACCATTTAGTGAAACCACACCTTATGCACCTAATAGCCCCTACTCAGCCAGTAAGGCAGCTTCTGACCATTTGGTGCGTGCTTTCCATCATACATATGGCCTAAAGATTACAACCAGTAATTGCTCGAACAACTATGGGCCTTACCATTTCCCAGAGAAACTAATACCACTAGTAATCACCAATATTCTACAGAACAAATCATTGCCTATATATGGTGATGGCCAGCAAGTACGTGACTGGCTTTTTGTAGCTGATCATGCCCGTGGGATTGAGCTGGCGATACAAAAAGGAGAGTTAGGGGAGTGTTATAACATAGGTGGGAATAATGAATGGACCAATATCGATATCGTTAAGCTGATATGTAAAAAAATCAATAAAGAATTTTCCAGAGACCCTGAACTAAAAAAACAATATCCTCTGGCAGTACATGCAATACAAGGAAGGGCACAAGAATTAATAAATTTTATTTCTGATCGCCCTGGCCATGATCGTAGATATGCTGTGAACACAGATAAGGCTGTTTCACAATTAGGATATCAGCCGAGTGAATTTTTTGAATCAGGTATACAGAAAACTATTAGCTGGTATCTCAAAAATGATACTTGGTGGAGACCTATAGTGCTTAACAATTACCAGAAGTAAGTTTTAGGTGTTAACGAAATTTTTTAAGTGATGAGTTATGAGGAAGCTGTAATGGATGAGAGATATCAAATTCAATTATTAATGGAATCTCCTCTTTTTGATGCTGAATGGTACAAAAATCAGCATCCAGATGTGGAAAGCAAAAAGCTAACACCTGAACAGCATTATCTACGTTATGGATGGAGAATGGGGAGAAACCCTTCGGTTTCGTTTTGTAGTGTAAGTTATCAAGAACAGTATCCTGATGTCGTTCAGAATAATGAGAACCCACTTATACATTACTTAAATTTTGGGCGAAGTGAGGGGCGTGAAGTAAAGCCTGTAGATCATAAAAAACTGAATATACGATCTGATATTGACTTAAATAAGGGCAATAACAGTTTTCAGGTAAGTAATAGAGATCTTTCTCAATCAAATGATTTAGTTCTCATGCAATTAAAAGAAACTCAACGTTTATTAGAAAAGTATTTTTTGCGTTGTCAGGAACTTGAGTATCAAATTATGGATGCAAAAAGATAAGTTTATTTAGGGGAATGTGGAGATGAAAGTTCTAATCGTGTTTGGGACACGCCCAGAAGCGATAAAAATGGCTCCTTTGGCGTTAAAGTTACAGCGTGATACTCGGTTTGATGCATCAGTCTGTGTTACTGCACAACATAGAGAAATGCTTGATCAAGTTCTTAGTCTATTTGAATTAAAACCAGATTATGATTTGAATTTGATGAAACCGGGGCAAGATTTAACAGATATAACGACGGGTATTCTTCAGGGAATGCGTGAAGTATTGACAAAATCAAAGCCAGATATTGTATTAGTGCACGGCGATACAGCGACAACTTTTGCAACGAGTTTGGCTTGCTACTATCAACAAATCCCTGTCGGGCATGTTGAAGCAGGATTGCGGACGGGGAATATTTATTCACCCTGGCCAGAGGAAGCGAATCGTAAGCTTACAGGTGCTTTAACCGCATTACATTTCGCTCCTACAAATGATTCCAAAAATAATTTAATAAAAGAAGGGATTTTAGAAGAGAGTATTTTTGTTACAGGAAATACAGTAATTGATGCTCTACTGGAAGTCGTCCATAAGCTTGATAGCAACCAGTCAACTTATGAAAAGGTAAGGGAGGAATTTCCTTTTTTAGAAGATGCTCGAAAGCTGCTTTTGGTAACGGGGCATAGACGAGAAAGCTTTGGTGGTGGGTTTGAGCGAATTTGTCAGGCATTAGTAAATACCGCTAAAGAACACCCAGATATTCAAATAGTATACCCAGTACATTTAAATCCAAATGTTCGTGAACCAGTGAATCGTATATTGAAGGGAATAGAGAATATATACCTTATAGAGCCACTGGATTACTTACCATTTATCTACTTAATGAATAAATCCAATATTATTCTAACTGACTCTGGAGGTATTCAAGAGGAAGCCCCTTCACTTGGCAAACCGGTTCTAGTAATGCGGGATACTACGGAACGCCCAGAGGCTATTTCTGCTGGAACCGTGAAGCTGGTCGGGACGGAAGTAGATAATATTACTCGGGAACTAAATTTGCTGCTCACAAATGAGAGTGCATATAAGGAAATGAGCTTTGCACATAATCCCTATGGTGATGGCAAGGCCTGTGAAAAAATAATCAACGAATTAATCAGTTTAAAAAAATAGGATTAAAAGGCAGAGTAAATTAATTGCTTTACTTTTAAAATAACAAGCAGGAAAGTTCTTTAAAGGTGTTTATGAAATTTGAAACTATTTCCGTTATTGGGTTAGGTTATATTGGATTACCTACTGCCGCCGTGATCGCTTCACGGAGGAAAAAAGTGATAGGCGTAGATGTAAACCAAAATGCTGTGGATACGATTAACCGGGGTGAAATTCACATTGTAGAACCTGAGCTAGATATGATCGTACACGCTGCGGTAACAGAAGGATATCTCCAGGCTACAACTAAGCCACAGCCATCAGATGCCTTTATGATTGCAGTGCCTACGCCTTTTAAGTCAGGACTTGAGAATAATCATCATGAAGCAGATCTTAGCTACATTAAAGCTGCTGCAATAGCTTTAGCCCCAGTTCTAAAATCAGGGGATCTAGTAATATTAGAATCTACCTCTCCTGTAGGAGCAACTGAAAAAATGTCTGAATGGCTTTCTGAGATTCGTTCAGATCTTACCTTCCCCCAAACTCATGGCGAATCTTCCGATATTCGTATTGCACACTGCCCTGAACGAGTCCTACCTGGACACGTGGTACGTGAGCTGGTTGAAAATGATCGTGTCATTGGAGGCATGACACCAAAATGTTCTGAAGCGGCCAAAGCTCTGTATAAAATTTTTGTTTCAGGTGAATGTTTGGTAACGACAGCTAGAACTGCTGAAATGGCGAAGTTAACCGAAAATAGTTTTAGAGATGTAAACATTGCCTTTGCGAATGAATTGTCGATTATTTGTGAAAAACTAGATATAAATGTATGGGAGTTGATTTCCCTCGCCAATCGTCATCCTAGAGTAAATATATTACAACCAAGTGCAGGTGTTGGAGGTCATTGTATTGCCGTAGATCCCTGGTTTATTGTTGACTCATGTCCTGAAGAGGCACATTTGATACGCACGGCACGTGAGGTGAACGATAAAAAGCCGAGTTGGGTATTGAATCAAGTTAAAGATGCATTGATCAAGTCATGCGAAAGTAAAACTGGGTGTACCACAAGTGATATTAAAGTGGCATGCCTAGGCATTGCTTTTAAACCGGATATTGACGATTTACGTGAAAGTCCTGCACTGAGTATTACAAGCGAAATTTCAAAATTAGGATGTCAGGTACAGGTTGTTGAGCCTAATATCGAACGCCTTCCGAAGGATCTTGTACGAGAAAATATAGAACTTGTATCTTTGAGGCAATCTCTGGATGAAGCTGATGTGATTTGTGTACTTGTTAAACATAGCCCTTTCACTGAAGAAATTAAAAACCTATCAGCTAAGAATTTCATTATCGACTCAGTAGGCCTACTTAGCTAGGTACTTAGTTGAGCGGAACCTGCCGCTAAAACCTAATAGTAATTATCAGTTTGCTAATCGCTGGACACAATTTCCTATGGATGTACTGTTAAAACACGCTGAAACACTTGCGCGCCACCCCGTTAATGGATTGTATACCCCTATTGATAAGCGTATAGCTTATATAGTTAGTCATGGGCAAAGTTATGCCAGTAACGGATATGCAGTACGAACTCAGGAGGTTGCAAAGGAATTGAATAGCCATGGCTTTGAGACGTTATGTATTGTTCGTCCGGGTCGGCCATGGGAGCTGGGAGCAAAGAAAAATATAATCAATGCAGAGGCTGAAATTGATGGGGTTTTATACATCCATAGCCGTTGGCATAATGATCAAACACCGGCTGATGAAACAGCACACCTGGAAGCCTGTGTGGCGCGCTTTGTTGAGTTATTCCAAGTTTATAGACCAGCAGTAGTATTAGCTGCCTCAGACTATATTATTGGGCTACCCGCATGGATCGCGGCAAAACGCCTCAATTTACCATTTTATAATGAAGTTCGTGGTTTCTGGGAACTTTCTCGTGCTGCCCGTGAACCAAATTTTGAAAACACCTCTTTTTTTAAAATTGAAGCTGAGCGTAACTCTTTTGTGAGTAAGCAGGCCTTAGAGGTATTTACTCTTAATCTCGCAATGAGATCAGAATTGGTTGACCGTGGAGTTAGTGCGAACAAAATACATGCTATCCCAAATGGGATTAATTCTTTTCCAAAGAAAAATCCCGAAGATGATAATTTACGTTTGAAATTGGGTATAGAGTCACATGATAGAGTTATAGGATATGTAGGCAGCTTGAATTTTTATGAGGGATTAGATCTATTGATGGATTCTTGTGCCGAACTAATTGAGCAAGGAGAAAATATAAAATTATTGGTGGTAGGTGATGAGCAGCCAGTAAATGATTTTATTACGGCTGATCAAAGACTTGCTAGTAAGCCCTGGTTAATTCAAGTTGGTCGTGTAGCTCATGAGAAAGTAGCAGATTATTATGCGTTAATAGAAACGGTAGTAATCCCGCGAAAAAAAATGCCGGTATGTGAACTAGTATCACCGATGAAGCTGGTTGAGGCAATGGCCTATGGAAAGCGAATCGTAATATCTGATGTGATTCCTTTGGCTGAAAATGACAACAAATATGAAGATTTGATTACATTTAAGGCTGAAGTACCTAGCCATTTAACACAATGTTTGCAAGAAAGCTTAAGGAAACCTGCAACACAGAATAGTGTAATTAATGACCTAACGTTGGCTACACGTATATTACCATTGGTTAATATATTAAAGGGGCTAAACAGCAAGAATTGTGAAAGAAAAGAGTCTAATAATAATTCTAACCCAAGAGAATTAATAAAAAAAATTGAACCCTTACCGCTAGCGAATAAAGAGCCTATTTGGTTCCAAATTCAAGTTGTTCCAGGACAGGAACTTGTTATTGATGCAAACATAGAATATCAGGATTCGTTAAAATTACATAAGCATCATAAACGTAAAGCGGTGATGTTGTTAAAATCAAAAGATATGAATGGAAATGAAATAGATCAGCCGCTAGGGAAGTTAGCGAAGTCTACACATCTTGATTCATATTTTAAGTACCTTGAATCTGATAAAGGGTTAGAGGAGAGACATAAATTTGTTATTCCTAAAGGAGTTGAGCAAATTGAGCTTGGTTTTTGTGCTTTTAACTATCAGGAAGGGGAGATAGTAATAGTTCGTGAGTTTAGTGTTAGAGAATTTCAAGCCTTTAATAAGAAGAAAGATCTTATAGAGTTAAATCAGGAACCTCTTTGGGAAAATTTTAGAGTCAATGAGTTTATTCCACATAGTCTAAATGCAAAACTTAAGTTTGAAAAATCAGAAGATAAACATAGCAAATCTATCATTGTAAGAGTTAAATATTTCGATAAGGAAAAGAAAGAAATTCCTGGTCCATATTCAGGTCTACCTTTGTCTAAAACAGTAGGTTCATTTTCATATATCAGCGCTAAAGAAGAACGAATTGTCCAGCTGATGCCACCAAAAGGAGCTGTGGAGGCCGCTATTGGGTTGCAGCGATGGAATGCTAAAAGTAAGGTCTGGCTAGATGGTAACTTTATTCTCGAATCTGAGATTAAAGTTAACCCTACTATTAAAACTCCCTCCGTTAATAGTAGAGAAGAAACAAAAACTCCACTGCGTAAACTGTCAGATATTAAAGTCGCAGCAATTCTTGATGAATTTACCATGGAATGCTTTCGACCGGAGGTAAACCTTACTTTGATTACCCCCTCAAACTGGCGGGAAAAATTAGAAAAAAAGCATCCTGATTTTTTATTTGTAGAAAGCTGTTGGTTTGGCAATGGTAACAGTTGGAGTGGCTTAATGTATGGCTATACTTCCAACGGCCCCAACAGAATGGATGAATTAATTAAAGTCATTACCTATTGCCGACAAAAAGGTATACCAAGTATCTTTTGGGCTAAAGAAGATCCTGTTCACTATAAACGCTTTGCTCCAACAGCTAAATTGTTCGATTACGTTTATACCAGTGATGCAAATATGATTCCGGCCTATAAGAAAGACTATGGAATTGATGCACAAGCATTATCATTTTTCTGTCAGCCAAAGGTGCACAACCCCATTTGTATGTCACCAAGGAATAATAAAGCGGCATTTGCTGGATCTTATTACAGTGATAAAAAAGAACGATGTGAAAACTTCCATACAATTGTAGCTGGATTAAAGCAAGCTGGAATTAATTACGATATTTATGATCGGTGTTTAAAAAGGGGGACTGCACATTTACAGTTTCCTAAGAAATACAAAAGTCATGTTGTAGGTTACTTAGAGCCTCATGAAATGAGTAAAGCTTATAAATCCTATCGATATACCATAAATTTAAATACCGTAAAACATAGTCCAACTATGTTTGCCCGTCGTGTGTATGAGTCATTAGCATGTGGAACACCAGTTATTAGCAATTACTCAGAAGGTGTGATAACACAATTTGGGGGGATTGTATGTGCAAGCGATAATCAAAGAGAGATATCTGATTTTCTTAATCATTTGAAGAACCCAGAAGAATATCAGCGTATAAGTAATGCTGGAGTTCGAGAAACCCTTGGACGACATACTTTGGCAGATCGCCTAGAACAAGTTTGCGAACGTTTAGGCATACTTGTAGAGCCACACCTACCAATTATTAATGTTGTATATACTGTCGGTAGTGATGAAGAGATTGAAATTGCAAGAAATGCATTCCAAAAACAGAGCTACCACCGCAAGAGGCTTGTTGTAAATCTAAAAAACAGTAACCTCTTACACTCATATCTCAATAGAAATACCGATGAAGAAATTTTTAGAGTTCTTACAGAGTTTGCTAAACCTATTGATGGTGTTGAATTAAAAATGGACCTGCAAGATACCTACTCCAAAAATTTCATAGAAGATGAAGCAATTAAAACACAATTCCAAGTAGAGCAATCAAACCAATCAAATAGAGAGTTCGCAGCATGAATACGTTGAAATTATTAGTGTATGCGGATGTAAATCTAAATATTATGGATGGGTCTTCTGTTTGGCTTGTTGAGCTCTTGCGTTTATTATCGAATGACCCTCGAATTCAGTTAGATTTTCTGCAAAAAGCCCCAGATGAAGGTGGCCCATTGAATGCACAAGTTAATGAAATAAAAAATATAAAACGGATAGAAAAACACCCTAAGCCAATGAAGTTGGAACAGGTGGTAGAATCCATACGTGACCTAGATAATGAGAATCAATATGAGAGGATTCTTGTCCGTGGTAATATTAGTTTAGGACTGGATCTTATTGAGTTCCTACCTAACAGGCTTGTTTATTACACCCTTGAGCCTTTTCAGAGAAGGGGTGAATTTTCCCCTGAGGAAAATAAAGAGATACAAAATCTTCTAAATAAGACTGCATTTACTATTGTGCAAAGTGAGCGAATGAAGAATAGCTACTCCTCAGATTTTTCTATTCCGAAAGAACACATTTATATCTTGCCCCCATTGATTCCACCAATAGTAAAGAATCCTAGTTTCAGAAATAGCTCTAACACTGTATGTTATACTGGGAAGTTTTCTGAAGAATGGGGGACACCAGGTCTTGTCGATACTTTCAAGAAGTTAAAAAAGAAACTTCACTATGTGAAATTAAATATTGCAGGAAATAAGTTTCACGGTGATCTTGGTGGTAGACGAGAAGAAGTACAAGAATTTTTCTCAAATGATAGTAATGTTAATTGGATTGGAGAGGTTTCACGGCAGGAAAGTATTGGATTGTCACGTAGTTCCGATATTGGTTTTGCATTACGCTCAAGTGAAATTGATAATAACAACTCACAGGAATTATCTACAAAATTATTTGAATACATGAGTGCTGGTAAACCTGTAATTCTCAGACCGACAACAGTGCACAAGGATTTATTAGGTCAAAATTATCCACTTTTTGCAAACGATTGTGATGAAGCAGCAGAAAAGTGCTTTCAAGCGTTAACCTGTGTTGAGCTTTATAGTGAAGCTGCAAAAATGTCATATGGGGCCTACAAATCTTTTTCCAAAAGGGTGAATCATCAAGACATTGTAAGACGGTTAGTAAGCTATAAGAAAGATACAATTCTATTTGCCGGCCATGACCTTAAGTTTATCGGAGATATCATGCGGTCTTTTGAGAAAGATGAGAGATATGATATTCTGATAGATCAATGGAAAGGCCACACAGTTCATGATGAAACACAAAGTTTGGTTAAGTTAGAACAATCGGATATTATATTTTGTGAGTGGGGTTTAGGAAATATTCGATGGTATTCCAGAAATAAAAAACCAGGTCAAAAACTTTTTGTAAGGGTTCATCGACAAGAGATTCAGAGATTAGATTATCTTTGTGAATCGGAAGCTGAAAAGATTGATGGTTATATTTTTATTGCTCCATATCGTTATGAGGAGTTTGTAGAGAAGGTTGATATACCAAGATCTAAAGCTAAAATGATATTTAACACAGTTGACACAAAAAGATTTAATTCTAAGAATAGAAATAGCGATGGCTTTACATTGGGCATAGTCGGTATTGTACCCTGGGGAAAACGATTAGATCGAGCCATAAATATTTTTGAAAAATTATGGGGCATAGATAAGCGTTTCAAATTACGTGTTAAAGGTAAGAGGCCGGAACAACTGCCTTGGATGAATAATCCTCAACATGTTGGTGAGCTCGAGAAATACACAAAATTATTCAAAAAAATTGAAAATGCACCATGGAAAAGAAATGTATATTTTGATTCCCATGGTAATGATATGGATGATTGGTATAAACAAATTGATTATTTGCTTTCTGTTAGTGATTATGAAGGGAGTCATCAAGCCGTTGCAGAAGGAATGGCGTCAGGCGCGGTACCAGTAATTTTACCATGGAAAGGGGCATCAACTGTATACCCTAGCAGTAATATATTTTCAGATGAAGAAGCTTTGGTTAGTTATATTTTGGATGGTCAGCATAAATTAAATGTAACTAGCTATGCAGCAAGCCAGTTCGATTCAGAGATAATTTATTCCAACATGAGAGAAATCTTACGAATTTAATTCAATTATAATAGTTGTCAGAGTTTTAATAACTGATTGCCCTTAAAGTTTAGTGGTGAGTGTAACAACCCACCACTAAAATTAAAAAAGTATTTGATAAAATTTTAAAGTTTTAGTTCGTCACTCCCCTGAGATATTTAAGGGTGCTATATTTAAAAATATATTTAATCGCCATCAAGATTTAATAATTTCTAGGGATGACTAATATATGACGCACTAGTATTAGGTGCATCAGGTTTTTAATGAAAATATAATAGGAAGATTTTTTTGTTATTAAGGTTGTTTAATTAATATTCCTTATGATTAAGGTTGTGTGTTAAATATAAATTTTAGAGACAATTAAAAGAAAGAGTTTGCAGCAAGATGTCTATCAATAATCTGAAAATGGGTATTGCTTCAGAAACAAAACTATATATTGATAAAAATATATTTAGCAGGAATCAGACGGACTACAACAAGCTGAAGAAATTATTTTTGGAAAGAAAATATGAAGCCAATAGTTTTTCTGATGTGGATCTAGATGTTTTAAATTTCGACTGGAACAGTGTTAAATGTGACCGCAATTGGTGGTGGCAATTGCAGGCATTACCATTTCTGAATTGGTATATTAATAGTTATAAGGTACAAACCAAAGAGGAAAGATTAGAATATTTTTCTTTATGTCTTAAAGCAATTTTATGTTGGATAAACAATGGGAAAGACAACAAAGATTCTCCATTAGTTTGGCACGATCATGCATCGGCTTTTCGACTTAAAAACTTAGTTAACTGGTTTATATTTTGTCAAGTTGCAGAGTTACCAGTTGGTGCTGATGTTAAAGTGAATTGGTTAGAAGATCTAGTTTTTGAGCATCTTGACTGGTTGCAAGATGATAAGAATTACTCCATTCATACCAATCATGGATTTGATCAGGCTATGATTGGACTAACAGTAAGCTTAATGTTCACACATGATAATTTTGAGTCCTATCGTAGGATTAATCGTGAGCGTTTAGAAAATGAGGTGACTTTTGCTTTCACTGTTGAGGGTGTTCATAAAGAGAATAGTCCTGGCTATCAGAAAGCAATGCTCGGAAGATTAAGGCAGCTAACTTCTCTATCAGTGTTTGGAGAAGATAAAGTAACGAAATTAGGGGAGCACTACATAGCGAAGGCAGAGTCCTTTCTTAAAGCAATAACCTTACCTAATGGTTATCTCCCGATAATTGGAGATACTCGAAGTGAGGACAAAGGGCTGGTTGATGATGAAATTCCTGAAGAGGGATATAGAGTCTACGACTATTCCTCTTCAGGTTACCTAATAGTTAAGGGTAAAATCAAAAAGAAGCACTCGTTCACCCTGATATTTAAATGCTGCCATGACTCTAATTACCATCGTCATGATGATGATCTGATGATTTATCTTAATGTAGATGGTGAGACACTTTTAGGTGATGGTGGACTTGGTTTACATGATGAAAAAAACCCTAAAAGAAAATACCTAAGATCCGTTCATGCTCACACAATGCCAGTCATTAATCGTCCATTCATCCGAGAAAGGTCAAAGTTGTCTTTACCTCCGAAGTTAATCCATGAGACAAATAAAAAAGTGCTGAGTGGTATAAGCTATGGATATGGTATTAAGGTTATGAGGGAAATTGATTACTCTAACCTAAATAACGGGTTATTGATTGTGAGGGATGAATGCGATGACCAAGATTTATCCTCTAACTGGATCATTGGTGATCGTGATATAACTTTATCAAACAAGGGAGTCAAGATTGAATTTACTAATTTCAGACTGGTTATTAGCTCTGACCAGTCGGAGTCAAAAAGAATAATGCGTGGTTGGTCTTCAAATGAATTGAGTACCAACTCAATTTTCTCAAAAAAATATGGCCAATTTTCTAAATGCAATAGAGTGCTGCTTGGTGGTTTGGATAAAAGTCTAGAAGTTAGATTGAAAATCGAGTAGTTCAAAAAGTAGAATTATTTTATATAAAAACAATGCTATGGCAAAAAAATATTTGAGTAGAGTTGAAGTGTATTTTTAGCAATATTTAATGCTGTGCTTTTACCTAAATATAATTTGAGAAATTTCAGATGTCGACTAAAAAGCAAAAAAAAATATCAAAAAACTTGGCTAAAAAGCCAGCTATCAACTCTCTAGCCCAGAGTTCAATTTTTTGGCGACCGGATTATCTTCGACCTTCAGAGTGGTTAGAGCATTTACCTTTTTTGTTTTGGCTGATTGAGGCACATCAGCCACGGAAGGCAGTTTCTTTAGGGGCCACCTCAGATGTGGCACACTTCGCACTCTGTCAAGCGATAAAACACCTTCGCCTAAAGGCTAGTTGCTATTTAAGTATCGATGTACAGAATGAAACATCTGATGGTATAAATTACGAATGTCAAGATTACAATAGCCAATATTATAATACATTCTCATATATTCTTGAAAGTTCAATGTCTGATGTTGCAAGTCAATTTTCAGATGGCAGTATTGACTTGCTACTTTTTATCCCTACGGATGAACATGATCTTGAGAGTACAGTAGCACACTGGAAATCTAAATTGTCCCCACGAAGTATTGTACTGGTGCCAGGAATCTCTAAAAAGAATCCAGGGTGTGAGACTTTCCGGATTTTTGAGTTGTTAAAAGAGGAATATACCAATTTTTCTTTATACCATGGGGAAGGGCTGGGTGTTATCTCTATAGGAGATGAGATAAGTTCGACACTGATAAATTTATTTGATCGTGACGAGAATAACTCTTCCTGGCAAGTTGTTCGCGATAACTTCGCGAGATTAGGGCAAACCTATATTGATGTACTGCAGGCGAAAAAATATCAACAAAAAGTAAAGTCCCTAGAGATAAATATTTTATCTAAAAAAGATAAATTAAAAAAATTGAGTGCAGAGTATGCAGGTGTTAACGCTGAGCTTAATTTACAAAGGAAGGAGCTTACTAATTTTAGCCAACGTATAAAACAGCGAGAGTTAGAGGTTGAACAAAATTTTAAAAATCTGGAGATTGAGAAAAATAATTTGAATTCGCAGATACGACAAAAAGACAAGGAGCTCGTTGAAAAAGATATTGCCCTTAAAGTACGTTTTGAGGAGCTGGCCACCCTCACACAGTTACTTGAGAAGATGAGGAAACAGGAAACTGAACAGCAAGAGTTGCAAAAAGACAGACATCTTAAGTCTGCAGAAAGTGTTCATAAATTAGAAAAAAATATTACTAGCCTTGAATCACAGTTAAAAACCCATGAGTCCAATTTAGAACAGATGAGGAAAGCTAAGCATGATTCAGATAAAGTAAACACAGAACTTAATTCTAGATATAAGGAAATTGAACAGGATTTAAAGCTTGTTAAAAATGAACGTGATAACCTAAACCAAGAGAAGAAATTACTCCAGGCGCAAATTCAATCTCTGAGAGATGATCTTTTAGAAGAAAAAAAATCTGTTGATGAAAGGTTTAGAGAGTTGTCTTTGTTGACAAGCCTACTTGAAGAAAAAGAACTTCAAATTAAAGAACTACGTAAAAAAAATTTAGACCCTGATGGTAAGGCTATATTAACTAATAATCTCACATTCAATGAACGTACCTTTTCAGTAGCCAAGATTTTGGGTAAAGGTTTAAAACAAAAACATAGGCAAAGAAAAGAATTACAAAAAATCATTAAATCAGGTTTTTTTAATGAAGAATGGTACCTAAGAAATTATCCTGATGTAGCATGTAATGAAGATGCAGCAAGAGATCCAGCCTTACATTACCTAAAACATGGTGCATTTGAGGGGCGTAATCCTGGCCCTGGATTTGATAGTCAATGGTACTTGGATACTAATTTAGACGTTAAAGATAGTGGCTTTAACCCATTATTACATTATATATCCATGGGCCGAAAGGAAGGGCGCGAGCCCCTACCCTATTGAATGGATTAAAAAAATGTTGAGATTGAAGCATCTTTTGCATTGGTATAAGAATAGGCGCAAAAAAAAATTTACTAATGTTAAGGATACTGTACCATGCATAGAGAACTTTGATCCTGAGTGGTATTTAAAGACCTATACTGATGTTGCTGCTTCGGGAATAGATCCTCTTTTACACTATATTAATCATGGACAATTTGAAGGTAGATTACCATATAATAATCGCGCTCTTGCTTGGGAATATCACCTGTGGCGCGGGGGGAATAAACTCTTATTACCAAGGCTGATTCGCCTTATAGATACACCGGATGCCACTAAGCTAGAGCGTCACTATGCAGCATGGGTTACCTCCCGTTGGTACGCAGTAAAAAATGACTGGCAGAAAGTGTTAAATATTTTACTGCGTTTTCATGAGAAAGGACTTTCCTATCCAGCTCATGCTGGTCCAAACTTACTTATGTTGGAGGCTGCACTTCGATGTGGACATTTGGATATTGCTCAAAATGAGCTTGACATATTAGCCCAGCGTTTTGGTGAGTGCGTTGATTTGAATCTAGCCAAATCTAATTTAGTAAGTCAATTAGATGGTACTCGGTCAAGTAGTCAGCTTAATTATCAGCGCCTGGAATTGATCAATAGTTTTCTTACTCGATACGAGTTGTGTAGATTGACCAATACTGGTGACGGTCTATTAGGCTTGGATACCATAACTCCTACTTTACCGATTACTATTGTAGGTGGGGAGTCTGATCCGAAAGTTTCGGTTATTGTACCTACTTACAACTCTGAGGATACATTGATTACAGCGTTAACATCACTATGTAATCAAACTTGGCGTAATCTAGAGGTTATAATCGTTGACGATGCGAGTACGGATGGGACTTGGCGAATACTAAATTCGTATTTAAGATGTAGTCATTTTCGTCCTGGGTTAGAGCTTCATCTAATTCGTCATCAAAAGAATCAAGGTTCTTATGGTGCTCGTAATACTGCTTTGGAGAGTGCGACAGGCGACTTGATAACCACTCACGACAGTGATGACTGGTCTCATCCTCAAAAGATAGAAATACAGGCCAAAGCTTTACTTCAATCAGAAAATGCACAAGGTTCTATTTCACATTGGGTGCGCGCTAACAACAATCTATATTTTTCTCGTTGGTTTCCAGATGAGAGTTGGGTACATCGCAATATTTCTTCATTGATGGTACGTCGCTCGGTAATAGATACTATCGGCTATTGGGACAGAGTGTCTGTAAATGCTGATACTGAATATTACTATAGGTTACTAAAGGTTTTTGGTGAGGAAGCTTTAGTTGAAGTGTTACCAAATATACCACTTAGTTTTGGCCGCATTACAAACAACTCCCTGAGTCAGAATAGTGAAACACACGTTAGCACACGTTTTGTTGGGCTTCGTAAGGATTATGAAGATGCTGCAAGGCGTTGGCACTCAGAAGCTATGGAGATGGGAGATCTTTATTTGCCGTCAAGTCCAAAGCACCGTCCATTTTTAGCACCTAAGGCTTTATGTCTTAATGTGAACAAAGTATTGAAGCCAAATCCTATGGATATCGTGCAGCAATCAGGACGTTTCAATCAATCATGGTACTTAGAGATGTACCCAGATTTGCAGAATTTATCCGAAGACCTATTCGAGCATTATTGGACCGTCGGTGCTTCAGAGGGAAGGGATCCAGGTCCAGATTTTAGTGAATCTGGTTATAGATACAAATATATGGAGTCCGGTAAAGATAATATACCAGCACTTTATCACTATTTGACAATAGGTATTGAAAGTCAATTTGAGCCTCTACCAGAGATTTCAGGGAAACAAGAATATCGACCGAAGTCTTTGAATATACTTCTGTGTGCCCATCAAGCTGGTGAGTTGTTGTACGGGGCAGAAAGAAGCTTCCTCGATGTGTTGTCTACTTTAAGCAAATTGAATGTTAATCTTATTGTAGCGCTACCAAGTGCTCTCAATAGTTTTTATGTTGGACAAATTAGGGATTATGCTTGGCGAGTGGTAATTCTTCCTTATGGCTGGTGGAAATTTGACCGGCCAGCAAACCATGTCACCTTAAGACAATTTGAGGCACTGATAACTCGATTCAATATCAAGGCAGTCTATACCAATACACTTGTACTTAATGAGCCTCTATTAGCGGCAAGAGCTCAGAAGGTACCAACCTTAGTTCATGTACGTGAATTACCACAACATGATATAGCTCTTTGCAAATTGTTAGAAACTGATGCATTGAATATTATTTCTCATGTTAAGTCACTAGCTGATATAGTGTTAGTAAACTCGGAAGCTGTTAAGAGTGAACTGGGCGCAGTTAATACGGTAGTGATACCGAATATTATAAATACAAATCAATACAAGACATCTATTGAGGCAGACAGTTCGAATGAGAGGATTGTTCGGGTAGTATTAATCAGTAGTAATTTACCCAAGAAAGGTTTATCAGATTTTGTAGATTTGGCAAGGAGACTTGAAAATAAAGCTATTCCTGCTGTCTGTATATTAATAGGTCCAGAGAATGATTATATTAAAGACTTACAAGTCAGTCAAAATCGGGGACTAATTACTAAGAACCTTAAATTCGTTGGTTATGCTACCAGCCCGCAAAAGGCCTTGGCCCAGGCTGATATTGTGGTCAATCTTTCCCACTTTCATGAGTCATTTGGTCGAACGGTATTGGAAGCTATGGCTTCTGAACTTCCTGTAGTTGCCTATCATCGTGGGGCTATACCTGAGCTTGTTCGAGATAATGACACCGGATTTTTGGTGCCTTTTGGCAATATTGATGAAGTAGCAGATAGAATTAATAAATTAGTAGTTAATAGAGAATTACGCTTACGTATGGGGAAAAGAGGTAGGCAGAGAGTGGAACAGCATTTCTGTGAGGCTGTTATGCTTCGTCAACTCAAAAGAGCTCTAGCATTAATAACAGAGCACGAACTTATACGAGAATAATTAGTATTGGTTTTTTAGAGTTAGTAAAGCGTTGTAAAAAACTAAAATATGTATCAAATTTCAATAATACCACTCTCGAATAATTGCCCGGAAGTCTTCCGGTGGTGTATGGATTATCCGCGTCGTGAACAGACCTATGATGCTGAAACTCTTTTGGGAAGTGGTTTAATTTTCCAAGGTTGGGTTCTGGCTAAAGAAGGCGCTACAGTTAGACCTTATATAAGATTGAATTCAAAGAAATATTATTTAAAGATAAATCTATCAAGGCCAGATGTCATAAGAAGAGTTTTAAATGAAGAGTCAAAGGGACATCCACGATTATATTGTGGATTTCGTGCAGCTGTACCGTTAAATAGTGATACTTGCTTTTTTGGTTTTGAAAATAATAAATGTGACTATGACACAATGCAAATTTTCATAGAAGGGAGTTTAAAGATTATTGAAGGGCATGATGGTTGGCTCTTTCTTGATAATGATACCAATCAGAGTGTCGAACAATTTACTGGAAAATTATTATTAGATTGGCGTGAAAAGCGGGCTTGGTATGATTATTTGGATTCTTTAAGTAAGTTAGCGGAGGAATATCTCTCTGCTCATTCAGTATTGATAGCACCAAGTAAAGAAATGGTGATGTCAGACTATTATCCTCATCGAAAAGGGTCAACGACCCCCGTAGAGCAAGTGGAGAAATTGGCAGATAAAAAGCATAATGTTGTGCATCCAGTGAAGAGAATGCAAGCATCAAAGGATAGAGTTTTTCGTGTATGTGATACCCACTGGACTCACAAAGGTGCACAATGTGGTTTATTAGCTGCTTTAGAAGTTCTAGGTTTGGATACCGTAGCAGTCGCGAGTTTATTTTCAGATGATAAATTTAGAGAGGTTGTTAGGGCGGGAGATTTAGGAAATAAGATATTTCCGAGGCGGACTGCTCGCGAGTTGATACCTAATGGTATTTCATATCGTCAATGGGTTCATTATGATAACCATTTACCTAATATGGGGCGGGTCCTGATTACTCAAAATAAAGAGGCCTTGGTTTCTGCCAAGTGTTTGATTTTTGGATCTTCATCTAGCTATACAATGCTGGATTATGTTTCTAGAATTTTTTCTGAAGTAATATTTGTTCATTCAGCTGGAAATATAGATGTTACTATACTCAATCAGGTACGTCCAAATTATCTACTGGCGCAAACTAATGGTCGCTTTGTTATTAGAGCACCAATAGTTGGCTATCGCCTAGAAGATGAAATTGAAAAAAAATGGGCTGGATTAAATGATAAAGAGCGTGAAGAAATAATAGTAAGTCAGGGTCAATGGATAGAAAAGTGGTCTAAAGACACTCAATTAGAATATTCTTACCCTTTAATTATATTCTTTTCTGTACAAAATACTTGACTTTAAGGCAGACAATGAAAATAAAATAATTTAAAATAGATTTTTAATTTAACTAAGACAATGAAATATATAAATGGGGCTCATATAGATGTATAAAGTAGCTAAGC